>NZ_CP035418.1 GCF_004123675.1 Leisingera sp. NJS204 | reverse complement strand
CCGCCGGGCTGACCATCGAAGACGGTATCATCAAGGGTGCAGGCCATAAGGCACCGCTGGCGGAATTTGTTGCCGCCGCCGCGCAGATGGAGGCCCCTGCGGAGCCGCGTCTGAAAGACCCCGGCGAATTCCGCCTGATCGGCAATGCATCGGTGAAGCGTAAGGATTCCCTGCCCAAAACCAACGGCACCGCAAAATATGCGATGGACCTGCATCTGCCGGGACAGATGGTTGTGGTGATTGCCCGCAGCCCGCGCATGGGCGGACTGGCAACCGGTTTTGACGATAGCGATGCCAAAACGGTCAAGGGCTATATCCGTGCCGCCATTCTGCCCAACAAGGCGGGTGTCGCGGTCTATGCCGAAGACACATGGGGCGCGTTTCAGGCCCGCGAAGCGATCAGCGTGGAGTGGGATTTCTCCGCCGCCGAAAGCCGCAGCTCGGACCAGATCCGCGAGCAGCTGCTGGCCGCAGTGAACGCGGCGCCGCAGTATAATGCCAACGGTGCTGACCAATCCGCCACCGCTGCGCTGATCGACGGAGCTGAGAAAGTGGTGGATCACACTTTCTATTTCCCGCTGCTGGCCCATGCGCCGATGGAGCCGCTCACCTGCACCATCGAGGCTGACGCGGACGGCGGAGTCACCCTGCATGACGGCGCCCAGATGCCGACCGGCCCGCATATGGCAATGGCAGAGATCTTTCAGCTGCCGATGGAAAAGATCCGCATCAACACGATGTTTGCAGGCGGCTCCTTTGGCCGCCGCGCCACGCCGACGGCGGATTACCAGGTGGAGGCGGCGCTGGCCTTTGTCCTGACCGACCGAACCCGCCCGGTGAAACTGGTCTGGTCGCGCGAGGATGACATCACCGGCGGCTACTACCGCCCGGCAGTGGCGCATCGGGTGCGCGTGGGGCTGGACGGCGATGGCAATATAGCCGGCTGGGACCACCGGGTTGCGGCCCAGTCGATCATGAAGGGCACCCCGTTCGAGGCCTTCACGGTGCATGACGGCGTCGACCACAGCTCAGTCGAAGGCGTGGCGGACAGCCCCTACCGGATCCCCGGCCAGTTTGTCGGTCTCACTGACACGGCCAAGGCTACAACGGTGCTGTGGTGGCGCTCGGTCGGGCACACCCACACCGCCTATGTGATGGAAACCATGATGGACGCAGCCGCCCGCGCCGCGGGCCGCGATCCGGTGGCGTTCCGGCTGGCGCTGCTGGAGGGCGGCGGCGCTGATCAGCAGCGTCTGGCAGGGGTTTTGAAACTGGCTGCGGACAAGGGCAGCTGGGGCAGCGCGCCCGGGGGCCGCAGCCAAGGTATCGCCGTCCACAAAAGCTTTGGCAGCTATGTGGCCGAGGTGGTGGAAATCTCGGGCAATGCGGGTGACGGGGTGCAGATTGAAAAAGTCACTTGTGCGGTGGATTGCGGTATCGCGGTCAACCCGGATGTGATCATCGCGCAGATGGAGGGCGGCATTGGTTATGGCCTGGGCCATGCGATGCGTAATGAGATCACCCTGACAGACGGCGCGGTGGATCAGTCCAACTTCCCCGATTACGAGCCGCTGCGGATCGGTGACATTGCCGCCATCGAGGTGCACATCCTGCCCTCCGCCGAAGCCCCCACCGGGGTGGGCGAACCCGGCACGCCGCCCTCGGCGCCGGCACTGGCCAATGCCATTGCAGCCCATGGCCCGCGGGTGACGGAACTGCCGATGAACCTGAACGGCGTCAGTTTCACCTGACCTTTTTCCCCGCACCGGGACTGATGCCTGGTGCGGGGTTTGCAGCGCTGTTCAAAGCAGCCCCATGGCGATGGCCGAGTGCGGCGTGATACCCAGATCAGCAAAACCTGCCATGGCCTCACCGGCGGTATTGTCCTGCCGCATCAAGGCGACCTGCGCCTGGGTCAGCGGCGGATTGCGCATCACCCAAAGCACAGCCGCCGCAATCCGCCACAGCGCAAAAGGCACCGGCAGCAGCACCCGGCGGCGGCCGGAACGCGCCGTCAGGCGCTGCAGGATGCCGCGGTAGGTAAGGATATCCGGCCCGCCCAGCTCAAACACTTTTCTGCGCGCGTGCGGAGCGTCGAGCAACCGGCAGACGGCTTCCGCCACATCCCCCGCCCAGACCGGCTGCAACCGCGTGCGCCCGGTGCCGAACAGCGGGATCACCGGCAGGCGGTCAACGATTTTTTGCAGATCGCCGAAAAAGGCGCCGCTGCGGCTGAACATCACGCCGGGCCGCAAAACAATGGCGCCGGGGCAGATACTGCGGACGGCCGCTTCACCTTCGGCGCGGCTCCGCACATAGGCTGATGGGGAATGCAGGCTGGCACCGATCCCGGAAATGTGGATCAGCCGCTGGCCGTCGTTCCGGCGCACGATCCGGGCAATTCTTTGGGCGCCCTCGACGTGAATGCCCTGGAAACTCTGGCCGCGGCTCTCGGCGTAGCAGCCGATGCAGTTGACCACGGCCCCAAAGCCCGACAGAGCCTGTGCCAATCCGTCCGGGTCTGCCAGATCCGTTTTGACCAGCCGGATGCCGTTGCTGGCGAAGCCGCTCTGCGCCGCTGCCGCCTCCGGGAACCGTGTGCCGGTGCTGACTTGGCAGCCATGCTCCTGCAGCCGGCGCACCACCCGCTGGCCGAGAAACCCGGTGCCGCCAAGCACAATCACAATCCGGGCACTGGTCATCATGGGGAAACGCTCCTCATCAGGCCGGGCACTGAAGGCCGGCCCCCGCAGGGTCCCGCCACGCGCAGCGCCCGCCCGGGGCACGAGACGCACCGGGCGGGAACAACCCATAGCCTTCCACCACATAGCGCGGCGGCCCCTGCGGGCCACTGGCGGACCGCCCGGCAGCCCCGCAACGAGGGTTGGCAGGAAGATCCGCTGCGCCTCGATCTCCCCGTCCAAGGTTTCAACCCGGAAACCGCCCTGCCAAATGAACGGCGGGACGGCTGAGGGCATGGCTTGTTCTGTAAAACGCCCCGGGAAAGGTCAGCGCATTACAAAGGGATCAGGGATCGGCTCGTCGCTGGTGCGCAGCCAGACGGCCTTGACCTTGGTGTAATCCAGCGCCGCCTGCAGCCCGCCCTCGCGCCCGTGGCCGGACAGGCCGTGGCCGCCAAAGGGCGCAATCGGGCTGACCGCGCGGTAGGTGTTGACCCAGACGATGCCCGCACGGATGCCCCGGATCATCCGGTGCGCGCGGGTCAGGTTCCGGGTGAACACCCCAGACGCCAGCCCAAAGGCGGTGCTGTTGGCAATCTCCAGTGCCTCAGCCTCAGTCTCGAAGCTGACGACCGACAGGACCGGGCCAAAGAACTCGCTCGACAGGCAGGGCGCCTCCGGCGTGTTCGAACAATCCAGAATAGTGGGCGGGAAGTAGAAACCCTCCCCCTCCGGCACGGTGCCGCCGGTAATCAGTTTGGCACCGGCTTGTTGCGAGGCCCCGATCAGCCGCAGCGCATGGTCGCGCTGTTTCCGGGTGCATAAGGGGCCGACCTCGGTGGCCATATCATGCGGCGCGCCGATCACCACCGCCTCGGCCTTTTCTTTCAGCCGGGCCAGAAAGGCATCCTTGATCCCCTTTTGGATCACCAGCCGCGAGCCTGCGACGCAGCTTTGCCCGGTGGCGGCGAAGATGCCCGAGACCTGCGCATTCACCGCGCTTTCCAGATCGGCGTCGTCAAACACGATAAAGGGCGACTTGCCGCCCAGCTCAAGCGAGGTGGACGCGAGGTTTTCTGCCGAGTTGCGCACGATATGCCGCGCCGTTTCCGGCCCGCCGGTGAACGCCACATGGGCCACTTTTGCGTGGCTGGTCAGCGCCGCGCCTGCCTCTGGCCCGCCGGTTATGACGTTGAAAACACCCGGCGGGAAACCCGCCTGATCAAAGATCCGGGCGAATTCCAGCATCGGCGCCGGGCCTTCCTCGGACGCTTTCAGCACCACCGTGCAGCCAGCCGCCAGCGCCGGGCCGATTTTCACCGCCGACAGGAACAGCTGCGAATTCCACGGCACGATGGCGGCGACCACGCCGACCGGCTCGCGCCGCAGCCAGACCTCCATGTCGGGCTTGTCGATCGGCAGATGCGCGCCCTCGATCTTATCCGCCAACCCTGCGTAATAGCGGTAGTATTCCGCCACATAGGCGATCTGCGCCGAGGTCTCGCGGATGATCTTGCCGGTGTCGCGGGTTTCCAGTTCCGCCAGCCGCGGCGCGTTTTCTGCCACCAGATCAGCCAGCCGCAGCAAAAGCTTGCCGCGCTGGGTGGCACTCATCCCAGCCCATTCAGGGGAGAAGAACGCAGCCTCGGCCGCGCAGACCGCCCGGTCCACATCCGCGACGGAGGCGTTTGGCATTTGCGCCCAAGGGCCGCCGGTAGCCGGATCTAAGCTTTCAAAGGTGCTGCCTGCGTCCTCGAACGCGCCGCCAATATACTGCTGGAAGGTCTGCATGTTCTGGCTCCTTTACTGAAAGGCGGGCATGACTTGCGCGATGAACCGCTCAAGCGAGGCTTTCTTGCGCTCGAAACTCATGCTGCTATCGATCCAGAACGAAAATTCATCGTAGCCCAAAGCCTCATACTTTCTCAGCCGTTCGATCACCGCATCCGGTTCACCGATCACCAAATCGCGTTCCATCGCCTCGGGCGAGTAGAACGGATGGGCGGCGATGTCCGCATCGCTGAGCGGGTCGATCAGGCCCTGTGAGACGTCCCGCTTGTTCATGAACCAGGCGCCGAAGTAATTGTAGAACCGGTTCAGCTCCTCCGCCCCGCGCTTCACATCCGCAGCACTTTCGGCCACATAAGTGTGCTGCAGCAGCATGATCCTGGGCCGCGGCACCTCCGGGTGTTTGGCGCAAGCGGCATTGAACTTGCCCATCAGTTCTTCGATCTCGCCGTCGCCCTGCCACAGCGGCGTCACCTGCACATTGCAACCGTTTGCCACGGCGAATTCATGGCTGTTGGGATCGCGCGCCGCGACCCAGATCGGCGGGCCGTTTTCCTGTACCGGCTTGGGCGAGGAGGTGGTCTTGGGGAAGGAATGAAACTCCCCCTCCTGGGCATAATCGCCCTGCCACAGACCCTGCACCGCCGGGATCAGCTCGCGCATCCGCTGACCTGCTTCCCAGGCGTCCATGCCGGGCAGCATCCGTTCGTACTCATAGGAATAGGCACCCCGCGCAATGCCCAGATCCAGGCGGCCATCGGTGATGATATCGGTCATCGCCGCCTCGCCCGCCAGCCGGATCGGATGCCAGAACGGCGCAATCACCGTGCCGGTGCCCAAACGCACGTTCCTGGTCTGGCGCGCCACATCCACCAGGTTCAGAAACGGGTTCGGCGCGATGGTGAAATTCATCCCGTGATGCTCACCCGTCCAGACCGCATGCATGCCGCCGTCATCGGCGATTTTGCACAGCTGGATGAACTCGTCATAAAGCTGTTTCTGGTCCTGATCGTCCGAAATCCGCTCCATATGCGCAAAAAGCGAAAACTTCATGAGCCGCTGCCCCCTGTCCCCACCGCGCGGACCTGGCCGCGGGTCTGGTTTCCATAATACACCCCGAAATTGCCCATCCGGCTTTCACTGGCGAACCGTTCCAGCATGACGCAAACCGCCGCATCGGCGATGTCCATCAGCGTGGATTGGGTCAGCGGTGTGAAAACCCCCTTGGCCGGCGTGCCCCCGGCGGATTGGCACAGAAACGAGATGTGCTGATGTTCGCGCGTGTCGTCCTCGAAAACTGAATAAATAAACCCCGGCTCTGCCGCGACGCCGGTTTCGGCGATCAGCCTGGCCAGCGCGGCTGAGGCGCCTTCCTTGCCGACGCGGGTTTCCGGCAGGGTCAGCTTGCCCTGATCATTGCCCAGCAGCAGCACCTTGCCTTCATGCTCGATCAGGGCCGAGACGATCAGCTTGGCGCCCTGTGCCAGCGCCTCGGCCTCAGCCGCTGCGGTCACATAAGCGCCCCGGGCATAGCCCAGACCGGGTGCGGGCGAGGTTTCAAACGCCTCCACCCTGCCGATCAGGATCAGGTGGTCGCCCGCCTGGACCCGGTTGTGCATGGAACAGTCAAACCAGGCCGAGACACCGTCAAACACCGGGCTGCCTTCCGGCCCCTTGCGCCAATTGACAGCGGCAAAGCGGTCCTCAACGGGGCGGGCAAAAGTGTTGGAGACGTCTTTCTGGTCCTCCGCCAGAACGTTTATGGCAAAGCCGTCCGCCTGTTCAAACGCGGCGTAGTTGCTGGAGGAATTGGCAAGGCACACCAGAACCAAAGGCGGATCCAAAGAGACCGAGGTAAAGGAGTTGGCGGTGAAGCCAATCGGATTGCCGTCCGGATCCTGCGCCGTCACAACGGTGACGCCGGTCATGAAGGTGCCAAAGGCATTGCGCAATGCGCGCGGGTCGATGTCGCTCATGACGTCGCTCCTTCCGTGTTCAGCCAGTCCCGCAGGGCGGCGTTGACCGCGGCGGGGGCAGTCAGGTTGACCATATGCCGGTGGCCTTCGATGACAAGCGCGCGGCCCTGCGGCGCGGCATCGGCCATCATCTGCGCCATTCCGGGTGTCGAGTTCGGGTCGCCATCGCCGGTCAGCGCCAAGAGCGGGCAGGTGATGCCAGCGAACCCGTCGGCATAGGTGCTGTCACCACGGGCAAAGGCGGTATAGGCGGCAGCGTAGCCTTGAGGGTTCACGCCCGACAGCCATTCAGCCACCTGCGCCCGCGCAGCCTGGTCCGCCGCAGTATCGCCGAACCAGCGGATCAGCGGCGTTTCCAGATCAAAACTGCCGGCGCGGATTTCGGCGGCGCGGGCCTCAACCGCAGCCCGTGCCTTCGCCGTGCGCCGGAACACCCCGTTCAGCAGTGCCACGCGGGCGGTGCCTTCAGGATGGCAGACCGCATAGCCGCCCGCAATCAGCGCCCCCATGGAATGGCCGGCCAGCGACACAGGCCCCAGGTCCAATGCCTGCAGGACCGCATGCAGCCAGGCCACATAATCCGGCAGTTCCGCACCGTCTGGCAGCGGCACGCTGCCGCCATGGCCGGGCATGTCCAGCGCGATCACCTGATGGGTTTCAGCCAGCGCCGCGATCTGCGGCGCCCAGGCCGCCGATTGCATGCCGACCCCGTGGATCAGCACAACCGGCGCCCCATTGCCTATCTCCGGCCCTTGCCGCTGGCAGGTGACAGCCCCGTAAGGCTCAGACAGACGCAGGATTGTCGAGGTCATGCCCCAGTTCCTTCAGGTCCTGATAACGGTCGCCAATACGGTGATGCGGACGGCCGCCGATGGAGGCACCCAGTGCGATCACGATCTCATCCGGGCCGGGCGCATCGGCCACCGACAGCTGGATGGTCAGATAATGGCTGCGCCGTCCGCCGTCGTTCTTGTCCATCAGCGGGATCTGCAACGCGGCATTTGCAGGCCCGCGGGTGTTGGTGAAAGCGAGATAGGATTTCGCCCCCACCGCCTCGCGGAAGTGGTTGCCGAAGCGCAGCGTGTGAATGAGCGCAGAGGCATGCTCCACCTCGCCATTCACCCCGACGATGGCGGATTTGCCGTAGCCCTCCACCCGGTCGCCGCCGCCTGCGGCCTCAAGGATCATCGCGGTCAGCTTCTCGCCCAGACCCGGTGCGCAGTCATGGATCGCCGGGCGCAGGTCCTCGGTAAAGCCCTGCCCCGCCCAGGGGTTTTTGATAACAGCCACCGCGGCAATCATCTTGAGCGGCACCTCTGCGGCCTTGCCGCCCTCGATCAGGGTCTCTTCGACATGCAGCAGCGTCTTGCGGATTTCAGCGGGCATGGGCGTGTCTTTCGTCAGTGATTCCAGTTGACGTAATATGGTATACCATAAGACAGTATGTCAATGCAGACTTGTTCCGCCCTGGCGGTGCTGGTATCGGAGGACCCATGAACCACCCAGCAGACCGCCCAACAAACCCACCCGTGATGCGCAAAATAGACCAGCCGCCGCAGACCCTGCGCGACATCGTGCAGGAGCGGATGCGCGAGGCGATCATTGCAGGCCAGTTCGCCCCCGGCGAGCGGCTGGTGGAACGCCCCCTGTGTGATCAGCTGGGCGTCAGCCGCACCGTGGTGCGCGAAACCATCCGCTATCTGGAGGCCGAGGGGCTGGTCGAAATCCTGCCCGGCAAGGGTCCGATTGTGGCACAGCTCAGCTGGGAAGACGCGCGGCAGATCTATGACATCCGCCAGATGCTGGAAACCGCCGCCGCCACCGCCTGCGCCCGGAACATGACACCAGAGCTGGCAGAGCAGCTTCAAGCCGCGCAACACGCCTTGCAGGACGCTGTGGCGGCGGGCGTGCCCGGCCCCATGCTGCGCGCCACCACAGAATTCTACCGGATCATATTCGAAGGCGCCGGCCACAGCGTCGCCTGGGAAATCGCCCAGCGTCTGAACGGCCGCATCAGCCGGCTGCGGGCGGTGACCCTGTCGACCGAAGACCGCCTGAAACCGGGGCCTGCCCATATGCAGGATATCTGCCAAGCCATTGTTTCAGCCAATGCAAAGGCCGCGCGGGCGGCCATCGAGCAGCATCTCGGCGACGCCAAGCGCACCGCGCAGCGGTTGCTGCTGGAAGAAAAGCCGCTGGGTTAAGCGCCTCTGCCAGCGGCCAGCGCCGAGAACGCCAGAAACGCCTCGCAAATCCCCCGCGCCGCTGCCTGCAGCAAGCGGGCGCCGTCCTGCGGATTGGCCAGGGCGGAATGCGAGCCGACACGCCCGTCCGGAAACTCTGCCCTGTGTTCCTGCGGCGGGCCGTGCTTGTCGCCGGCATGGGCCTTGATGAACGCCGGGCTCAGCTTCTGCGGCGGTTTCGCCGCCTCGCCTGCGGGCAGTTCACCAAGCAGAGCCTGGGTGATGGCGACCTCGGACGGGGTTGCATGCATCCCCTCCCAAACGCCATACAGATCCTTGCGCATTTCGTTGACCTCCTGCGGCTCCCACCAGCTGCGGATGGCGACGCGCTCCGGATCCAGCGCCTGTGCCGCGCGCTGCAATGGCGCCAAATTCGCACCGTGGCCATTGACGATAAACACTCCCGAAAACCCCTGCGCCAGCAGCCCGCGAAAGACGGCGGTAGCGTGAGCCTGAAACAGATCCTCCGGCATTGAGACAGTGCCGGGAAACGCAGTGTTGAAGGGCGCCGGCGTATAGGCCAGCGCGGGCGCGACGATAGCATCGCGCAGATCAGCCGCCCGCAGTGCCACCGCCTCGGCGCAGATGGTGTCGGTGCCGATCATGCCCATCGGCCCGTGCTGCTCGGTCGACCCCACCGGCACCATCACTGCCGCGCCCGCCTTCAGGCGGGCTTCAACCTCTAGCCAGGTCATATGGGCAAGCTGCATCGTCTTCTCCTGTCAATTCGCCACGCGCAGCTTTTCCTTTGCACGCAGGCGGCATAGTCTGTGCCAATGGAAGATTCATCGCCCGCAGAGATCGAAAAACCCGCGCTGGACCAGCTGGTCGGCGCCGCAGTCAAGACCCACCGGATGCTGGCCGGGCTGACGCTGGCCGGACTGTCAGAGCGCGCGGGCGTGTCCACTGCAATGATCTCCAAGATCGAGCGCGGCCAGGTCTCGGCCTCGCTCACAACGCTTGAGGCACTGGCCAACGCGATCGGTGCGCCGCTGATCAATTTCTTTGCCGGCACGGTGGAACATTCGGACGTGTCCTTTGTTGCGGCGGGTGAAGGTATGACGGTGCAGCGGCTGGGCAGCGGTTTTGGCCATACCTACAAGATGATCGGCCGGGCCGAGGCCAGCCATGTGAGTTTCGAGAGCTTTGCCGTCACCCTGGAACAGCCGCTGAAGCCGCGCCCGCTGTACCGTCACCGCGGACTTGAGTTCATGCATATCACCAGCGGCGAGATGGTGTTTCAATGCGGCGAGGCCTCGTACCATATGAAGCCCGGCGACAGCATCAGCTTTGATTCCAGCAACGCCCACGGCCCGGTAGAGCTGAAGACGGACAGGGTGAGCTTCATCACTATGGTCACCAAGGCCCAATCCAGCGAAGCCTGACCGGAACGCAGCCGCCGGAACGGCTGCGCGATGGGCCTCTACAGCCCCCACTTGGCCTGGGTGGCTTCAAAGAAACCGGTGGCCTTCTTCACTTTCACCCAGTTGTTCATGTAGTTGATCCAGACCTGATCATCCTGCGGCAGCAGCATTGCAATCGGCGTGGGCGCACGCGGGCCGGTGTCCGGCACCCGGGTCACCGGGAATTTCTCTTCCAGGGTGGAGCCTTCGATGTTGGAGGTGATGAACACATCGGCGCGGCCCGCCAGCACTTCCTGAAACCCGCGCGCTGGCGCCTCAACCACTTTGATATCGGCCTCGGGGAACCATTCGCGCGCCAGTTTCTCGAACGTGGTGCCCAGCGTGGTGGCCACCTTTACTCCCGGCTGGTTGATCGACGCGTAGCCGGAAAAATTCCCGGCCTTTTCCTTAAGTGTGAACGGAAAAATCTCCACCGCGATATAGCTGTCGGAAAAACCCGCAACCTTCATCCGCGGCGCCGAGATCGAGGCCGAACCGGTCAGATGGTACTTGCCCGCCACTACGCCATTCACCAGGGTTTTCCAGTCGGCCGGCACAAATTCCACCTCGACGCCCAGATCCTTGGCCAGTTCGGCCATGATGTCGATGTCATACCCTTTGTAGCTGTTGGTCGCCGGATCGCGCAGCGTCATCGGGTTCCAGTCGCCCGTCGTGCCGACCTTCAGCACACCGCTGTCCAGGATTTCGTGCAGCGCCGATTGCGCCTGCGCGGACCCCGCCAGCACCACTGTCACTGCTGCGGCGGCCACCGCCTTTAGAATATGTTTCATCGGTATCTCCCCGTTGGTGCGTTTTTGGCTGCCTCGGAAAAGTAGCAGATTTGATGCTTGATTTAACGGCAACTGGGCCGTTAACCTCAAGAAAAATTTTTCTTGGGAAGAAAAATATGCCAGGGAACCCGCAACCAGACCCCGCATTTGCCATCGAACTTGCCGGTGTCAACAAATGGTATGGCACGTTTCATGTGCTGAAGGACATCAGCCTGACGGTGCGGGCCGGTGAAAAGGTTGTGATCTGCGGGCCGTCCGGGTCCGGCAAATCCACCGTTGTGCGCTGCATCAACCGGCTGGAGGAGCATCAGAAGGGCATCATCCGGGTCGACGGGACCGAGCTGACAAACGATCCGCAATCCGTTGCCGCGATCCGCTCCGAGGTCGGCATGGTGTTCCAGCAGTTCAACCTGTTCCCGCATCTGACGGTGCTGGAGAACCTGACGCTGGGCCCGGTCAAAGCCCGCGGCCTGTCCAGGGCCGAGGCCGAAGCCAAGGCGATGCATTATCTGGAGCGGGTGCATATCCCGGACCAGGCCCGCAAGCGCCCCGGCCAGCTGTCCGGCGGCCAGCAGCAGCGGGTGGCGATTGCGCGCTCGCTTTGCATGGAACCCAAGGTGCTGCTGTTTGACGAGCCGACCTCGGCGCTGGACCCGGAGATGATCTCGGAAGTGCTGGACGTAATGGCGGAACTGGCGGTGGACGGCATGACCATGGTGGTGGTCACCCATGAGATGGGATTTGCCCGCAAGGTGGCCGACCAGATGGTGTTCATGGATGCAGGCGAGATTGTCGAGCAAGGCCCGCCCCAAGAGTTCTTCGGCTCCCCCCGCTCGCCGCGCTGCCAGAAATTCCTGTCGCAGATCCTGCAGCACTGACCGGAAGGATCAAGCATGAAAAAGACCCTGATCCTGTCGCTGCTGCCGCTGCTGGCGCTTGCGGGTTGTTCCAGTTCCTCGACCTGGGGCTGGTATGTGATCAACCCGATGACCGCAAGCGGCTGGGTGAACGTGAAATTCCTGATCGCCGGCATGGGCGACACTATCCTGATCTCGGTGATCGCCGCCGCAATCTCCATCGGTCTTGGCCTGATCGTCGCCCTGCCCGGCCTCGCCAAAAGCCGCGGCTGGCGGATGGTGAACCGTGTCTATGTGGAGCTTGTCCGCTCGATCCCGCTGCTGCCGATGCTGTTCTGGGTGTTCTACGGGTTGCCGATCATCTTCCGCGAGATGGGGATGAACGTGCCGATTGATCCGTTCTGGGGCGCCATCATCACTTTGGCGCTGTCCGACAGCGCCTTTACCGCCGAGATTTACCGCGCCGGTATCCAATCGATTGCCAAGGGCCAGACAGAGGCGGCCCAGACCATCGGCCTGAACTACCTGCAAACGATGCGCTATGTGATCCTGCCGCAGGCAATCCGCCGCATCCTGCCGCCCTTGGCAAATCAGTTCATCTACATCGTCAAGATGAGCGCCTTTGCCTCCGTCATCGGCATGCAGGAACTGACACGGCGCGCAAATGAGCTGGTGGTCAGCGAATACCGCCCGCTGGAAATCTACACCCTGCTGATCCTGGAATACCTGGTGCTGGTGCTGATCATCAGCGCCGGGGTGCGCTGGCTGGAACGCCGCATGGGATCGGACGAAAGAGGCTGAGGAGACAAGATATGGACTGGAAAATCTTCATGGCCGGGACCGAGGCCGAGATCAGCGCCTTCTCGAAAGAAGTCCCCGACACCGTTCGCGGTTTCGCCACCATGGGCCAGGCCGCCAAAAAGACCGGCGCGCTGAGTGAAAAGACCAAGGAATTCATCGCCCTTGGCATCGCCATCGCCACCCGCTGCGACAGCTGCATCGGCTTTCATGTCCGCTCGCTGGTGCGGCTGGACGCCACGCGGCAGGAACTCTGCGAGGCGCTGGCAATGGCCACCTATATGGGCGGCGGGCCTTCCTATGCCTACAGCGCCAAGGCGCTGAAGGCCTTTGACGTGTTCTCAGAGGGGCAACCATGAGACCGGATCTGATCGGCGGCGAGGGCTATCTTCGCAATTGCTGGTATGTGGCAGGGCGCAGCGAGGATTTCGGGCGCGAACTGACCGCGCTCACCATGCTGGAAGAACAGATCGTGATCTACCGCGACACGCAAGGCAAGGCCATCGCGCTCGAGGACGCCTGCCCGCACCGCAAGCTGCCGCTGTCGCGCGGCACCATCGAGGGCGACCATGTGGTCTGCGGCTACCACGGGCTGACATTTGATTGCCGCGGCGAATGCGTGATTGCCCCCACCCAGCTCGACAACCCGCCGCGCCGCGCCGCGGTGCAGTCCTATACGGCCGAGGACCGCTGGGGATTCCTATGGCTTTGGATGGGCGATCCGGAGCAGGCCGACCGGGACCGGATCATCCACATTCCGAACTTCGACGATCCGGCGTGGGGCAAGACGCAAAAGGGCGCGATGGAGATGGCCTGTCATTACCTCTACATCACCGACAACTTGCTGGACCCCAGCCATGTGGCCTGGGTGCATCTGACCTCCTTTGCCGGGGCCGGCACCGACAACCGCCCGCTGGATCTGGAGGAGACCGGGGACGGCGTCATCGTCTCCCGCTGGGTGCTGGATGAGGCGCCGCCGCCCTATTACAAGGACATGCTGCCCTTTGGCCCGACCTGCGACCGCAAGCAGCATTACGAATGCCGCCTGCCCGCCACCGCAATCAACATGTCGGTCTACACTCCAAGGGGCGAAGGCGGCAAGGATGTGCCCCAGTCGCCGAATGCGTTTGTGAATATCTCCTACAACTTCATCACCCCGGTGGACGGCGGGCGTTCGCGCTATTTCTGGTTCCAGCACCGCA
The DNA here is from genome assembly GCF_004123675.1 of Leisingera sp. NJS204. Classification (NCBI taxonomy): domain Bacteria; kingdom Pseudomonadati; phylum Pseudomonadota; class Alphaproteobacteria; order Rhodobacterales; family Roseobacteraceae; genus Leisingera; species Leisingera sp. NJS204. The sequence continues at coordinate 137,446 of NZ_CP035418.1, read as the reverse complement.
ACATGCATGCGGAGGACGCGGCGATGTCGCAGCGCATGTTCGACGGCGCCATCATGGCCTTTACCGAAGACAAGGAAGTGCTGGAATACGTCCAGACCGGCATGGCGGAACGCAAGACCCCCTATATCAACCTTGGACTGGACGCAGGCGCGATGCGGTTCCGCACCCGCGTCGCCCGGCACATCAAATCCGAAGCCGGCTGAAAGCGAAGCCGTTTCCCCGCCGGATTTCAGCCGGCGAGCCGCCCGCCCGGTCCCTGACCCACTGCCTGCGCAGGTGCGTCAAACACCGCCTTGATGCAGGGGAATTGCGCCAAAACTTCCGACCCGCCCGGAACCAGATGCGGGTCGAACACGCCGTCTTTCCAGACCGCAGCGCCGTCCACCACAATCGTCGGGTCCAGCACGTTCAGCGAAATCTCTCCGGGTGCGTAATGACCGCAGGTGTGGAAGTGCATCAGCCGCGGGTTGCCAAAGGCCGCGCCGCTCCAGCGCTCGTAATTCTCGGCTGCCGCCATGCCATAGGCACAGCCCGGATGGATGCCTGCGTGCCAGGAATGCATGGTCATCGGATCCAGACCGAACTGCTTCCCCACGCGTGCGTAGTGCATCCGGGCGCAATGCTCGTCCATATCGTGGCCCTTGAACCTCTCCAGCACGCTGCCGCGGAAATGCACCGCCAGCGGTTCGCGCAGATCGCAGCCGTAGGGGGCATAGAATTTCGAGCCGGTCCCGACCAGAAAGCCATCCTGCATCACCACGCCCGAGAACCCCTGCGTCGGCACCGGTGCAAAGACCGACATCGGAAACCGTGTGACGGCCACATCCGCAGCGCCGGATTTGGGATAACCCGCACCCGGCCCGCTGAAGTCGGTGCCCAGCGGACAGGTCACGCGGATATGCCGGGCCGCTGCCATCAGCGTATTGACCGCATCCTTCAGCGCCACAAACCCTTGATAGTTGGCACGCCCGAACCCGGATGCCAGCATCCCCGCATCCAGCGCATAAGACATGATCGGGCGGATGCCCTGCATATCCGCATTGAACCGGATCTGATCGCCGCTGCGCGACAGAAACAGCACCCGGTCCGCGGCCTTCATCCGCGCCACCAGCGCTGGCGGCAACGCGGCACCCATCGGATCAAACGGCAGGATTTCGGCCTGCGCCTTGATCCCCAGCTCGCGGGCGCTGTCCAGCACCGCCCCGGCAATCGCCGCGTCGTAATAGCCGTTTGCGGGATCCTCCCGCAGGATCAGCAGATGGTCCCCGGCGCGCAAACCGCCGCAGGTCACCAGCAGATTTTCAGCGCCCCTGCGCAAATCCGCATCCTGCATCCCGCAATTCCCCCTCTTGATCCTCACGCGGATGTTACCCGCAGCCGCCCCCCCCGATCCAGATAAATTTCACAACAGTAGAAATTTCTACTGTCATTCAGGGCGCCCCTTCCCCTATCCTGCCCCCGGAAACCGCGGAGAAAGCATATGAGCGCATGGATTGAGATGATCCCGGACGAAAAGGCCGCAGGTCGGCTTAAGGAATTGCTGGACAACGCGCGCACGCCGCATGGCACCGTCGACACGGTGATGCGGGTACATTCACTGCGCCCCGAGACGATGAACGGCCATGTGACGCTCTACCGCTCGGTGCTGCATTCCAAGGACAACAAACTGCCGTTCTGGTTCCTGGAAGTGATTGCCAGCTACACCTCGATCCTGAACGACTGCAGCTATTCGCTGACCCATCATTTCATGAACGTGCGCAACCTGCTGAAGGACCAGCCGCGCAGCGACCGGATTTTCACAGCGCTTAAGGCGCACCGCCCCGAGGATGCGTTTCAGGGCAAGGACCTGGCCCTGCTGCGTTATGCCGGCAAGCTGACCACCGATGCGGGCAAGATGGTGAAATCGGATTTTGAGGTGCTCAAGATCGCGGGCTGCGACGATGGCGAGATCCTGGAGGTGAACCAGGTCTGCGCTTACTTCAACTACTCGAACCGCTTGCTGAACGGACTTGGCGCCACGACGGAAAACGATGTGATCGGCTATTACAAGGGTGACGAATAGCGTTCAGCCCCGCGCCGGTTCCAGATCGGCGCGGAATGGCGCCAGGCTGTTGGTAAAGGCGTCCAGAAAGTCCAGCGCCAGCAGCGACCGGCTGCCCGACACCGGCCGCAGGATCGACAGCCGGTGATGCAGCTCGGGTGCGAAGGGCACGATGGCAATGCCCTGGCCGCGGAACTGTTCGGCATCCAGGGCGCTGACCACGGACGCCCCCTGCCCCTGGCCGACCATGATGCAGGCGGTGGAGAACTGGCGCACCTCGATCCAGCTGTTCAATTCCACCCCCGCTTCGGAAAAGGATTTGTGCAGCTTGCGGAAAAACGGGCTGTCGCGGCGGGTGTGGATGATCTTGCGGTGCTGCAGATCACGCGGCGTGATAACATCCTGTTCTGCCAGCGGATCATTCTGCGGCAGCACACAGACGGTACGGACGGGGATGTCGATGTTTTCCACCGCCGGATGGGCGGCAAACCCGTCGGTGATGCCGCAGTCATACTGCTCGCCGATGATCCATTCCAAAATCCGCTCGGGCCGGTCCGGTTCCAGCGTCAGCCGCACGCCGGGGCGGTGCTCCAGAAATCCGGCCAGCAGCTTGGGCAGCAGCGCCGTGGCAAAGCCCGGCAGACAGGCGATGCGCAGATGGCCGGCGGTGCGCTCGGTCAAGTCCCGGTTGAGTTCCTCCAGGTGGTTCAGACTGTCGAACACCCGGCCCACCTCGGACAGCAGATAGCGCGCCTCAGAGGTGGGAATCAGCAGCCCGTCCTTGCGGGTGAACAGATCCACCGCCACTGTTTTTGAAAAATCAGACAGCAGACGGCTGGCCGCCGGCTGGGAAATCCCGAGGCTCTCAGCGGCGCGGGTAACAGAGCCTGTACGGGCAACGGCCTGAAATGCCTCAAGCTGGCGGAGTTTAAATTTCAAGGGGTTAGCCGCTTTCACAGGAAGATTGACACGCCACCGCATAACATCATGTTATGTTTTTTGTCAAAAAACTTTTGCTTGAATTATCTTTCCCGCCAGACAAAAGCTATCGCCATAGCCAACCTTGGGAGAGAAGCTCATGCCGATCAAATCCTTGCTCTGCGCCTCGGCCGTTCTGGCCGTTGCTGGCAGCACCGCATTTGCAGAAACCGAAATTCAGTGGTGGCACGCCATGGGCGGCACCAACGGCGAACGCGTCAACAAAATCGCCGAAGACTTCAACGCCACCCAGTCCGATTACAAGGTGGTGCCCGTCTACAAGGGCAACTACACCGAAACCATGACCGCGGCGATTGCGGCCTTCCGCGCCAAGGAACACCCGCAGATTGTGCAGGTCTTCGAGGTCGGCACCGCCACCATGATGGCCGCCAAAGGCGCCATCTACCCGGTTGAAAAGCTGATGAACGACGCAGGCGAGCCGTTTGACGGCGACGCCTTCCTGCCTGCCGTGGTGTCCTACTATGAGACGCCCGAGGGCGAGCTGCTGTCGATGCCCTTCAACAGCTCCACCCCTGTCCTGTGGTACAACAAGGACGCGCTGGACGCAGCCGGCGCCGCAGTGCCCGCCACCTGGGACGAGGTCAAGACCGCCTCGCAGAAGCTGGTTGATAACGGCATGAAATGCGGTGTGTCTTTTGGCTGGCAGTCCTGGGTGATGATCGAGAACTTCTCGGCCTGGCACAACCTGCCTACCGGCACCAAGGAAAACGGCTTTGCCGGGTTCGACACCGAGCTGACCTTCAACAACGCGCAAGTGGCCGCGCGGCTGGATGATGTCGCCTCGATGGGCAAAGACGGGTTGTTTGTCTACGGCGGCCGCCGCGGCGACAGCCTGCCGATGTTCACCAACGGCGAATGCGGCATGTGGATGAACTCCTCGGCCTATTACGGCTCGATTTCCTCGCAGGCCAAGTTCGAATTCGGCCAGGCCATGCTGCCTCTGGACACCAACGTGGCAGACGCGCCGCAGAACTCGATCATCGGCGGCGCCACCCTGTGGGTGCTCGAGGGCCATGACGAGGCGGAATACAAAGGCACCGCCAAGTTCCTGACCTATCTGTCCTCACCCGAGGTGCAGTCCTGGTGGCACCAGGAGACCGGCTATGTGCCGATCACCACCGCCGCCTATGAGCTGTCCAAGGAACAGGGGTTCTATGACAGCAACCCCGGCACCGATACCGCGATCAAACAGCTGAGCCTGAACACCCCCACGGCCAACAGCCGCGGCCTGCGCTATGGCAACTTTGTTCAGGTCCGCGACGTGATCAACGAAGAGCTGGAAGCCCTGTGGGGCGGCGAGAAAACCGCACAGGACGCGCTGGATGCAGCGGTGTCGCGCGGCAACGACCTGCTGCGCCGGTTCGAGCGCACCGCCAACCCGTCCTAACCGATCCTGATGACCTGTCCCTGCCGCCCTTTTCCCGGGGCGGCAGGGCCGCTTTCCTGACTGGGGCCATTCATGCTCAAACGGGTGCACTTCCCAACCTCGGCGCTGCCTTACCTGCTGGTCGCACCGCAAATCCTCATCACGCTGGTGTTCTTCATCTGGCCCGCCAGCCAGGCGATGTACCAGTCTTTCCTGATCGAAGACGCCTTTGGCCTTGGCACCGAATTTGTCTGGTTCGAAAACTTCGAAATCCTGTGGTCGGACAGTCATTACCTGGCCAGTTTCCAGCGCACCGCGGTGTTCTCATTGCTGGTGGCGGGGCTGTCGATGGGCGTGGCGCTCTTGCTGGCGGGCTTTGCCCAGCGGGTGGTGCGCGGCGCGATGTTCTACCGCACCCTGCTGATCTGGCCCTATGCGGTGGCGCCGGTTCTGGCCGGGGCGCTGTGGGTGTTCATGTTCAACCCGACCCTTGGCATCTTCCCCTATTTCCTGGAATTCGCGGGCATCACCTGGAACCACTACCTGAACGGCACCCAGGCGATGGCCCTGGTGATCCTGGCCGCGGCGTGGAAGCAGGTCGCCTATAATTTCCTGTTCTACCTTGCTGCCATGCAATCCATCCCGAATTCCGTGATCGAGGCCGCCGCAATCGACGGTGCAGGCCCCGCACGCCGGTTCTGGACCATCATCTTTCCGCTGATCTCGCCCACCACATTTTTCCTGCTGGTCATCAACATGGTCTACGCCTTTTTCGAGACCTTCGGCATCATCCACGCCGTCACCCAGGGCGGCCCCGGCACCTCCACCACCATCCTGGTCTACAAGGTGTTCAACGACGGCTTTGTCGGCCTCGACCTTGGCGGCTCGGCGGCGCAGTCGGTGGTGCTGATGGTGCTGGTGATTGCGATGACCGTGGTCCAGTTCCGCTTTGTTGAAAGAAAGGTGGCATACTGATGGTTGAAAACCGCCCCCTGGTCACTTTCCTGACCCATCTGGTGCTGGTGCTTGGCGTTCTGGCGATTGCCCTGCCGGTGTGGATCACCTTTGTCGCCTCCACCCATGACCAGCTGCGCATGAACCAGGCGCCGCTGCCGCTGTGGCCGGGGAATTACTTCCTTGAGAACATGAAGCAGACCCTGTTCGGATCCGGCCTCAGCGGGACAGAGACCGCGCCGGTCTGGCTGATGCTGCTGAACTCCCTGGCGATGGCTCTGATGATCTCCACCGGCAAGATCGCCATCTCGCTGCTGTCGGCCTTTGCCATCGTCTATTTCAAATTCCCGTTCCGCATGGGGTTTTTCTGGATGATCTTCATCACCCTGATGCTGCCGGTCGAAGTGCGGATCCTGCCCACGTTCGAGGTGGTCGCGAACCTGGGACTGCTGAACAGTTACTGGGGTTTGTCGATCCCGCTGATCGCCTCGGCCACCGCAACATTCATGTTCCGCCAGGTGTTCCTGACAGTGCCGGATGAGCTGCTGGAAAGCGCCCGTATCGACGGCGCCGGGCCGCTCAGGTTCTTCTTTGACATTCTGCTGCCCTTGTCGCGCACCAATATCGCGGCGCTGTTTGTGATCCTCTTCATCTTCGGCTGGAACCAGTACCTCTGGCCGCTGTTGATCACCACCGACACCTCGATGACCACCATCGTGATGTCGATCAAGCAGATGCTGGAGGCGGCCGAGCAAAGCCCGCAATGGAACATCATCATGACCACGGCCCTTCTGGCGATGATCCCGCCGGTGTTTGTGGTCATCGCAATGCAAAAGCTCTTTGTGCAGGGCTTGACGGAAACCGATAAGTAAGGCGCCCCGAAATGGCTGATATTCAACTCAAAGACCTGGTGAAATCCTACGGGCCGACCGAGGTGCTGCACCATGTCGAAGGCGACATCAACGATGGCGAATTCATCGTCATCGTCGGCCCCTCCGGCTGCGGCAAGTCCACGCTCTTGCGGATGGTGGCGGGGCTGGAAAGCGTGACCTCCGGCGAAATTTCCATCGGCGGGCGCCGGGTGAATGAGCTGGAACCCTCGGCGCGCGATATCGCCATGGTGTTCCAGAACTACGCGCTGTACCCGCATATGTCGGTGCGCCAGAACATGGCTTACGGGCTGAAAATCCGCAAACTGCCGAAAGAAGAGATCAACCGCCGGGTTGAGGAAGCCGCCGAGATCCTGGAGATCAGGCAGTACCTTGACCGCAAACCGCGGCAACTGTCGGGCGGCCAGCGCCAGCGGGTCGCCATGGGCCGCGCCATCGTGCGCGATCCGCAGGTGTTCCTGTTTGACGAGCCGCTTTCCAACCTTGATGCCAAGTTGCGGGTGCAGATGCGGCTGGAAATCCGCAAGCTGCAGCAACGGCTGGGGGTGACCTCGATCTATGTGACCCACGATCAGGTCGAGGCGATGACACTGGGCGACCGGCTGATGGTGCTGAACGGCGGCTATGTGGAGCAGTTCGGCACCCCGATTGAGCTGTATGACCATCCGGCTTCGGTGTTTGTGGCGGGCTTTATCGGCAGCCCGGCGATGAACTTCCTGCCTGCTGATCTGAACGCCGGCCGTGCCACCCTGCCCGATGGGGCGGTGCTGGCCGTGTCTTCCCGCAGCCACGGCGCCGTTACCCTTGGGCTGCGCCCCGAACACCTTACGGACGACCCCGCAGGCCCCATCGCGCTGGAGGTGGACCTGCTGGAGCAGCTGGGTGCCAACACCCTGATCCACGGGCATCTGCAAGGCACCGAACACACCCTGACCGCCAGCGTTCCGGGCCACGCCAACGACAGCATCGGCAGCATCCGCCGCTTCTCGGCCACGCCCGCGCTGACACATTTGTTCGATACCGCCTCCGGCAAGCGTCTGGAGGACTGATGGCCTTCCCGCAGATCCCTGCATTTACCGGCACGCCCGGGGTGATCCGGCTGATCGGCCACCGCGGCGCCCGCGGCGTGCTGCCGGAGAACACTATGGAAGGCTTTGAATTCACCCTGAAAACCGGGGTGGAGCTGTTGGAGCTGGACGTCACCGCCACCCGCGACGGCGTCGCGGTGATCACCCACAACCACCATCTGACCCGGTCGATGGTCCGAGATGGGAACGGCAATTGGCTGCAAGGCGCGGAACCCAAAGTTTCTGCCCTCAGCTACGCCGAATTGCAGCGCTATGATGTGGGCGGGCTGGATGGCGCCACCGCCTATGGCCGCCGGTTCCCGGATCAGGCCTTCCTGACCGGCCTGCGCATTCCCCGCCTTGCCGACCTGCTGGCGCTGCTGCAACAGCCGCAGCATCTGGGTGTGCATCTGCTGTTGGAAATCAAATCCGACCCCGACCTGCTGGGTGACACCGCCGCGCGCCAGGCGCTGGTTAAGGCCGTCGTTTCAGACGTCCGCGCCGCCGGGATGCAGCCCCGCACCGTGCTGCACAGTTTCGACTGGGATCTGCTGGCCCTCTGCCAGCGGATTGCGCCGGAAATGCCTGCCTCCTTCCTGACCCAACTGCCACAGAATGCCGCCGATGCAGGCGAGGATTCCTCCAAGGCGGTGAACCCTGTGGCGGGCTGCACCGTGCTGGACCTGCCGGATCGCGTTGCCGCGGCCGGGGGGCGGTTCTGGTGCCCCTATCTCCTGGACATCACGGCAGGGTCGCTGGCCCGCGCCCGCGATCTGGGGTTGGTGACGGTTGTCTGGACAGTGAATGAACCGCAGGACATCGAACGGATGATAACCCTCGGCGTGGATGCGATCTGCACAGACTACCCAGGGCGGGTGCAGCGGCAGCTGCTGATGCAAGGCCTGCACTGGCACACCAAGTAAAAAAGCCGTTTCCCTTTGAGGGAAACGGCCAAAAATCAGTTCTTTACGGCTGAAACCCGCGCCGGATTTCAGCCTCTATTTACCCGGAGCGTCACCCCATAATACCGGGCAAGTTCAGCCCATGCTCGCGCGCGCAGTCCTTGGCAATCTCATATCCTGCATCCGCATGGCGCATGACGCCGGTGGCCGGGTCGTTCCACAGCACGCGGCCGATGCGGCGGCCGGCATCCTCGGAACCGTCGCAGCAGATCACCACGCCGGAATGCTGCGAAAAGCCCATGCCAACCCCGCCACCATGGTGCAGCGACACCCAGGTCGCACCCGAAGCGGTGTTCAGCAGCGCATTCAGCAGCGGCCAGTCGGACACCGCGTCCGAGCCATCCAGCATCGATTCCGTTTCGCGGTTGGGCGACGCCACCGAGCCGCTATCCAGATGGTCACGGCCAATAACCACCGGCGCCGACAGCTCACCCGTGCGGACCATTTCATTGAACGCGAGGCCGGCCTTGTGGCGATCACCCAGGCCGATCCAGCAAATCCGCGCGGGCAGGCCCTGGAATGCAATCCGTTCCTGCGCCATGTCCAGCCAGCGGTGCAGGCCCTCGTTCTCGGGGAACAGTTCTTTCATCTTGGCGTCGGTTTTGCGGATATCCTCCGGATCGCCCGAAAGTGCTGCCCAGCGGAACGGACCGATGCCGCGGCAGAACAGCGGGCGGATATAGGCAGGCACAAAGCCAGGGAAGTCAAAGGCATTCTCCAGCCCCTCCTCCAGCGCCATCTGGCGGATATTGTTGCCATAATCCACGGTGGGCACGCCCATGGCGTGGAAATCGCACATCGCCTTGACCTGAACCTTCATCGAGGCACGCGCAGCCTTTTCCACCGCTTTCTTGTCGCTCTCGCGGCGCTCTTTCCACTCGCCCATGGTCCAGCCCAGCGGCAGGTAGCCGTTGACCGGATCATGCGCCGAGGTCTGGTCGGTCACGATGTCGGGGCGGATGCCGCCTGCTTCGGCGCGCTTCACCAGTTCCGGGAAAATCTCTGCCGCGTTGCCCAAGAGGCCCACGGATTTCGCCTCGCCCGCGGCGGTCCAGCGCTCGATCATCGCCAGCGCCTCGTCCAGGGTTTCAGCCTTTTCGTCCAGGTATTTGGTGCGCAGGCGGAAGTCGATGCTGTCGGGGTTGCACTCCACCGCCAAGCAGGATGCCCCGGCGAATACCGCCGCCAAAGGCTGCGCGCCGCCCATGCCGCCCAGGCCGCCGGTCAGGATCCACTTGCCGGTCAGATCGCCGCCGAAATGCTGGCGGCCGGCCTCGGCAAAGGTTTCATAGGTGCCCTGCACGATCCCTTGGGTGCCGATATAGATCCACGAACCGGCCGTCATCTGGCCGTACATCATCAGGCCCTTCTTATCGAGCTCGTTGAAGTGGTCCCAGTTGGCCCAATGCGGCACCAGGTTGGAGTTGGCGATCAGCACCCGCGGCGCGTCCTTGTGGGTCTGGAACACGCCAACCGGCTTGCCCGACTGCACCATCAGGGTCTGGTCTTCCTCCAGGTTTTTCAGGGTCTCGACGATCAGGTCGAAATCCTGCCAGGTGCGCGCGGCGCGGCCGATGCCGCCGTAAACCACCAGCTCATGCGGGTTTTCGGCCACATCGGGATGCAGGTTGTTCATCATCATCCGCATCGGCGCCTCGGTCATCCAGGACTTGGCGGTGATTTCCGAACCGGTGGGCGGGAAGATGTCGCGGGTGTTCTTGCGGGGATCGCTCATGCCGAGGGCCTCCAGTTTTTGAGATCAGTCAGGATATTGGTGAGATGGACGCGCAAGCGGTCCGCGCGCTCCGGCAGGTAAGTCCAGGGGGGGCTTTCCTGGCAGTAGGTCGCCTGCGCCAGTTCCATCTGGATCGCGTGAAACCCATCCGCGGGCCGCCCGTAATGGCGGGTGGTCCAGCCGCCCTTGAAACGGCCGTTGAGGGTCGAGGTATAGCCCTCCGCCGCCTCGCAATGGGCGACGGTCAGCGCCTCGATGGACGCATCGCAGGTTTCGCCCATGTTGGTGCCAGTGTTGAAATCCGGCAGGCGGTCTTCGAACAGGAACGGAATGTCGCCGCGGATCGAGTGGCAGTCATAGAGGATGGCAAAGCCATGAATGGCCTTCACCCGCTGCAGCTCCGCCATCAGCGCGGTGTGATAAGGCGCATGATAGGCATCGCGGCGGCGGGCGATTTCCGCCTCATCCGGCTCCTTGCCCTCCTGCCAGATCGGCAGCCCGTCGAAATCCGTGAGCGGCACCAGAGTGGTGGTGTTTTGCCCGGGATAGAGACTGATACCCGCGGGATCGCGGTTCACGTCGATCACATAGCGGTGGATCGGCGTGCGGACAGTAGTGATGTCCTCCCCCAGCCCGGAATACAGGTCGTGGATATGCCAGTCTGTGTCGGCCAGCGCCCTACCGGTGTCGTTCAGACAGTCCCGGATTTCCGGCGGCACATCGGTGCCGGTGTGGGGCAAGCCCAGCACCAGCGGCGAGGCGCCTTGGGTCACTTCGATCATGCTGTCACCTTTACACCGGCAGCTTCCGCAACCCGGCCCGCGCGGACCATGGCGCTGGCGGATTCAATATCCGGTGCCAGATAACGGTCCTCGGCCAGCGCAGGGATGTCGCTGCGCAGCATCGCCAGAACGTCCTGCAGGCGCGCTGAAGTCTTGAGCGGCGCCCGTGCCTCCACCCCTTGCGCGGCGCAGAGCATTTCAACGCCCAGGATCACCGACAGGTTGGCATTCATCCGCGCCAGCCGCAGCGCGCCGTGGGCGGCCATCGACACATGGTCCTCCTGGTTGGCCGAGGTCGGCGTCGAGTCGGTCACGCAAGGATTGGCCAAGTGTTTGTTTTCGCTCATCAAAGCGGCGGTGGTCACCTCGGCAATCATGAAGCCGGAGTTCAGGCCCGGATCAGGCGTCAGGAACGGCGGCAGGTCGTGGCTGAGGGTCGGGTCCACCATCAAGGCCACCCGGCGCTGCGCGATAGCACCGATTTCGGCCACGGCCAGCGCGATCTGATCGGCGGCAAAGCCGACATATTCTGCGTGGAAGTTGCCGCCCGAGACGATGCGGCCTTCGTTCACCAGCACCAGCGGATTATCAGTGACGGCATTGGCCTCGATCTCCAGCGTCCTGGCAGCCATCCGCAGCACGTCAAGCGCAGCGCCTACCACCTGCGGCTGGCAGCGGATGCAATAGGGATCCTGAACCCGGGTATCATCCTCGCGGTGGCTTTCGCGGATTTCCGAGCCGTCCATGATGCCGCGCATCTCGCGCGCCACGTCGATCTGGCCGGCATGACCGCGCAAGGAGTGAATGTCAGCTACCAGCGGCGCGGTGGAGCCCATGATGGCGTCCGTCGTCAGCGATGCGATGGTCATCGAGGCCTCGGCCAGACGCCAGGCATCAAACAGCCCGGCCAATGCGCAGGCGGTCGAGAATTGCGTGCCGTTGATCAGCCCCAGACCTTCCTTGGGGCCGAGCACAATAGGCTCTAACCCGGCCTTTTTCAGCGCATCCGCGCTGGACATGCGGGTGCCGTCATAGATAGCCTCCCCTGCCCCGATCATCGCCGCCGCCATATGCGCCAGCGGCGCCAAATCGCCCGATGCGCCGACCGAGCCCTGTGACGGGATCACCGGCACCACGCCATGCGCCAGCATCTGTTCGATCTGATCAATCACCAGCCAGCGCACGCCCGAGGCACCACGCCCCATGGACAGCAGTTTCAGCGTCATCATCAGCCGGGTCTTGTCCTCCGGCAGTGCCTCCCCTACCCCGCAGCAATGCGACAGGATCAGGTTGCGCTGCAGGGTGGCGGTGTCTTCCGGTGCGATCTTGGTTGAGGCGAGCTTGCCGAAGCCGGTGTTGATGCCATAGACGGCATCCTCGCCCGCGGCGGCATCCGCCACCATCTGCGCAGCAGCCTCCACCGGTTCGCGGGCAGAGGCGTCCAGCTTGGCCGGGGTCAGGTTGCGGTAGATATCTTCCAGCGTGGACAGGGTTACTGTGCCCGGAACCATCTGAATCATCTCGATCATTGGGTGCCCTCATAGATACGGGTGTGAAGGGGGTTGAAGCCGATGCGGTAGGCCAGCTCACCGGGCGTTTCCACGTCCCAGACCGCCAGATCGGCGCGCATTCCGGCGGCGATTTGGCCCAGGTCACTCAGCCCCAGCGCACGTGCTGCATTGCGTGTGACGCCTGCCAGCGCCTCCTCCGGCGTCATGCGGAACAGGGTGCAGCCCATGTTCATTGTCAGCAGCAGCGAGGTCAGCGGCGAGGAGCCGGGGTTGCAGTCGGTCGCCAGCGCCATCGGCACGCCATGGCTGCGGAAATGCTCAATCGGCGGCACCTGGGTTTCGCGTATGGTGTAAAACGCACCGGGCAGGATCACCGCGACGGAACCCGCGGCGGCCATCGCCTTGGCGTCGTCCTCGGTGGCGTATTCCACGTGATCGACTGACAACGCACCGTATTGCGCGGCCAACGCCGTGCCACCCTGATGGCTCAGCTGTTCGGCGTGCAGTTTTACTGGAAGGCCCAGCTCCCGTGCCACCTTGAACACCCGCTCGATCTGCGCGGGCGCAAAGGCGATGTTCTCGCAGAAGCCATCAACCGCATCCACCAGCCCCTCGGCATGGGCCGCACGCAAGGCGGGAATGCAGACATCGTCTATATAGGCATCATCGCGGCCTTTGTATTCGCCGGGCGTGGCATGCGCGCCAAGGAAGGTGGTTTTCACGGTCACCGGGCGCAGTTCGCCCAGACGACGGGCGGCGCGCAGCATGTTCAGTTCGGTTTCGCGGTCCAGCCCATAGCCGGATTTCACCTCCACCACAGTCGCGCCCTCGGCGATCAACGCATCCAGACGCGGCAGCGCGCCCTGCACCAGATCCCCAAGCGATGCGGTGCGGGTCGCGGATACGGTGGAGACGATGCCGCCCCCTGCCCTAGCGACTTCCTCATAAGACGCACCATTCAGGCGCATCTCAAACTCCATCGCCCGGTTGCCGCCAAAGACGATATGGGTATGGCAGTCAATCAGCCCCGGTGTCACCAGCCGTCCGCCCAGATCAACCTGTTCCCAGGAAAAATTGTCAGCTGACAATTTTTGCCGCGGACCGGCCCAGACAATCCTGCCGCCGGAGACCGCAACCGCGCCGTCCTCGATCAGCCCGTAAGGCGCCTCCGTCCCGGCCATGGTGGCCAGACGCGCGCCTGTCAGAACAAATTCCCCAGTCACAGAATCCCTAAGTCCCTTTACTGCCATTTCGGCAATAAACTACGGAGTTAGGCGATTATGTCTAGTCATAAAATGGGGCAGCTCTCCTGTCCTATCTACCCGCTTGCTGCGGGATCCGCGGGTGCAGATCGTCGATAATAACCGGATGCGCATGCGGGTGGCCGCCCTGCAGATGCGGATGGTCCGGCGGCAGATCAGGGTGGCTGTGCGCAACGGGGGATGCGCTGTCCTTGGGCCACAGGAAGTGCGCGGCGATCAGCCCCGCGGTTGCCAGCAGAGCCAAGGCCAGCATCGCCGCTCCCCCGCCCCAGGCGGCCATCAGCCAGGCCGACAGCGGGTAGAACAGCAGCCAGCAGGCATGCGACAGTGTGAACTGCGCGGCAAAGATCGCAGGCCGGTCCGCCGCATGGGCCGAGCGTGCCAGCAACCGCCCCGTGGGCGTCAGCACGGCTGAGTATCCCACGCCGATAACGGCCCAGGCAATTGCCAGCCGTGCAAACCCCAGCGGCGCAGCAAAAAGGCTGAGCGACAGCACCGCAAGTGCGGCACTGCCCAGGGCGCCGCCCGCCAGCATCACCGTCCGGTCGGGGACCCGCTCCAGCAGACGCGGCAGCAGCATGGCCGCCAGCATTGAACCGCCGCCAAAGGCGGCCAGCGCCAAGGCAACCGCGCTTTCGCCCTGCCCCAGGCTTGCCCGCACCAGCACCACTGTGTTCACCAGCACCATCGCCGCCATCGCCGATACCACCCAATTCAATGCCAGCAACCCGCGCAGCCGGGGTGTCCGCAGATAGTTCCGGATACCGCGGGTGGTGCGCTGCCAGACCGGCCGGGGCGCTTTCGGCGCGGGCGACGGCAGGGTGACCGACAGCAGCAGCAGCGCAGATCCCGCAAACCCCGCGGCAGTGCCCCAGAACAGTGTCGAGAAACTCACCAGAACCAGCAGTGCCGCTGCCAGCATCGGACTGACCAGGCTCTCCAGCTCATAGGCCATCCGCGACAGGGACAGCGCCTGCGTATAGTCCTTCTCCTCTGACAGCACATCGGGGATCGAGGCCTGGAACGCAGGCGTGAATCCGGCAGAGGCCGACTGCAGCACAAAGATCAGCACATAGACTTGCCAGACTTCAGAGACAAACGGCAGGCAAACCGCAACTGCCATCCGCAGCAGGTCCAGTGTGATCAGCATCTTTCGCCGGTTCACTTGTTCGGCCCAGGCGGCTGCGATGGGGGCAACAGTGACATAGGCCACCATCTTGATGGTGAGTGCTGTGCCCAGCACCAGCCCGGCGCGGTCTCCGGCCAGATCATAGGCCAGCAGCCCCAACGCGACAGTGGCAAGGCCGGTGCCGGTCAACGCCACAATCTGGGCCAGGAATAGATGCCGGTAAGTCCGGTTGCGCAGGATAGAGAGCATGGAGCGGCGGGTTCCTTTCGCTTTGAAGATCCCCTCACTGTGGCCTTCCTGCGGTGGCGAAGGCAATGGATTGATTGGCCGTATCAGTGCGGCAAATGAGAAATTGTCAGCTGACAATTTCTGCAATGATGCCCGGGCCGGCGCCGGAAAAAAATGGGGCCGGATTGCCATGCGGTCCTTCTATGCCTGGAAACATCCCGCAGCCTGCCTCGCCGTGAATTCCTGCGGTGGGCAAAAATTGTCAGCTGACAATTTTGCTCTGAGGCACGGATGCAAGCTATTCTCTGCCAGGCTGTCCGGCAGAGCTTCTGCAGCAGAGGGAGATCAAATCCGGGCCTGAGCACACAAAGAAAACCCTACGGGCACCAAAATTGTCAGCTGACAATTTCTCTGCGATGGCTTGCCTGCAACAGCGCATTCAGCATCGGCGCGGTAGAAAACTGACCCGTACGCGCCTTCTGTGCCAGCCGCCGCAGATAGGCGCCTGGGCTGCGGATGGTCCCGAGCTTTTCCAGGATGCACATCACTGCAGTAGCCGCCTCCTGACGGCCCATCGCTGCGCGGGCGTCGCTGAGGACAGGCATGTCGATGCCGATCATCGGTGAAAGATTCTCGGCTATGCGATCAGCATCCTGCCAGTTGCGCAGACTGCCGGGGAAGTAGGTTTGCACTTCGGGGCAGGCACGACGGAGGGTCGCCAGCTCACTGTTTTTCTCTGCTGTGCTGTCTTTTGCGTTTGACCTTTGCGTCTGATTTGAAAGCGGTTTGGTCTGCGCCTCTTCAGAGTCAGAATCTTTTTTTATTGAATCCTGTATGTGCCGCTCATTCTGGTCGCCGGGGCCGCTCAAAACGGGTGCAGGCAGATTGGGGACCGGTGGGCTTTCTTCGGGTGTACGGCTGGCAATTTCCCTGCGCAGAGCGTCTGCCGCTTGGGTCAATTCGGCCTCGCAGGGTTTACGGCGCAGCAGTTTGCGCACGGCCTCCAGCAGCGCCTCTGCCGTGCCATCAGCCAGTTCCAGCAGGTCTTGCCGCAGCACGGCTACCCGGTCGCGCAGAACCGCCAGATGCTCGGCACGGGCCTTGGCATCCAGTGCTGCGTCAAAGATCCGGCTGGCGTGGCAGGCGAGGGGGGACAGATCAAAGCCAAAGGCCAGCGGCATGTCACTGCCGCTGCGGCGGGCATAGCGTTTGCGGTTGGGGCTGTTCTTCCGGCTGACAATACCCAGCCTGGTGAGGGCGGCCAGATGGCGGCGCAGGGTGCTTTCGGGCATCCCGTTCAGCCGCTCCATCAGTTTGCGGTTTGACGGGAACACGATGGCGCTGCCCGGTTCCGCAGGCAGCGCCCGGTCGGGGAAAAAGGTCAGCAGGGCCTTCAGCACACTTAGGGTGCGGTGGCTCAGTTCAAATTCCGCGGCGGCATGCGTCAGCGCAGCCAGAAGGTCCCACTTGTCGTGAGTTCCCGCCAGCCGGCCGCACGGATCCTGCCGCCCAAATGCGATTTGGGACGTCTGTTCCATGTTAATTTCACGAAAGACAAAGAATTCCCGCCCCCATACAGCGCATGGAGTTGACAGTGACGAGTCTGAAGGGCTATTCCAAAGGTGCTAAATCTGAGAACGGCCTTCTGGGATGTAATGTCCTGGGGGGCTTTTCTTTTGCCTGCTTACGTGCCTCCTGTCCTTAGTGTTTCTGCTCTTGCTCAGTCTTCCGGCTGCTCGGGCTGGTCTTGCTGCCAGCGGCCGTGAAGCTCTTCCATGATCTCTTCTGCATGGGCGTCGAACCAGGTGTCAAAGCCGGGCGTGTCCTTGGCAGAGATCGTCAGGGTAATACCTTTGGCGGTGGTTTTAATGCCTGCCACCTCAGCGCCGCCGTTGCCGGGCAGGGCGCGGACTTTCGGCGGGGCAGGGGCCGGTTCGGGTTCTTGCGGCACGTTCCGGGCATGTTTCAGAACCGCCTCGAACCGCCCGTCAGAGTCATAGGTCGTAAAGTCGGGCCGGTTCGTCCGGGTGATGGCCCGGGTCCGTGCCGGTGGATCGTCGAACAGCTTAACCAGCATCATCCAGCGGTCGCGGCCAATGCCGGGGGCTGAGCCGATCGTCCGCAGGAACGGCAAATCAAAGGCCGTGCCGACCTTGAGCATCCGCGACACCATCGGCAGGTCGATCGACAGTGCGGCGGCAATTGTCTGCCGTCCATAGCCATCCGCCTGCAACTGCGCCGCAAAGGCGGCCTTTTCAATGAAACTGAGGTCCTGGCGCGAGGTGTTTTCCTGGCCCTGGGCCATCACCAGCGCATGATCATCCAGCTGCCGCACCATCGCCTTGACCGGCTGGCCCAGCTCGCGCAGCGCCTTCAGGCGGCGGCGGCCATAGACGATTTCGAACCGCCCCTGTGTCTTGGGATGCGGGCGCAGCAGCACCGGCACCTGCTGGCCATAGGTCTGCAGGCTGTCCTTCAACTGGTTGAAAGCCGCCCCGTCCATGCCCAGGCGGTCCTCATAGCCCGCATCGTCGATCAGCGCGGTGTCGATCTCCTGCACCGCGCTTTCCTGCAGCTTGCTGAGCGAGGACTGCAGCGCCCCGACGGCGCCGCGCGGCATCATTTTGGGTTTCGGCCCGCCAGCGGATGCTGCGGGGGTGTTCAGGGCCGTGCTGAGAATGCCTTTGCGTGCCATCAACGCCTCCATGCGTGTTGAAGGAGCGATTCTATTTCATCGTTAACTTGATTCAGTGAATCGACCGCACGGTCATAGGTTGACCTGTGAAACTGGGATCTTTCCACCTCGTAAACGGTCTGCTGGGTCAGTCCTGCGTCGGAAATCGCGGTGGATTTCAGCATCGGGGCCACCATGACTTCTTCGCCGAACAGCTGCCGCATGAAGGCAACCACCTGTTGCTGCGGTCCGTCGTTGGGTTCGTACCGGTTGATCAGGAAGCGCAGAAAATCAAACTCCAGCGCGGCGCCCGCATTAGACACAACATCCAGCAGTTCGGCTGACATCTGCAGGAACTGCGACATCGACGCGATGTCGAGCATGTTCGGCACCACGGTGATGATCACGCCGGTCGAGGCACAGAGCGCCGACATGGTCAGGTAGCCCAGCTGCGGCGGGCAGTCGAAGATGATCACGTCGTAATCCTTCTCGACCTCCTGCAATGCTGCGGCCATGCGCGAGAAAAACGCTGGTTGAACGTTGTTCAAAAGGGCTTGAGGCGTCTCATGCTCGAATTCCTGCAGGATCAGCCCGCCGGGGGCCAGATCCAGACCGCTGAAGTAAGTCTGCTGGATGATCTGGCGCAGGGGCAGGGGGTCTTCATAGCGGATTGCGTCATAAATCGTCCCTGTTTCAAGGAAATCGACCTCGGGCCGATAGCCGAAAAGCGTCGTCAAAGACGCCTGCGGGTCGATATCCACTGCCAGCACCCGGTAGCCTTTCAGCGCCAGCCGCTGGGCGGTGTGGATGGACGAGGTGGTCTTGCCCGAGCCGCCCTTGAAGTTCAGGAAGGACAGCACCTGCACCTTGTCGCCGTCGCGGCGGCCGCGCAGATAGGTGCCGGGCGTTTTGGCCGCGGCATCCAGGATCTTGCGCATTTCCAGCAGATCAGCGGCGGAATAGTGGCGCCGCCCGCCCGGCGTGGTGTGCACCTCGGGCAGTTTGCCGTCAAAATGCAGCTTGCGCAGGAAACTGGAGGAAATGCCCAGCATTTCCGCCGCTTCGCCGGCGCTGAACAGACGCAATTCCTTCCTTGCATCCGGCGCGAAACTCGCCAGCATGTGGCTTTCGAGAGCCGCACTGAGGCTTTCCGCGTTTTCGCGGATTCGCTGATTGATGTGGAGTGCTACTGCCAACTGCTGCCCTCTCGATAGTAACGCTGTTTTGCGTCAGCGCTTTATTTATCGTTTCTATACGCAATGCGCACAGTGTTTTGCAATAGATTCCTTCATTTACAGGTTGCAGGCGGATGTCCGGGGTTTCTGACCGAAGGCCGGCTTTGTCCGTAAGTGATGGGTAATGTATTGAAATAAAACATTTAAATCAAGTTCTGCCAGGCGCGGTCGGGAAAAGCGCATTTTCCGGCCCTCTTTGTAGATGATCCGTAGATGGCGCATAGGCTGAGTCGCGGCAGATCGGGGATTCCCCCGGTTTTTGCCCGAACAGGCGTTACTTAGGGTCTGATTTGAGGTCTGACAGGGTCGGAGAATCCGCCGCAAAGCAAGGCAGCAGCCCCCTGGCCGCTTCCGCCGGGCGGAGTGTCGGTTTTTGCAATCGCATTTCGTAATCCTGCAGGTGAAGCCCGGAAATTTCAGAAAAACTCTCCGTCAAAGGAGACCCCTGCCATGACTGAGCAAGCCACTGCGACCCGTTCGCGCTCGGGCGGCCGCACCGCCCGCCGCGCCCTGCGCACCGCCCCGAAATTCGACATGCTCCCGGGCCTGACCCGCAATATCCCCCTGTGCGAGGTGATGGATGGCGCCCAAGTCGAGATGATCGACAACGCCTCGATGGATATTCTGGAAAACGTGGGCGTCCAGTTCCGCGATCCGATTGCGCTGGAAGACTGGAAGCGCGCCGGCGCCAAGGTCGAGGGCGAGCTGGTCTATCTGGACCGCGGATTGGTGCGGGAGCTGATTGCGACAATCCCCAGCGACTTTACCTATCACGCGCGCGATCCGCAAAAGAACCTGCGCCTGGGCGGCAAGCATTCGATGTTCATCCCGATGACCGGCGCGCCGTTCCTGCGCGATCTGGACGACGTGCGCCGCAACCCGATGATGGACGACCTGGCGATGTTCCACAAGCTGGCGCATATGATGCCGTCCTTGCACTCCTCGGCGCATCACATCGTGGAGCCCTATGATCACCCGATCAGCCAGCGGCATCTGCGGATCACCTATTCGTCGATGAAATATTCCGACAAGACGTTCATGGGCATGACCACTTCGCCTAAGAACGCCGAGGATGTGCTGGACATGTGCGCGATCCTGTTCGGCGCGGATTTCATCGACAGCCACCCGGTGGTGACCGGCAATTGCAACGGCAACTCGCCGCTGGTCTGGGACGAAACCATGCTGGGCGCAATGCGCGCCTATTGCCGCCGCAACCAGCCGGTGCTGTGCTCGCCGTTTGTGCTGGGCGGCGCCAATACGCCTGCCTCGGTCCCCGCCACCGTGGCGCAGCTGAATGCCGAGGCGCTGAGCGCGCTGGCCTATACCCAGGTGATCCGCAAGGGCGCGCCTGCGATCTATGGCCATTACCTGTCGACCGTCAGCATGAAGTCCGGCGCGCCGATGGCGGGGACGCCGGAAATCAGCCTGATGAACTTCATGATCGGCCAGATGGCGCGCTACTATGGCGTGCCGTGGCGGACCTCCAACACGCTGGGCGGGGCCAAGACGTTCGACGCGCAGGCGGGCTATGAGAGCGCCACCACACTGCAGGCGGTGATGCATGCCGGCGCCAACTATATCTGGCATTCGGCGGGCTGGAACGAGGCCGGGATGCATTGTTCCGTCGCCAAGTTCATCGTCGATGCCGAGCAATGCGCGATGGCCTACCGGATGGCAGAGGGGCCGAAATGGCATGACTTTGATCAGGCGCTGTCGGCGGTGCCGGATGTCGGGCCGGGCGGCCATTATCTGGGCCATCCGCATACCCAGGAGAATTTCCAGGAGGCGTTTTTTATGCCGGAGATGTTCGACAACAACTCGATCGAGCAATGGCAGGCCGAAGGCGGGGTTGAGATCACCGAACGCGCCCTGACCCGTGCCAAGAAGCTGCTGTCGGAATACCAGGAGCCGAAGCTGGACGAGGCCAGGAACGAAGAATTGCTGGACTACATCGCCCGGCGCGAACGCGAAATCCCCGCTGCGGATGAGCTGAACCAAAGCTACTGACCTTTCCCCCGACTGGCCCGCCCCGGCGATTAGCGGGCGGGCCTTTTTTCCAACAGGGCAAGCATATGAAAATCGCGGAAATCCATATTTATCAGCACGATCTGCCGGTGAAAAACGGCCCCTACACCATGGCCAACGCCGCGGTTTGGTCGCTGGACACAACGCTGGTGAAGCTGGTGGCGGACAACGGGTTGGAAGGCTGGGGCGAGACCTGTCCGGTTGGCCCCACTTACGCCGAATCCCACGCCGGCGGCGCCCGCGCAGCGCTGGCCGCGATGGCAGAGGGGCTGATCGGCGCCGAAATCGCACCCGTGACCCTGCACCGGCGCATGGACGGGCTGCTGAACGGACACAATTACGCCAAGGCCGCCATCGACATCGCTGCGCATGATCTCTTGGGCAAGCAGTTCGGCGTCAGCGTCTCAACCCTTTTGGGCGGTGCGTTCACCGACCGCGTGCCCTCCTACTATGCCACCGGCGTCGGCGCGCCCGATGATATCGCGCGGCTGGCTGCCGGGAAACTGGCCGAGGGCTATCCCCGCCTGCAGGTCAAGGTCGGCGGACGGCCTGTGGAACTGGACATTGAGACCATTCGCAAGGTCTGGGAACAGATTGGCGGTTCCGGCATGCGGCTGGCGGTGGACGGCAACCGCGGCTGGACCACGCGGGATGCGCTGCGCGTCAGCCGCGAATGCCCTGAGATCCCCTTTATCATGGAGCAGCCCTGCAACACGTTGGAAGATCTGCAGAAAATCCGCCCGCAGATAACCCACGGCCTCTACATGGATGAAAACAGCACCAGCCTGAACACGGTGATCACTGCCGCCGGCACCGGGCTGGTCGATGGGTTCGGCATGAAGGTGACACGGATTGGCGGCCTGCAGCCGATGCGCGCCTTCCGCGACATCTGCGAGGCGCGCAACCTGCCGCACACCTGCGACGACAGCTGGGGCGGCGATATCATTGCGGCGGCCTGCACCCATATCGGCGCCACCGTTAAGCCGGACCTGCTGGAGGGTGTCTGGCTGGCGGCCCCCTATATCGAGGGCAACTACGACGCGGAAAACGGTATCCGCATCGAGGGTGGCCATATCAGCGTCCCGCAAGGTCCCGGCCTGGGCATCACCCCGGACGAGAGCCTGTTCGGCGCGCCGGTGGCATCCTTTTGATTGGAGACAGAATTATGGAATTTCAGGGAAAATGCGCGCTGGTCACCGGCGCAGCAGGGGGCATCGGTGCCTCCATCGTGGAACGCCTGCGCGCCGCTGGCGTCAAGGTGGCGGTTGCCGACCGCGACACCAGCGGTATTGAGGCCGAAGCGCATCTGCCCGGCGATCTGCTGGACGCGGATTATGCCAACACCCTGCCGCTGGCCACCGCAGAGGCGCTTGGCGGGCTGGATATTGTTATCAACAACGCCGGCGTCATCACCCGCGGCCCGGTGACAGAGACCTCGGATGCCGACTGGGACCTGTCGATGGGCGTCAATGTGCAGGCGCCGTTCCGCATCTGCCGCGCCGCAATCCCGCTGATGGCTGAAACCGGCGGCGGCGCCATCGTCAACACCGCGTCCTGCTGGGGCGGCAAGGCTCCGGGGCTGAACCACGCGCTTTACTGCATGACCAAGGCGGCAATTGCCTCGCTGACCCAATGCATGGGGATGGACCATGCGCATCAGGGCATCCGCATCAACGCGGTCTGCCCGAACGAGGTGAACACGCCGATGCTGCGTTCGGGCTTTGCCAAACGCGGCTTTGACCCGGACTCGGCAGTGGCCGAGCTGGGCAAATCGGTGCCGCTGGGCCGGATTGCCGAGCCCGAGGATATCGCCGATGTGGTGCTGTTCCTCGCCTCGGACGCCGCCCGCTACATGTGCGGCGCGCTGGTTGAGGTGAACGGCGGGAAACCGGTGTCATGAGCCGGTTTGAAGGCAAGGTTGCGCTGGTCACCGGCGGCCGCAGCGGTATCGGCCAGGCCATCGCCCACCGTCTGCGCGACGAGGGCGCCCGCGTCTTCACTGCGCAGCGCGGCACGGATGCAAATTTTGAGGGCATCGCCGCCGATTTCACCGAACCGGACAGCCCGGCGCAGGTCATCGCCGAGGCCGTCAACAGGGCAGGGCGCCTTGATGTGCTGGTCAACAACGCCGGCATGATGCAGGAGGCCCGGGTCGAGGACATGACCCTCGCCGACTGGCAACGCAATTTGACCGTGAACCTGACGGCACCCTTCCTGATGATCCAGGCCGCCCTGCCGCATCTGCGCAAATCCAAGGGCAGTATCGTCAACACCGGATCCATCGAAGGCCTGGGCAGCAACCCCGGCCACGCCGCCTATTGCGCCTCCAAGGCCGGGCTGCATGGCCTCACCCGCGCGGTGGCGGTGGATCACGGAGCGGAAGGCATCCGCTGCAACGCGGTGGCGCCGGGCTGGATCGACACCGAGCTGAACCTCGATTTCATCGGCGCCATGCCCGATCCGGAGGCCTTCCGCCGCGATATCGCCGGCATCCACCCGGTGGCCCGCACCGGCAAGCCGCAAGAAGTGGCGGCGCTGGTGGCTTTCCTGGCATCAGACGACGCGGGCTTCATCACCGGCCAGGTCTATACCGTTGACGGCGGGCGAATGGCCAAGCTGAGCCTGCCTTGAACCAACAGCCGGACCTTCAAGGCCCGGCCCCGCTTCATCTTTGCAAAAATACTCCGGGGGAGGCCGCAGGCCGGGGGCAGCGCCCCCAACGCCTTATTCCTTCCCGGACCGCCATTCCTTCCACATCAGATAGGTGTTCGCCCCAAGCGAGGCAAAGGGTTCCGGCGGCAGCCTCGGCGGCTCCGGCTGGGCTAGAAAATGGCTGGCAATCTCCGATCCGCCCTGCAGCAGCAGTTCAGCCGCCCCCATCCCCTGCTGGGTGCCGCGGGCAATGCCAAGGCCGTTCTGGCAGCAGGCGGAAAAGACACCCTGTTCCAGCTCGCCAAACGCCGCAGACCCGTTGCGGCTGAGGCACAGCATCCCGGCCCAGCGGTGCTCCATCTGCACATCCCCCAGATGCGGGAAGCGTTCGCGGAACTTGCGGTCATGCACCCAGCCGGCATTGCGCAGGCGCATCCGGCTGGTCTCAATCGTGGGGTGAAAACTGGCGCAGGTGCGGATCAGGATGCGGTCGCCGTATGAGCCGGAAATTCGCCGCACCGAGGTGCCGACCGGGTCCGATGGCGTCACCGACCAGCGCGCTTCGCCGCCCAGCCGGGTGATCTGTTCCGGTGTCAGGCGTTTGGTCATCGAGGCATATAGGCAGATATGCATCAGGCGGCGCTGGTAAAAGCCGAAGCTTTCCAGATGGCCGTTGTTGGCCAGGATAATCCTGCCGGTGCTGATGCGGCCCTTGGGGGTGGAAACCAGCCAGCCTCTGCCCTGTTTTTCGAACCCCGTGGCGGGGGTGTTTTCAAAGACGCTGATTTGCCTGGCCAGATGTGCCGACAAGGCCCTGATATAGCCCGCGGGCTGGATCATCACCGTACCCGGCGCATAAAGGCCGGAGGTGTAATGCGGGCTGCCTGTCAGCGCCTGCATTTCCGTTTGCGAGTAGAGCGTATGCGGCTCGCCCAGCCGCTCCAGATGGGCGGCAAAGTCGCGGTTGTGCCGATCGCCTGCACGGGTGGCGGCGGCGTTGATTTTACCGGCGGGATCAAAGATCTCCTGCGGCAGCGCACAGTCTTCGGCGATGCCCTTGGCAAACGCGATGGCCTGGCGGTTCAGGGCAATGGCGGCGCGGTCGGCCTCCAACGCGTCGCCGGCGTAATTGTCCGAGGCCAGATCATGCGGCAGGTCGATCATAAAGCCGGAATTGCGTCCGGCAGAGCCTTCGGCGAATTGCCCGGCTTCCAGTACCGCGACCGTCAGGGACGGGTCCAGCTGATGCAGGCGCCGGGCCGCCGACAGTCCGGCAAATCCGCCGCCGATGATGGTCACATCGGCGGTCAGATCCTGGTCCAGCACCGGCAGCGGATCTTGCGGCGGCAGGATGGCATTCCATCCCGCCGCTGCGGTCTGCCGGGGCAGGCGTTTGGCGGTGTAGGTGCTCAATCCACGGCCTCATCTGCGTCGTCGGCCAGATCAATCCAGATGGTTTTCAGCTGGGTGTACTGGTCATGGGCATGGACCGAGTTGTCGCGGCCGCCAAAACCCGACTGCTTGTAGCCGCCAAATGGCGTGGAGATGTCACCCTCGCCAAAGCTGTTCACCGTCACCGTGCCCGCCCGGATAGCCCGCGCGCCGCGGATGGCGCGTTTGGCATTGGCGGTGAAGATCGACGCACAGAGGCCATAGTCGGTGTCATTGGCGATCCGGATAGCCTCGTCAAAGCCAGTGACTTCGATCACCGACAGGACGGGGCCGAAAATCTCTTCGCGCGCCAGCACCGCATCATTGCCGGGCACTTCAACCACCGTGGGTTCGACAAAGGCGCCATCATGCGATTTGCCGCCCAGAACCACGTTTTCCGCCTGCTCCAGATAGCCGCAGACCTTGTCGAAATGCGCGGGTGAGACCAGCGCGCCCATGCGGACCTCCGGGTCCAGCGGATCACCGATGTTCCACTGCTTGGCGTGATGCGCAATCCGCTCCAAAAGCTCGGCCTTCACGTCCTTATGCACGATCAGCCGCGAGGAGGCCGAGCAATTCTCGCCCATGTTCCAAAACGCGCCGTTCACCACATGGGCGGCAACCCGGTCCAGGTTTTCGGCGTCGTCCATCACGATGGCGGGGTTCTTGCCGCCCATCTCCAGCACCACTTCCTTGGCGTTGCTTTCGGCCGAATAGGACAGGAACCGCTTGCCGGTCACGGTGGAGCCGGTGAAGGACACCATGTCGATATCCATATGCCGCCCGATGGGCTCGCCCACGTTGGCGCCGCCGCCGGGAACAATGTTCAAGACACCGCGGGGCAGGCCGGCTTCCATCGCCAGTTCCGCCACCCTCAGGGCGGTCAGGGTGGTCTCCGCCGCAGGCTTCACCACAACCGAGCAGCCCGCCGCCAGCGCCGGGCCGATCTTCCACGCCAGCATCAAGAGCGGAAAATTCCACGGCAGCACCAGGCCGACCACGCCGATGGGTTCGCGCACCACCATGGCGATGTGATCATCCGAGGCAGGCGATACCTGGTCGTAGATCTTGTCGATCGCCTCGGCGTGCCATTTGATGCAGTGGATGGTCTCCGGCACATCAACGGTTTCGCAGTCATAGATGGTTTTGCCGCTGTCGATGCTCTCCATCACCGCCAGTTCACGCGCGTTGCGGGTCATCAGCTTGGCCAGCCGGATCAGCACGTCCTTGCGCTCAGACGGGTGCAGGCGGGACCAGCGCCCGTCGTCAAAGGCTTCGCGGGATTTTTCAACCGCGAAATCAACATCCTCGGCGCTGCAGGCGGCAATATCGGCGAGTTTCACTCCAGTGGCCGGGTTCACCGTTTCAAAGGTGTTTCCCGAAGCTGCCGGGCGGAATTTACCGTCGATGAAGGCACCAGTGGGCAGGGCCAGCCCTGCGGCGATGGATGTGTATTCGTCCTGGGTCAGCAATGTCATGGCTCAGCCCTCCGCCTGAATGTCGGCAATTTTCTGTTTCAGCACCCGCACAACCTGTTCCAATGCGCGTTTGTCGTCCTTGTTCAGCCCTTTCAGCGGAGCACGCATGGCACCGGCTGCGATGCCGTTCAGGGTGACGCCGTGTTTGATGGTCTGGATGAACTTGCCGCCCTGCTCCAGCACATGCATCAAGGGCATCATCGCCGACATGATGCGGCGGCCCTTGGTGTAATTGCCCTCCACCACGCAGGCGTTATACAGCGCCACATGTTCGGCCGGCAGGAAGTTCGATCCGCCGCAGACCCAGAACGGCGCGCCCCAGGCAAAGAATTCCAGCGCCTGATCATCCATGCCGCAGCCCAGCTGGATATGCGGATAGTCGCGGGCCAGCAGGTGCACCCGGTTGATATCGCCCGAGCTTTCCTTGATGCCGCAGAAATTGCGGCTGCGCCCGACCCGGTCCAGGAACTCCTCGCCCATCATGGTGCCGGTGCGGTGCGGGTAATTGTACAGCATCACCGGCAGATCAGCAGCCTTGTCGATGGCCAGCGCATTCAGCGCGTTTTCGCGGTCGGTCGGTACCGAATAGGGGGGCGAGGCCAAGAGGATACTGTCGGCGCCGATGTCGCGGGCACCCGCGGCCAGCGCCACGGAGTCGCCGGTCAGCATCGCGCCGGTGCCGACAACCAGCGGCAGCCGGCCCTTGAGCTGCTCATGGGTGAACTTTGCCAGCTCCAGCCGTTCCTCGACGGTCTGGGCATAGTTTTCACCGGTCGAGCCGCCGGAGATCAGGCCATGCACGCCGTTTTCAACCAGGTATTCGATCACCTCGGCCTGCGCGTCCCAATTGACGCTGCCGTCCTCGTGATAGGGCGTCACCACAGGGGTGTAGATCCCTTCAAAGCGGAATATTGGGGTCATTTTGTCCTCTATGCAGGGGTTTTGCGTGCGACCGTGCCCAGCGGCACGTCCAGCCCGGCGGGCATGACAAACAGTTCAATCCGGTCGCGTGACAGGTTCCAGTGATCAATCGCCAGCTGCGCCGCCGCCGCCTCGTCGCCCGTCTCAATCGCGGTGATGATGGCGTCATGCTGGGCGCTGGCTTCCGAGACGTTTTCAGCCATCTCGGGGCTTTGCGGCCGGTAAAAGGTCATCGAAATACGGGCGTGATCAATCAGCAGCCGCTGAAACGAGGGCAGCAGATAGATGTTGTCGGCCATCTCGCCGGTCACTTCGTGGAAACGGTTGTTGGCCATCGCCCGCTCGGCGCTGGAGCCGCTGCGCAGGGCGGCTTTGAAATCCTCCTGCGCGGCCTTCAGCACCTCGATCTGGGCGGGCGTTGCGTGTTTCGCCGCCAGTTGCAGCACCGCGCCATAGATCATTGGCGCCGCCAGGAAGAAATCGCGCAGGGTCATATGCGACATCTCGCTGACCCGGGCACCGCGGTTTTCGCGCAGATCCACATAGCCTTCGCCTGCCAGCTGGCGCAGCACTTCGCGCAAAGGCGTGCGCGACAGGCCGGTATCCTCGGACAGTTTCGCCTCGTCCAGATCGGCGCCCGGGCGCAGCTCCAGCGTCATGATGGCCGCCTTGAGACGGCTGTGCAGCTCGGCCTTACGGGTCTTGGAGGCGTCTTTCATGGATCTCTCTCCTGCCGCTGTTGCGGGTGGGATTCGTCGGGTCGCAGTCTCTATGTCATGACTATATGCGCCCTGTACAGAAAAAATACATATTGTGTACACGGAAAAAATATGATGTGTGCAGTTTGCGGGCGCTTTGCGCTGTGCAGCAGCTTGCGGCGGACGGGGCAGGGGGCGTAGCCTGCCCGGACCGCAGGGCTGTGTTGCACAGGGCGGTCCCGCGCGGTTTTTGTCAGGCGGTCACACCATGTCCAACACCCAGCATTTTGCCTTTCTTCTGGTCGAGGAATTCTCGCATCTCGCCTTTTCCTGCGCGGTGGAGCCCTTGCGTATTGCCAATCTGGTCAGCGGGCAGGACTTGTATGACTGGTCGTTCGGATCAGAGAACGGCGAGACCGCGACCTGTTCCAATGGCTCGGTGACGCTGGTGCATTACGGCTTTGATGCGATCCCGAAATGCCGCCAGCTGTTTGCCCTGTCCGGCATCCATATGCGCAACCATGTGACCAAGCCGCTGCTGGCAGCGTTGCGGCGCGAACGGGCGCGCGGTACGCGGATCGGCGCCCTGTGTTCCGGCGCCTGGGTGCTGGCTGAAGCCGGGTTTCTCAACGGCATGCAGGCGGCAATCCACTGGGAATACCACGACAGTTTCATGGAGGGCTTTCCGGAGGTGAACCTGGTGCGCAGCGTCTTTGTGGCCGATGAAAAGCACATGACCGCCTCGGGCGGCACCGCCACAGCGGATCTGATGCTGCACCTGATCGAACGCGATCACGGCTATGACCTGGCGGTCGCGGTGGCGGATCAGATGGTTTACAACGCGGTGCGCAATGCAACTGCCGAGCAGAAGGTTTCGCTGCAATCGCGCAACGGCATGCGCAACCGGCATCTGGCGCGGGCGATCCAGATGATGCACGACCATATCAGCGATCCCATCTCGCCTGCGCTGATTGCCGAGGATATCGGCATCTCCACCCGCCAGCTGGAACGGCTGTTCGGCAAATACCTGAACACCTCGCCCAAGAAATATTCAATGGAGATGCGGTTGGAGCGCGCCCGCAATCTGTTGATCCAGACCGAATCTTCGGTGACCGAGGTGGCGTTGTCCTGCGGGTTTGACAGCCCCGGCCATTTCTCAAGGGTGTACAAGGCTGCCTTTAACGTGACGCCAATGCTGCAACGGGGCCGGATCGACTAGGCGCACCGGAACAGCGCGCGCGTCCGCAAATTCCGTGCTGGTAATCAAAGGCGTATTTCCCATATTGAAATGAAGCCCTCTCATCCGAGCCGCATGCCAGGAGCCGCAGATGTCCCGCCGCCATTACAGCCTGCCGCCGCTGACCACCCTGGCCGCGTTTGAGGCCGCCGCCCGGCATCTCAGCTTTAAGAATGCCGCGCAGGAGCTGTCCGTCACCCCCGGCGCCGTCAGCCATCAGGTCAAGGCGCTGGAGGCCGAACTGCAGGTGCCGCTGTTTCAGCGCAAGCACCGCGGAGTCGAGCTGACTGAGGAAGGCGAGGCGTTGTTTGATACGCTGGCGACCTCGTTTTCCAAGATCTCGCTTAGCCTGAAAACCATCCGCGACCGCCATACCGGCGACACAGTGACCATCGGTTCCACCTCTGCGGTGGCCTCATTGTGGCTGTCGCCGTCGGTGGTGCGGTTCTGGCGCCGGCACCCGGATGTGAACGTCAACCAAATCGTCAACGACCGGCCCTTGCGCAGTATGCCCGACGTGGATTTCTACATCCGCTACGGGCGCGAGCGCGACACCAGGCTGCAACAGACCGAGTTGTACCGCGACCACCTGGTGCCGGTGGGCAACCGGGAACTGGCTGAAAAGCTGACCGGCTGCCCGCTGGAGGAACTGGCGCAGCAGCGGCTGCTGCATCTGGAATCCGACGACAAAAGCTGGACCACCTGGGCCGACTGGTTCCAGCAGCAGGGCTATGACGGCCCCATCGCGCCAGGGGTGCGGGTCAACAACTACTCGGTCGCGCTGCAGGCCGCGCAGGACGGAACCGGGCTGGCGCTGGGGTGGCAGCGCCTGCTGAACCCCTTGCTGACCACGGGCCAGCTGGTGCCGATCGGCCCGCATGTGCTGGCCGCCCCGCACGGGTTCCACCTGGTGGGCCGCCCGGATGCGGAAATGTCGGAATCCGCCCGGTTGCTTCGCAATTGGGTGATTGACGAGCTGAGTCACGCCTCAGATGAATCCAGCTAAGGTCAGCGCGAAGTTTTCTGATATTGAGTGAATCCGCTCTCTCCTTTCAATGGCGCACAACGCGCACATCTTTATTCAGGTTTGGAGAGACCCAGATGAACAAGCATGACACGCTTGCCCCGGTGATGGCTCCGGTCAACGTGGCCAACGGCCTGCCGAACGCCCATTACATCGACCCCGCCGTCTTTGCCGAAGAGAAACGCTCGGTGCTGTTTGCCAATTGGTCCGGCATCGGCTTTGGCAAGGATGTGCCGGAACCGGGCTATGCCAAACCGGTGGATTTCCTCGGGATGCCGCTGTTGATCGTGCGCGACAATGATGGCGAAGTCGGCGTTTTTCAGAACACTTGCCGCCACCGCGGCATGATCCTGGTTGAAAAACCCGGCAAGATCCGGGGCGCCATCCGCTGCCCCTATCACAGCTGGTGCTATGGCCTGAACGGCCGCCTGGTCTCAACCCCGCATGTGGGCGGCCCCGGCAACAACAAGCATGAAGACATCAAGCTGGACGAGCTGGGCCTGGTCCGCATCCGTTCCTATGTCTGGCGCGACGTGATCTTTGCCAATGTCGACGGCAACGCGCCCGCGTTTGAAGACGCCCACGCTGGCCTTCTGGAACGCTGGAAGGAATTTGAGACCCCGGTGCATCACGGCGGCGAAACCTCGGGCTTTCAGCTGGAGGTCAAAACCAACTGGAAACTGGCGGTTGAGAACTACTGCGAAAGCTACCACCTGCCCTGGGTGCATCCGGGGCTGAACAGCTATTCCCGGCTGGAAGACCATTACAACATCGAGGTTCCGGGCCATTATTCTGGCCAGGGCACCCTGGTCTACCGCCAGATGAAGGGCGAAGACGGCACAATGTTCCCGGATTTCGAAGGGCTGAGCAGCAAATGGGACGAGGGCGGCGAATATGTGGCCGTCTACCCGAACGTGCTGCTGGGTGTGCAGCGTGACCATGCCTTTGCGATCATCCTTGAGCCGGTCGACACCGAAAACACCGTTGAACACATCGAGCTCTATTACGCCAAATCCGCCGATGACACGCCGGACCTGGAACAGCTGCGCGATGAGAACGCCAAACTGTGGAAGACCGTGTTCGAGGAAGACGTCTTTGTCGTCGAGGGCATGCAGAAGGGCCGCCACGGCGAGCTGTTCGACGGCGGCCGTTTCTCGCCCGCGATGGACGGGCCGACCCATAACTTCCACGCCTGGGTGGCCGATCAGGTGACCAAGGGCCGCGCGGCATGAGCCGTTTTTTAAACGACGGTCTGGCCAGGAATTTCCTGGCCGGAGCCTGGGCCGAGGGCGATGGCGGCAAACGCATCGCCGTTGAGGACCCTGGCAACGGCCGCCATGTGGCTGATTGCGCACTGGCGGGCGAGGAAAGCCTGGCCCGCGCACTGGAAGCCGCCCGCGCCAGTTTTGACCGCGGCGATCTGGCGGCCATGAAGCCCGCAAAACGCGGCCAGCTGATGCAGCGCATTGCAGCGGAAATCCGCGGCATC
The DNA here is from genome assembly GCF_004123675.1 of Leisingera sp. NJS204. Taxonomy (NCBI): domain Bacteria; kingdom Pseudomonadati; phylum Pseudomonadota; class Alphaproteobacteria; order Rhodobacterales; family Roseobacteraceae; genus Leisingera; species Leisingera sp. NJS204. Next base: position 105,656 of record NZ_CP035418.1, on the reverse strand, counting down.
GCGGGTGAGGGCGCAGAGCTTTTGTGCCGCGAAAGCGGCAAGAGCCTCAGCGCGGCGCATGACGAATTCGAAGAAGCCGCGCAGTATTTCGAATATTACGGCGGCATGGCCGACAAGATCGAAGGCAAGTCGATCCCGCTTGGCCCGGATTACGCTGATTTTACGGTCTATGAGCCTTATGGCGTCTCTGCCCAGATCGTGCCTTGGAACTTCCCGGTTTCGATTGCCGCACGCTCGCTGGCGCCTGCGATGGCGGCGGGCAACTCGGTGATCATCAAATCGCCGGAGCTGGACCCGATGGCGCTGGCGATGCTGGGTGTCGCATTGGAACGCGCTGATGTCCCCGCGGGGACAGTGTCGATTCTGAACGGCATCGGTGCAGACCTTGGCGCGCGGCTGGTGGAAAGCAGCCAAATCGACCAGATCGTCTTTACCGGCTCGGTGCCGACCGGCCAGGCGATCCTGCGCGCCGCGGCCAATCCGGTGACGCCCGCGCTGATGGAGCTGGGCGGCAAATCCGCGGCTGTGGCGTTTGAGGATGCCAACCTCGACACGCTGATGTCCAGCTTGCAAAGCGGCATCTTCTATAACGCCGGTCAGGTGTGTTCGGCGATGTCTCGGGTGCTGGTGCACCGTTCGATCTATGACGAGGCGGTGGAACGCGCCGCGGCGCTGGCAAATGGTCTCAGCGTTGGCCACGGATTGGACAACCCCGGCCTCACCCCGGTGATCTCGGCGCGTCAGCTGGACGGCATCGAAACACTGGTGGCCACCGCCCGCCAAAGCGGTGCCCGCGCAGCATCTGGCGGTGCCCGGCTGGAACGCGACGGCTACTTTATGGCGCCGACCATTCTGGCGGATGTGGATCCCGCGTCCCGTGTCGCGCAGGAAGAGATCTTTGGCCCCGTCACCTGCTTCACCCCCTTCGACACCGAGGCCGAGGCGATCGCCATGGCCAACGGCACCGCGTTCGGGCTGGTGGCCGGCGTCTTTACCCGAGACCTCGCACGGGCGCACCGGGTCGCGAACCGCCTGCGCGCCGGGCAGGTGTTTGTGAACGAATGGTTCGCTGGCGGCATCTCGACCCCGTTCGGCGGCGTTGGCAAATCGGGCTTTGGTCGTGAAAAGGGATTGGAGGCGCTTTATAATTATGTGCGCACCAAGAACATCGCGATCTCGCTGAAGGGCTGAGGGATGGAGCGTGCAGATCTCGACCGCGCACTTTTGCAGGCGCATGAAGATAAGGACAATGCCGAGCTGGTGCGGCTCTATACGCTGGCCGGGGACAGGGCTGAGGAGGCAGGCAATATCGACGCCGCCTGCTTCTACCTGACCCACGCATTTGTCTTTGCGCTGGAAGCGGGTCTGCCGGAAGCCAGGGAACTGAACCGCCGCCTGGCGGAGCGGGGCCGGGCGCATCCGCTGGATCTATGACACAGGTTTCAGGGTGTTGTCCCCACGGGGACAGCAGCCTGTTTGGCCGGCAGGGGAGGGCCGGCCAGTTTTATTCAGGGAGAGACACTCATGATCCCCAGTAAAATGGCAGCCGTGCTGCTAACCGGCCACGGCGGTATCGGCAAACTGGACTACCGCACCGATGTGCCGGTGCCGCAGCCCAAGGCCGGCGAGGTGCTGATCCGCATTGCGGCGGCGGGCATTAACAACACCGACATCAACACCCGGATCGGCTGGTACTCCAAGGCGGTGGATGCGGACACCAATGCGGGCGGCGCCACCGGGTTTGACAGCGTCGATGACGACGATGCCAGCTGGTCCGGCAAGCCGCTGGAATTCCCGCGCATTCAGGGCGCGGATGCCTGCGGGCACATCGCAGCGGTGGGGGAGAGGGTCGACCCGTCCCGTATCGGCGAGCGGGTGCTGGTGCGCAACATGCTGCGCTCTTACGTCGATTACCGCCCCTTTGAGTGCTGGACCTTCGGCAGCGAATGCGACGGCGGTTTTGCCCAGTTCGCGGTCGCCCCGGCGCGCGAGACCCATGCAGTGAACTGCAACTGGTCCGATGCCGAGCTGGCCTCGATCCCTTGCGCCTATTCGACGGCTGAGAACATGCTGCACCGGGTTGGCCTTGGCGCCGAAACCGTGCTGATCTCGGGCGCGTCGGGCGGCGTCGGCTCTGCCGCCGTGCAATTGGCCAAGCGCCGCGGTGCCACCGTGATCGCGCTGTCCTCTGCTGCGAAGGCGGAGGAGGTGCTGGCGCTTGGCGCCGACCGTGTGGTGGACCGCAACGCTGATCTGCGCACAGAGCTGGGCGAGGGATCCGTCGATGTGGTGGTCGATCTGGTCGCTGGCCCGCAGTGGCCTGCGTTTATGGACGTTTTACGGCGCGGCGGGCGTTATGCCACCGCCGGCGCCATTGCAGGGCCGATTGCTGAGATCGACGTGCGCACGCTGTACCTGAAGGACCTGACCCTGATGGGCTGCACCTTTCAGGAGGATGAGGTGTTCGCCAATCTGATCTCATATATCGAGGCCGGGGAAATCCGCCCGCTGGTCGCCAAGACTTATCCGCTGGCTGAGATTGCAACCGCGCAGGAGGACTTCCTGAGCAAGAAACATACCGGCAAGCTGGTGCTGATGATCCCGGAGGCCGAGGCGTGAAGATCAAGAAAATCGAATTGTATCAGCTGGACCTGCCCTATTCCGGCGGCACCTACATGCTGTCAGGCGGACGGGAGTACCGCAGTTTTGATGCCTCTTTTGTGCGGATCACCACCGACACCGGACTGGAAGGCTGGGGCGAGAGCACGCCGTTCGGCGCCACCTATATCGCCGCGCACGCCTTGGGTGCGCGAGCGGGGATCGTCGAGATTGCGCCGTATCTGCTGGACCGTGATCCGCGGCAGATGGACCGCATCAACGATGCGATGGACGAGGCGCTGCTGGGCCACAATCACGCCAAATCGGCAATTGATCTGGCCTGCTGGGACCTGTTCGGGAAATCGGTGAACCTGCCGGTCTGCGAATTGCTGGGCGGCTCTACGGGCAAACGCCTGCCGGTGATCTCTTCGATCTATGCGGGCAGCCCTGAGGACATGCGCGCGCGCGTCGCGCAGCACCGCGAGATGGGCTATCTGGGGCATTCGGTCAAGGTCGGCGCGCTGGACAGCGAAGGCGGCCCGGCGCTGGACGCGGAGCGTATCCGCGCGTCCTTGGCGGACCGGCAGCCGGGGGAGTTCTTTCTGGTCGATGCCAATGGCGGGCTGACGCCGGAGACCGCCTTGCGGATACTGCGGATGCTGCCCGAGGGGCTGGATTTTGTGCTGGAGGCGCCTTGCAAGACCTGGCGCGAGACGATGTCGCTGCGCAAGCGCTGCAGCGTGCCGATCATCCTGGATGAGCTGGTGCAGCAGGATGAGGACATCGCGCTGATGCTGGTCGAGGACGTGGCCGACGGCATCGGCCTCAAGATCTCCAAGGCGGGCGGGCTGACCCATGGACGGCGGCACCGGGACATGTGCCTGGCTGCCGGTGCGACGGTCAGTGTGCAGGATACCGTCGGCTCTGCCGTGGCGTTTTCCGCCATTGCGCATCTGGGCGCCACGGTGCCGGAGCGGTCCCTGCGCTGCATTTTGGACTGCCGCGATATGGTGACGCTGAAAACCGCGGAATTCGACGCGCCTGTGCAGGACGGCGGCGTGCTGGTGCCGGATGCGCCGGGGCTTGGGATCACCGTTGACCGTGATCTGATGGGCGCGCCGCAGGCTGTCTGGGAAGCGTGAGATTAGCGCAAAATCCGCAGGCCTGTCGCGAATCACATGCGGGCTGCCGCAGGCGTTAGCGCCATCACATTGGACCGCCCCGGCAAGCGTTGCTTGGACGGGGTGTTTTGTCCACAGGCAGGGCGTGCGATTGCCGCTTCCGGGTGGCGCATCTGACGTATTGGCAGGCTGCAGATGCGGCATTCTGGCTTAGAAGCTGCGATCACGGAGGAATCTGCCCGGCAAGCAGGGGGGCGGCCTTGCCATTCGGCGGCAAATTTGATTCGAGTGCGCCCGATCAAACAGGGCCGGACCCGGCTGGTGAAGAGTCAAAAGCGACCGTATCTTGCGTTTTCTTTGTCTCCGCCGCCGGAAACAGATAAGTACCGCCACGGGAATCGGCCTCACAAGGACGTAGCGCAAATATGAAGACATTTAACTTGAGGAAGGGGCTGGATCTGCCGGTGACAGGCGCGCCGGAACAGACCATTCACCCCGGCCCGGCCATCACTTCGGTGGCGGTTCTGGGCCCCGATTATCTGGGTTTGAAACCCCGCATGCTGGTGCAGGAAGGCGAGGAGGTCCAGCGCGGAACTCCGCTGTTCTGCCACAAGGATGCCGAAGCCGCGATGATGGTCGCGCCGATGACCGGCAAGGTCGTGGCAATCAACCGCGGTGCGCGCCGGGTGCTGGAAAGCGTGGTGATCGCGGTTTCCGATGCGGACGACAACGGCGTTGATTTCTCGGCCACCGGCAATGCCGATACTGCCGAGGGGCTGACCGAAAAGCTGTGCGCGGCTGGTCTGTGGACCGCGTTCCGCACCCGTCCTTATTCCAAGATGCCGCAGCCGGGTTCCAAGCCGGGCGCGATCTTTGTGACTGCGATCGACAGCGAGCCGCTGGCGGCTGACGCTGCCGTGATCATCAATGATGCGGCTGAGGCATTTGCGGCAGGTCTGAAAGCGCTGACCCTGCTGACCGAGGGCACCACCTATCTGTGCCAGAAGGCTGGCGACAGCATTCCGGGCACCGATGTTGCCGGGGTTGAGGCGGCGGCCTTCTCCGGCCCGCACCCTGCAGGTCTTGCCGGGACCCACATCCATTTCCTGAAACCGCTGCGCGCCGAGGATCAGGTCTGGACGATTTCCTATCAGGATGTGATCGCCATCGGCCGCCTGCTGCTGACCGGCCATCTGGACCCTTCCATTGTTGTTGCGCTCGCCGGGCCTGCGGCGCGCGAGCCGCGTCTGGTCCGCACCGTGATGGGGGCCTCCACCGATGAGCTGACCCGCGGCGAGATTGCTGCGGACGGCCCGGTGCGGGTGATCTCCGGCTCTATCCTGTCGGGCCGTCAGGCTGCGGGCTCGTTTGCATATCTGGGCCGGTTCGCCCGTCAGGTTGCCCTGATGGAAGAAGACCGCAAGCAGATCCCGCTGGGCTGGATCCGCCCCATGGGCGGCAAATACGCGGTGCAGCCTGTGCTGGGGTCCGCCCTGTCGCGCAAGCTGTTCAGCCTGACCAGCAATCTGAACGGCGGCCGCCGCGCGATGGTGCCCACCGGCACGTTTGAGCAGCTGATGCCGCAGGACTATCTGCCGACACAGCTGTTGCGGGCATTGCTGGTGATGGACACCGACACCGCGCAGGCGCTGGGTGCGCTGGAGCTGGACGAAGAGGACATGGGCCTCGTCGGTTTTGCCTGCCCCGCCAAATATGAATACGGGCAAGCGCTGCGCGACTGCCTCGCCAAGATTGAAAAGGAGGGCTGAGCCGGATGGGATTGCGCAGCTTCTTTGACAGGATCGAGCCGCACTTTGAAAAGGGCGGCAAATACGAGAAACTCTTCCCCGTCTATGAGATGGTGGAGAGCTTTCTTTACACCCCCAAGACTGTGACCACCGCAGCGCCGCATGCGCGTTCATACGTCGATATGAAGCGGATCATGACCTATGTGGTGATCGCCACTATCCCCTGCATTCTGTGGGGTATGTGGAACACCGGCTATCAGGCGAACGCGGCGATTGCCGGGCTTGGCGCTGATGCCGCGACCGGCTGGCGCATTGCCATTCTGCAGATGTTCGGCATTTCGCTGGATGCGGCGAACCCGATGGCCAATATCGCGCACGGGTTCCTGTATTTCCTGCCGATCTATTTGGTGACGCTGATTGCCGGCGGCATTTTCGAGGTGATCTTTGCCACCGTGCGCGGCCACGAGGTGAACGAGGGCTTCCTTGTGACTTCGATGCTTTACACGCTGATCATGCCGGCCTCGGCGCCGCTGTGGCAGGTGGCATTGGGCATCATCTTTGGCGTGGTGATCGGCAAGGAAGTTTTTGGCGGCACCGGCAAGAACTTTCTGAACCCCGCATTGACCGGCAGGGCGTTCCTGTATTTCGCCTATCCGGCGAACATGTCGGGCGACAGTGTCTGGACCCCGGTTGACGGGTTTTCCGGCGCCACCGCGCTGGGTGTGACAGCCGCCGACGGTGTGCAGGCGCTGGCTGCCAAGGGCATCGAATGGTCGGACGCCTTCATTGGCACCATTCAGGGCAGCTTTGGCGAGACCTCGACCGTGGCCTGCGCCATTGGTCTGGCCTTCCTGCTGTTCACCAAGATCGCCAACTGGCGCCTGATCGCGGGCTGTTTGGGCGGGATGATTGCGTTCTCGCTGCTGCTGAACCTCATCGGCTCCGACACCAACCCGATGTTTGCAATGCCGTGGTACTGGCACCTGGTGCTGGGCGGCTATGCGTTCGGTCTGGTGTTCATGGTCACGGAACCTGTGTCCGCATCGCACACCAACGCGGGCCGCTATATCTATGGTGCTCTCATCGGTGTGATGGTTGTGCTGATCCGGGTGCTGAACCCGGCCTTCCCCGAAGGCATGATGCTGGCGATCCTGTTCGGCAACGTCTTTGCACCGCTGATCGACTACTTCGTCGTGCAGGCCAACATCAAACGGAGGGCGCGCCGCCATGGCTGATACCCAAAGCAAGGGCCTGATCGGCCGTTTCCTTGCCGCATCGCCGGATTCGGTTGGCAAGACCGTGTTCATTGCTGTCGCCGTCTGTCTGGTGGCCTCGATGATCGTGTCCTCCGCCGCTGTCAGCTTGCGCCCGGTGCAGGAAACCAACCGCAAACGCGACAAGCAGCTGAACGTGCTGCAGGTGGCGGGATTGTATGAGCCGGGCACAGATGTCGCCGAAGCTTTTGCCGCGTTTGAACCGCAGGTGCTGGATCTGCAGACCGGTGAATTCACCGATCAGTTCGACGCCGCCAGCTTTGACGGTCTGGCCGCCGCGCAGGACCCGGAGCTGAGCCGCGCGCTGGACAATGATCCGGCCGGCATCGGCCGCCAGTCGCGCTACAAGACCGTTTACCTGCTGCGCGACGACGCGGGTGCGCTGGACAAGGTGATCCTGCCGATCCACGGCTATGGCCTGTGGTCGACCCTCTATGGCTTTATCGCGGTTGAGGAGAACGGCAACGACATCTTTGGTCTGCAATTCTACCAGCACGGCGAAACCCCCGGCCTGGGCGCCGAGGTGGACAACCCGCGCTGGAAATCCCTGTGGAGCGGCAAGAAGCTGCATGACGCTGATGGCGAATTGCAGATCACCGTTGCCAAGGCGCAAGGCCCGGCCGGGCCGGAGCACCACATTGATGCGCTGGCCGGCGCGACGCTGACCTCTGTCGGTGTCGACAACCTGGTGAAATTCTGGATGGGCGAAGAGGGTTACGCACCCTTCCTGACCGCCCTGCAAGCGGGAGACTTCTGATGTCGCAGACCAAGAAGGAAATGCTGGTCGACCCGCTGGTCGACAACAACCCGATCACGCTGCAGGTTCTGGGCATCTGCTCGGCGCTGGCGGTGACATCGTCGCTGCAGGTGGCCTTTGTTATGACCCTGGCGGTGACTTTTGTGACCGCGTTCTCGTCAATGTTCATCTCGGTCCTGCGCAACCAGATCCCCGGCTCGATCCGGATCATCGTGCAGATGGTGATCATCGCGTCCCTGGTGATCCTGGTGGATCAGGTGCTGAAGGCCTATGCGTTCGAGATCTCAAAAACCCTGTCGGTCTTTGTTGGCCTGATCATCACCAACTGTATCGTGATGGGCCGCGCCGAAGCGTTTGCGATGAAGAACCCGCCGGTCGCGTCCTTTATCGACGGCATCGGCAACGGTCTGGGCTATGGGTTGATCCTGATGCTGGTCGGCGTGATCCGAGAGCTGTTCGGCTCTGGCTCGCTGTTCGGGATCACCATCCTGGAGACCGTGAACAACGGCGGCTGGTATGTGCCCAACGGCCTGCTGCTGCTGCCGCCCTCGGCGTTCTTTGTCATCGGCTTGCTGATCTGGGGCTTCCGCACTTGGAAACCGAACCAGGTGGAAGAGCGTGAATATAAAATCCAAACCGTGGAGGCGCACTGATGGAAGGGCTGATTTCACTCGCCGTCAAGGCCATCTTTGTTGAAAACCTGGCGCTGTCCTTCTTCCTGGGTATGTGTACCTTCATTGCGGTGTCGAAAAAGATCTCGACCGCGCTGGGGCTGGGGATTTCGGTCATGGTGGTGCAGGCCATCACCGTGCCGGCCAACAACCTGCTGCTGACTTACCTGCTGAAACCCGGCGCGCTGGCCTGGGCCGGCTTCCCGGATGTGGATCTGACCTTTCTTGGTCTGATTTCGTACATCGGGGTGATTGCGGCGATGGTGCAGATCCTGGAGATGATCCTGGATAAGTATTTCCCGCCGCTCTACAACGCGCTGGGGATCTTCCTGCCGCTGATCACGGTGAACTGCGCCATTCTGGGCGGTTCGCTGTTCATGGTGGAACGCGATTACAATTTTGCCGAAGCAACCACCTATGGCCTGTCTTCCGGCTTTGGCTGGGCGCTGGCGATCACCGCGATGGCCGGTGTGCGCGAGAAGCTGAAGTATTCCGACGTGCCGGACGGTCTGCAGGGCCTTGGCATCACCTTTATCACCGCGGGACTGATGGCGATGGCCTTTATGTCCTTCAGCGGCGTCAAACTGTAAGGAGAGCGCGGAAACATGGAAACTTTCACGCTCGGCGTAGCCCTTTTCACGGTGATCGTGCTGGCGCTGGTGACCATCATCCTGGTCGCCCGTTCCCGCCTGGTCTCAACCGGCAACGTCAATATCACCATCAACGGTGAAAAAACCATCTCGGTGCCTGCGGGCGGCAAGCTGCTGCAAACGCTGGCGGCGGAAAAACTGTTCGTCCCCTCCGCCTGCGGCGGCGGCGGCACCTGTGCCCAGTGCCGGGTGCGGGTGCATTCGGGCGGCGGGTCGATCCTGCCGACCGAGGAAAGCCATATAACCAAGCGCGAAGCGGGCTGCGGCGACCGCCTGTCCTGCCAGGTTGCGGTCAAGCAGGACATGGAAGTCGAAGTCCCCGAGGAAGTCTTTGGCGTCAAGAAGTGGCGCTGCAAGGTGCGCTCGAACGACAACGTGGCGACCTTTATCAAGGCGCTGGTGCTGGAACTGCCCGAAGGCGAGGATGTGAACTTCCGCGCCGGCGGCTACATCCAGATCGAGGCACCCGCGCACCAGCTGGCCTATACCGATTTCGACATCCAGGAAGAATACCGCGAGGACTGGGACCGTTTCAATCTGTGGCAGTATAAGTCCCAGGTGAACGAACCGGTTGAACGCGCCTATTCAATGGCGAACTACCCGGACGAAAAGGGCATTATCATGCTGAACGTCCGTGTCGCCTCGCCGCCTCCGGGCTCCGAGGGCATTCCTGCGGGCATGATGTCGTCCTACATCTTTAACCTGAAGCCGGGTGATGAAGTCACTATTTCCGGTCCGTTCGGCGAATTCTTTGCCCGCGACACCCAAAAGGAAATGGTGTTCATCGGCGGCGGTGCCGGCATGGCGCCGATGCGCAGCCACATCTTCGACCAGCTGAAGCGGCTGCAAAACCGCGACCGCAAGATCAGCTTCTGGTACGGTGCGCGTTCCAAGAAAGAGATGTTCTTTGTCGAGGATTTCGACAGCCTGGCCGAGGAGTTCGACAACTTTGACTGGCATGTGGCGCTGTCGGATGCCCAGCCCGAGGACGATTGGAAAGGCTATACCGGCTTTATCCATAACGTTCTGTTCGAGGAATACCTCAAGAACCATCCGGCGCCGGAAGACTGCGAATTCTACATGTGCGGCCCGCCGATCATGAACCAGTCGGTTATCAACATGCTGCTGGATCTGGGTGTGGACCGCGAGGACATCATGCTGGACGACTTCGGCGGCTAAGCCGGAACGCAGCGCGGAAAATCAAAAGCCCCGGATGTTTTCTCCGGGGCTTTCTTTGTTCCAACGCCTGGCGGCGTTTACTGTGCTCTCATCTCGGTGCTGATGCGGATGGTGATCGGCCCGGTGGAAAAGCCGCCGACGCCGAAGGCCTGATGGTCGATGGTGGTGCTGGCCTTAAATGCGGCCCAATCGCCCTGGTAATATTCAATCGCGCCGCCCAGCGGATGCGGGCCGAAATGGGTCATGGTGGTTTCCAGCACAACCGGCTTGGTGGTGCCATGGATGGTCAGGTCGCCGGTGACATTGGCCGTGTTTTCGCCGGTCTTTTCAACGCTGGTGCTGACAAAGGTGATTTCGGGATAGGTCGCAACCTCCAGAAAATCGGCGCTGGAAATGTGATCGTCCAGCGGGCCAAAGCCGGTGGCCAGGCTGTCTGTCTTGATGGTGACATTCAACGATGCGGCTTCGGGGTTTTCGGGGTCGATTTCCAGCGTGCCCTCGGCTTGGGTGAACTCGCCGGACTGGACCGAAACGCCGGCGTGGCTCCAGCTGAACTGAACTTCGGTGTGGCCCTGATCGGTTTTATACGTGGCAGCAAAAGCGGCGGGCGCGGCCAGCAGTGCGGCGGCGGCAAGCGGTGCAATCTTGATCAGCATGACGGTATCCCTGTTTGGATTTGCCCTTGGGGCGGTATTGAATTGCGGGGTTCAATCCTGGCGCGGAACCCCGTATAGATGTTATGGCATCTATTCCGCCGCATCCGCATGCAAAAATGCCTGCCGCGTGCTTCGTTCACCAATTCGTGATTGCCTATGACGCCGAGCAAACGGGAAACCGAGATATGGATCCTGCTGAACCGGGCCTGCCGGCAGACCCATCGGGATATTGAAACGGAACTGCGCGAGGCGGGGCTGCCCGGCATGCGCTGGTACGACGTGCTGTGGGGGATCGAATTGGCGGGGGACGGCGGGGTGCGTGCTTTTGAGCTGACCAGGAACCTGCTGTTTGAGCAATCGAACCTGTCGCGCATCCTGGCACAGATGGCAAAGCAGGGTCTGGTGCGCGAAGCGGTCTATGAACACGACCGGCGCGGCAAGGTGCTGCACCTGACCGCGGCTGGCGCAGCGCTGCGCCTGCGGATGTGGGGGATCTACGGACCGGCAATCAAACGCAGCATGGCGGCGCTGGCCGAAGCAGAAGATGTTCAGTCGTTCCTGACCATTCTGCAGGAAACAGGCGGCGGGCCGTTTCCGTGACCCGCCGCCGTCAAAAACCTTAGCCGACGATCATCTGTTTCATCCGCAGGGTTTCATATTCCAGCTCTTTCAGGCGGAAATTCACCACGTCGCCCACGGTGATCATGCCGGCCAGCTTGCCGTCCTTCAGGACTGGCATGTGGCGGAAGCGGCCTTCGCTCATGGTTTTCAGCACGTCATGCAGATAGTCATCGGGGGTGCAGGATTTGACGGCTGTGGTCATCAGCGCCGAAACTTCCTGCGGCAGGGTGTGGCCGGGCGTTTCCGCCATCCGCCGCACGATGTCGCGTTCCGACAGGATGCCCTGCAGGTCGCCGTTCTGATCGGTCACCACCAGCGCGCCGATGTGCTTTTCCTTCAGCACATCCACCACATGGCCGATGGTATCATTGGGGCGCACCGCAAAGATGGCATCGCCCTTGCCCTCCAGCAGCTTGGCCACTGTTGTCTGCGAATGCGACAGGTTTGACTCGGCGGACTGGCTGTATGTGTGCTTGTCCTCCTTGTCGCCCCGCATCGGAGCTTGGTATGAGGTCGGTGCCATTGCGCGGGTCTCCTCCTATCCTGGATCAGGTGATATGCTCATCTTAACGCGGGATTACGATCCGGGAAGGGGCGAAATGACGCGAGCGCTAACATAGGCCGGAAAACAACATGTTCGACACCCTTTATCTGACCCCCGTGACCGGTGCGCTGACCGTGTTCCTGGTGGTGGTCTGCGGCCATATGTACCGGCAGACCTGGAAGAGCGAAGCGCCGAACGGTCGGCTGCGGGCCTGGCTGTTCGGGGTGCCTGCCGCCTTGGGCCTGCTGGCGCTGGCTTTTGTGCCGCTGAAGTTCTGATCCTTGGTGCGCCAAATTTGACTCTGGCGCAGGGCGGGGGCATAGCAGCGCCAGTTTTGCCGCCGGAGATGTACCAATGCCCAGAAGGTTTTTGTTTGCCCTGATCCTGCCCGCGGTGCTGGCGGTGTCCGGCTGCTGGTTCGAAAGCGCGCCGCAAGAGGTGCGGCTGTCGGGTGAAACCATGGGCACCACTTACAGCGTGATAGCGATTGGCGAGGATCTGGACGCCGAGGCGCTGGGGTCCGCGGTGGAGGGCACCCTGGCGGCAGTCAATGCCAAGATGTCGAACTGGGATCCGGCCTCGGAGGTCTCCACCTTCTCGGCCGAGCGCAGCACTGCGCCGGTGCGGGTGTCGCCGGAGTTTGCCCATGTGCTGGCTGCGGCCAATGATGTGCATGAAAAGACAGGCGGCAAGTTTGACGTGACCCTGGGGCCGCTGATCGAGCTGTGGGGCTTCGGCCCGCGCCAGCCCGAGGATCCGGTGCCATCCGATGCCGCTATTGCCAAGGCGCTGGAAAATGTGGGACAGGCCCGGCTGCTGGTGCTGGATGCTGCGGCGGGCACGCTGAAGAAATCCGCGCCGGGCACCGGCATCAACCTGTCCGCCATCGCCAAGGGCTATGGCGTTGATGCGGTGGCCGGGGCTTTGCAGGGGTTCGGTATCGAGCACTACATGGTGGAAATCGGCGGCGATTTGGTGACCAAGGGCGAAAACGCCAAAGGCGAGGCATGGCGCATCGGCATCGAAAAACCCGATGCGGCGGCGCAGACGGTGCAACTGATTGTGCCGGTCAGCAATCTGGGGCTGGCGACATCCGGTGATTACCGGAATTACTTTGAGCATGAGGGCACGCGCTATTCCCATATCCTGGATCCGGTGGCGGGGCGGCCGGTGACGCACAGCACCACTTCTGTCACGGTGATTGCGGAAAACGCGATGCTGGCGGATGCCTGGGCCACCGCGATGCTGGTTTTGGGCCGCGAAAACGGGCTTAAGCTTGCCCAAGAGCATAAACTTGCCGTGTTTTTCATTGATCGGGACGTGCAAGCCGGTGCGGATGCCTATATGACCACTGCCAGCAGCGCATTCGAGGCGCTGACCGGAAACTGAAGCCGCGCACCAAGCCATCCTGCGAGGGACCACACATGAGCACCTTTCTTCTGGCCTTCATCCTGCTGCTGATCGTCACCCTGGGGATGTCGCTGGGCGTGATCCTGATGGGCAAGAAGATCAAGGGCAGCTGCGGCGGGCTGAATGCGATCTCGGGCGCCGACAAATGCGTGGTCTGCTCGAAGGACATCGACCCCGACAGCCCGCTGCGCGACAAGCTGCAGTGCAAGCGCGCGCGCCGGATGGTCGAACAGATGCAGCAGGAACAGGCCTGAGACCGCTCGGGACCTATCCCGCGCTGAACCTGCTCTGCACCGGAACAAGACGCCTGAAGTTACTCAGCCTTTGCTGACAAAGCTGCTGCTGCGCTGGCCGGGGTTTGATCCGGTGCCCAGCCTTTGCCCAGTGAAATCTGCAGCCCGGCCCAGGCCAGCGCCAGGTCACGGCGGGCGGAGATCAGGTTCAGCTCGTTGGCACGCAGTGCTTCTTCGGTGTTGAGCAGGTCGAACAAGGTGATTTCGCTGGCGGTGAAGGTTTCGCGCGCCAGATCGGCAACTTTGGTGCCCAGATTGACCGCCCGGACCTGCGCCGCGGTGCGCTGGCGGGCGGCGCGCAGCGTGCTTTGCTGGGACTGGACTTCTTCAACGGCGCCGCGCACGGCTGCGCGGTAATCGTACTCCGTCGCTTTGGCCTCGGCGATGGCCCGTTTGTGGAAGGCACGCAGCACAGGACGGTTGAACAGCGGGAAATTCAGGCTCGGACCGATGGAGTAGAGATCGGGCACATGCCGGACCGCCTGCACCGAGCCGGTAATTTCCAGCGACGGGTAGAGTTCCGCCTCGGTGACGCCGATATCGGCGGTGGCGCTGCGCAGCTGGGCCTCGGCCAGCAGGATGTCCGGGCGGTTGCGCAGCAGGGTGGCGGGCACGCCCAGTTCCGGCTTGGTCGCCGGGTAGGGCTGGCTGTAGCTGCCCTTCATCATCGCAAAAACTTCGGACGCGTCGCGGTCCAGCAAGGTGGCCAGGGCAAACACCGAGGATTCATAGCTGGCAATAAAGCCGGGCAGGTCTGCCTTGGCACTGGCAACCTGCAGTTTGGTGCGTTCCACATCCAGCGCCAGCACGGCGCGGGCTTCCTGCAGTTCAACCACGGTTCCCAGTATCTGTTCGCGCAGGCGGATCGTCTTGCGGGTGACAGCTGCGCCGCGCTGGAAAAAGCGGGCCTGGATATAGGTGCGGGTGATCGCGTCGGTGATCGCCAGCCGGGTGGTGGCCATCTGATAAAACTGCGCGTCCCGGTCGGCAACGGCGCGTTCAGAGCGGCGTTCGAATTCGCCGAACAGGTCAAAGACGTAGGTTGCGCCAACCTCGGCAACATCCTGGCTGGAGGAATTGTTCTGGGATTCGCGGCGCGAAAAGATCGAACTGCCTTCCAGGCTGCCGCTGACCTGCTGCGGCCGGCCGCTGCCGCGGCGCAGGGCTTCGGCGGCTTTCAGGCGTTCGCGGGCGGCCTTGATGCCAAGGTTTTGCGCCAGGCCTGCGTCAACCATGCGGTTCAGCGTGGCATCGTTCAGCCCCTGCCACCAGGTCTCAGCCGCGCCCTGCGCGGTCGCATAGCTGCGGGATTGGTAATAGGCCGCCGGCACCGCAAAGTCCGGGCGCTGGTAGTCAACGCCAACAACGGTGCAGCTGCACAGGATGGTCCCGGCCAGCAGCACACAACGGGCTGTCCACTTGGATCTGCTCATGACTTGCCTCTAGACGCCCGGTCTTTTTGGTGCGGGCTTTTGAAAAACCTAAACCGGGCAGCGCGGGCCGCGAACAGATTCCTGCCGCAATCGGCGTCTTTGTCGGGCACTGATGCGCGCAACCCACAACCCGGGGACTGCGCAAAATGATGTCGTCTTGCCGTTTTTGCTGTGCCGGCGCGGCGCCAGGCCGGTCATTCTCCGGTGTCAGCACGCGCAGCCCGGGAGGGCTGGAAGAGTTTACAGCAGGGCTGTCCCTGCGCTTGACGGCGGCAGGGCCCCCGTCCACTGTTTCTGAAACGGCTGAGGTGCGCCCGGTGCCGGCGCATCGGCCCCGGCTCCTTGAGCTTCTGAACCGAAATCACCACGCAAAAGTGAGACTGATCTGATGGACCTGCAAAAATTCTATATCGGCGGCGCCTGGGTGACACCGCATTCCAGCCGCGAATTCCCGGTTCTGAACCCCGCGACCGAGGGCCGGATCGGGACAATAATCCTGGGCGACGAAGTGGATGTGAACGCCGCGGTGGCGGCGGCCAAAGCGGCGTTTGAGAGTTTCTCCCGCACTTCGCGCGATGAGCGGATCGCGCTTTTGGAGCGGTTGCTGGAGATCAGCAACGCGCGCCGCGAGGAGATGGCGCAGGCATTGAGCGCGGAAATGGGCGCGCCGATCTCGATGGCGCGCGACGCCCAGGCGGATGCGGGCATCGGCCATTTGGAGGGGATTCTTGAGGCGCTGAAAACCCAGGAGCTGCGCGAAACCCTGCCCAACGGCGACATTCTGGTACGCGAGCCGATTGGCGTTTGCGGGTTGATCACGCCGTGGAACTGGCCGGTGAACCAGATCGCGCTGAAGGTGCTGCCGGCGCTTGCGACCGGGTCCACCTGCGTGCTGAAACCGTCAGAGCACACGCCGGTGTCGGCAGCGGTCTATGCGCAGATGATCCATGATGCGGGCTATCCCGCCGGTGTGTTCAACCTGATCCATGGCGACGGGCCAACCGTGGGTGCGGGGCTGTCGCGGCACAGGGACGTGGACATGATGTCCTTTACCGGTTCAACCCGGGCGGGCGTTGCGGTGGCCAAGGATTCCGCGGAAACGGTCAAACGGGTGACGCTGGAACTGGGGGGCAAGTCCCCGAACCTGGTGTTCGCCGATGCCGATCTGCCGGAGAAGGTAACGGCCTCGGTGCTGGAGTGCATGTATAACACCGGCCAAAGCTGTGACGCGCCGACCCGGATGCTGGTGGAGCGCAGCTGTTACGATCAAGTGCTGGAGATTGCCAAGGCGGCAGCTGAAGGGCAGGCGGTTGGTGATCCTGCGCAGGAGGGCGGCCACATCGGCCCGATGTTCGACCGCATCCAGTTCGACCGGGTACAGTCGATGATCCAAACGGGCATTGACGAAGGCGCCACGGTACTGGCGGGCGGACTGGGCCGTCCCGAAGGGCTGGACAAGGGCTGGTACGTGCGCCCGACGGTTTTTGCCGATGTGACCAACGGGATGGCGATCGCGCAGCAAGAGATCTTTGGCCCGGTCCTGGTGATCATCCCGTTTGAGGATGAAGAAGACGCCATCCGCATCGCCAACGACACGCCTTATGGCCTGGCGGCCTATTTGCAGACCGGCAACCCGGAACGCGCGGAACGTGTCGCCGCCCGCCTGCGGGCAGGTGCCGTGCATATCAACGGCGGCGGCTTCAACTACGGCTCGCCTTTTGGCGGCTACAAACAGTCCGGCAACGGCCGCGAAGGCGGCATGCTGGGGCTGGAGGACTATCAGGAAGTCAAAACCCTGCACTTCGGCTAAGTCATTTCCCCTTCCGGCGGAATTTGCTGCCGGGAGGGGAAGGCTGCTGCCTGTGGGTTTTGCGGCGCAATCAGACAATTTACATGTCGCAATCCGCCAAGCTGTCCGAGGGGCTGCACCGCAGAATACAAGCATGAAGCACACCTTCATTCCCAAACGCATGGATCGCCGCGCAACCGGATGCAATCTGGTCGCTGCCTGAAGTCTGTCAGCCCTGACCGGGCGTTGGACGGATCCCTAAAGGCAGACTTTGGAATGAAACATGACAGCCTCAAACACGCTGCGCCTTGCCATTGATATAGGCGGCACCTTTACCGACACTGTTCTGGTGGCGGGCGAAGACACGATTCTGGCCTCGGCCAAGACCCTGACCACCCATCAGAACCCGGCAGACGGCGCCATGGAAGGTGCCGCACGGGTGATGGCGCAATCGGGGCGTTCTCTGGGGGAAGTGACGGGCTTCATCCATGGCACCACGCTGGCCACCAACGCGCTGATCGAGCGGCGCGGGGCAACGGTGGCGACGGTGACCACCGAGGGGTTCCGGGACATTCTGGAAATCGCCTATGAGCGGCGTTATTCGCAGTATGACATCAATCTGGAAAAGCCCGGCCTGCTGGTGCCGCGCGAACGCGCGCTGACCATCCGCGAACGGATGTCGGCCGCGGGCGAGGTGCTGATCGGCATGGAGGACAGCGCGGTCGACGCGCTGATTGCCGGGCTGGATGCCTGCAGTGCTGATGCGGTGGCGGTCTGCCTGATGCATTCTTACGCCAATCCGGATCATGAACGCTGGCTGCGGGATGCCTTGGCTGAGCGCCGTCCCGGCCTGACGGTGTCGATCTCGTCCGAGGTCAGCCCCGAGGCGCGGGAATTCGACCGGCTTTGCACCACCGTGGCCAATGCCTGTATCCAGCCGCTGATGGAGACCTACCTCGCGCGCTTTGCCGACCAGTTTGCGGCGGAAGGCGTGACCTGCCCGATCCTGATGATGACCGCCGGCGGCGGCATGTGCACCATCCAGACCGCGGCGCGCTTTCCGGTCCGGCTGGTGGAGAGCGGACCCGCCGGCGGTGCAATCCTTGCCGCCCGTATCGCGGCACAGGCGGGGCTGGATCAGGTCTTGTCATTCGACGTCGGCGGCACCACAGCCAAGCTGTGCCTGATTGATAACGCCCGCCCGCAAACCTCGCGCCAGTTTGAAATCGCCCGCGCGGCGCGGTTCATCAAAGGGTCGGGCATGCCGGTGCGCATCCCGGTGATCGAGATGATCGAGATTGGTGCGGGCGGCGGCTCCATTGCCGGGGTGGACCGGCTGGGGCGGCTGACCGTGGGGCCGAAATCAGCGGGGTCTGAACCCGGCCCGGTGGCGTTCGGGCGCGGCGGGACGGAACCGACGGTGACCGACAGCGACATTACGCTGGGCTACATCGTGCCGGATACTTTTGCCGAAGGGTTTATCAAGATCGACCCGGCAGCCTCCAAGGAGGCGCTGGGGCGGGTGATCGGTTCACGGCTGGAGCTGGACGGCGTTGGCGCCGCCGATGGCGTCAGCCGCATTGTTGATGAAAGCATGGCCAGCGCCGGGCGGATGCATGCCGTGGAATCGGGCAAGGATCTGGGGCCGCGCACCATGATTGCATTTGGCGGCAACGGCCCGCTGCATGCAAGCCGGGTGGCGCGCTCGGCAGGCGTGTCGCGCATCTTGATCCCGCCGAACCCGGGTGTCGGGTCGGCTGTGGGGTTCCTGTTTGCGCCGGTCAGTTTCGAGATCGTGCGCTCGCGTTATTCGCTGCTCGAAACCATGGGTTTGGGCGGCATCAACAGCCTGTTTGCCCAGATGATCGACGAGGCGAAATCGGTGGTGGCACAGGGCGCTGGCGACGCGGAAACAGAGATCCGGCGCACCGCCTTCATGCGTTATAACGGGCAGGGGCATGAGATTGAGATCACCCTGCCGGACCGCGATCTGACGGCTGAGGATCGTGGCCCCCTGACCGCGGCGTTTGAGCGTGAGTACGCCAAGCAGTTCTCGCGCCCGGTGCCGGGTATGAAGATCGAGATCCTGAACTGGGCGGTGCGGGTGGCGACGCCGGACGCTGGGGTCACGGCGGTGCCGGAAACGCCGGAACTCAAGAACATCTGTGCCGCAGCCTTCCGCCCGATCACCTGCGACGTGGATGGCACGGTGAAGCAAGCAGCATTTGTCCCGCGCGACAGCTTGCGGCCCGGCGACCAGGTTTGCGGCCCCGCTCTGATCACCGAACCGCAAACCACCACGCTGGTCTCGGCGGATTTCTCTGCCCATGTGGACGCAATTGGCAACCTCGTCCTGATCCAGGATCAGAAAGACGACCAGAAAGGAGGCGCATGATGGCCGACCTCTCACACGATCTCTCGCCGGCCCGCCTTCAAGTCATGTGGAACCGCCTGCTAGCGGTGGTTGAGGAGCAGGGCCAGACCCTGATCCGCGCCGCGTTTAGCCCCATCGTGCGTGAATGCGGCGACATCTCGGCCGGCATCTTTGATGTGCAGGGCCGGATGCTGGCCCAGGCCGTGACCGGCACGCCCGGCCATATCAACACCATGGCCGAAGCGGTGCTGCATCTGCGCGAACGCTTCCCGGTGCAGACCATGAAGCCCGGCGATATCTACATGACCAACGATCCCTGGCTGGCCTCAGGGCATCTGAACGACTTCCTTTTGATGATGCCCGCCTTCAAGGGGGGCAAGGTGGTGGGCTTCACCTCCTGCACCTCGCATCTGGTGGATCTGGGCGGTCTGGGCATGGGGCCGGAGGGCTCCGACATCTATGACGAGGGTCTGCTGATCCCGCCCTGCAAGCTGGTCGAGGAAGGCGAGCTGAATGCGCTGCTGATGGACATCATCCGTGCCAACAGCCGCGAGCCGGTTGCCAATGAGGGCGATATTTACGCGCTGATTGCCTGCTGCGAGGCGGGGGCGGCGCGGCTTGTGGACATGATGGAGGAGTTCCGCATCGATGATCTGGATGCCTTGGGCGCCTACATCATCGACACCTCCCGCCGCGGCACGCTGGAGGCGATCGCGGAAGTGCCAGAAGGCGTCTACAAGAACGTCCTGAAAATGGACGGCTATGAGAATGAGCTGGAGCTGCACGCAACGCTGACGGTCTCCAAAACCGGAATGCATGTGGATTTCACCGGCACCTCGGGCTGTTCCAAGAAGGGTATCAACGTGCCCTTGAACTATGCCACCGCCTATACCGTGTTTGCGCTGCGCTGCATTGTGGGGCCGGATATTCCCAACAATGCCGGGTCTTTGGAGCTGTTCACGGTGGATGGCCCCAAGGGCTGCATCCTGAACGCGCGACGCCCGGTGCCGGTCGCGATGCGCCACACGCTGGGGCAGGTGACGCCGGATCTGGTGCTGGGTTGCTTGCATCAGGCGCTGCCCGATCAGGTGCCGGCCGAAGGCGCCAGCTGCATGTTCGACCTGCCGATGCGCCACGCACCCGAAGTGGCCCGAGGCGGCGGCCGCGAATTCGCCATTGAGCCGGTCCACAATGGCGGCACCGGAGCGCGGCCCAACGCGGACGGGCTGTCGGCGACTGCCTATCCCTCTGGCGTCTATGGCAGCCAGGTGGAAATCACCGAGTCGGTTGCCCCGGTCATCCTGTGGCGGCGAGAGCTGCGGCCTGACTCCGGCGGGGCCGGCAAATATCGCGGCGGGCTGGGCCAGCGGATCGAAATGACCGCCTCCAACGATGCGCCCTTCATCGTGTTCCTGTCGGTGGAGCGGCTGAAGTTCCCGGCGCTTGGCAGGATGGGCGGTTTACCCGGCGCCCCGGGCCGCATCCGCTTGCGCGATGGCGGGCAGGACATCCCCGGCAAGGGCGAGCTGCGGGTGGAGGCAGGCGACTATCTGATCTTTGAAACCCCAGGCGGCGGCGGTTTTGGCGACCCGGCGGAACGCGACCCGGACGCCCTGGCGCTGGATCTGAAACGCGGGCTGGTGACCGCGGAAGGCGCAAGCGCCTATGGAGGTGCCAAATGATCCGCGCCGTTCCGCATGTTGCCGCCATGGCGCCTTATGCGCTGGCGGATCTCGGCGGCGAGGGGGTCATTTCCCTCGCCCAGAACGAAAGCGCCTTTGCTGCCAGCCCGGCGGCGATTGCGGCAGGCAAGAGGGTGCTGGATCAGATGCCGCTTTATCCGGACCCGGAATGGCCCGATCTGCGCGCCGCGGTGGCGGAGGTACACAGGCTGGACCCGGCCAAGGTGCTGTGCGGCGCCGGTTCGATGGAGCTGATCACCTGCCTGATCCGCGCCTTTGCCGGGCCGGGCGACAGGGTCTTGGGCACCGATTACGGCTATGCCTTTGTGTCCTCGGCCTCGGCCCAGGTGCAGGCGGAGTACGTCAAGGCGCGGGAACGGGCGCTTACGGTCTCAGTCGATGACATTCTTGCCGCCGTTACGCCGCAAACCCGTATTGTCTTTGTCTGCAATCCTGGCAATCCTACCGGAACGCTGATCCCCAACGCTGAAATTCAGCGCCTGCGCGCGGGCCTGCCTGCAGATGTGCTGCTGGTGGTGGATCAGGCCTATGCCGAGTTTGCCGATGCGGAAAACAACCCTGCCGAAATCTTCGCCCTGGCAGAGCGCGGCGATACCGTGGTGATGCGCACATTGTCCAAGGCTTATGGTCTGGCAGGTGCCCGGGCAGGTTGGGGCTATTTCCCGCCTCAGATCGCGGGCGAAGTGCGCAAGCTGTTGAACCCAAACAATATCTCCATCCCGTCACAGGTGATGGCGGCAGCAGCAATGCAGGACCAGGCGCATATGCGTGATACAGTGGCCAAAACTGCCGCGATCCGTGATGGCTTTGCCGCGGGCTGCCGCGCGCTGGGGCTGACGGTGCCGCAAAGCCACACCAATTTCGTGCTGATGCGCTTTGCCTCGCCCGTGCAGGCGCAGGCAGCGGATGCGGCGCTGCGGGCGGAAAAGCTGCTGATGCGCGGCATGGGCGGCTATGGCCTCAGCGATTGCCTGCGCGCCACCATCAGCAGCCAGAACGTGATGGACCGGGCGCTGGCGGTGCTGAAAGGAGTGCTCACATGACTCATGAAACCCGCACCCGCGCGAAAATCGGCGTGCTGGTGCCTTACACCAACACCAATCTGGAACCGGACATGATGCTGATGCGCGCACCGGGTACCACGGTGCACTTTCAGCGCTTGGGAGGTTATGATGTGGACGAGATCCCGGGTTCCAATCAGATGGCCGGGCTTGGCGTCTCCGACATCAGCCATGATCTCAGGATGATCTCGGGCGTGCGCCCTGATGTGGTGCTTTACGGTTGCACCTCGGCAACGCTGACCCATGGGCCGGAGTTTGATAAGAAGCTGGCGCAGGACATCAAGGCAGGCTGCGGCGCGCTGTCCTTTACCGCTGCCGGGGCGCTGGTTGACGCGATCAAGGCCCTCGGCGCAACCAAAGTGGGCTTCTCCTCTCCCTACCTGGGCGAGATCAACACGCAAGCAATGGACTTCCTGTCGCAGAACCGGATTGCCACAGTGAAATGCGCCGATGCGGGGCGCGAGCTTGGCAACTACGGCCAGGGGGAGCTGACACCGGAGGAGGTATTCGACCTGGCCCGCCAGGCCGATCACCCGGAAGCCCAGGCCATTGTGCTCAGCTGCACGGACATGCGTGCGGTTGAGGCTGTCAGCCGGATCGAAACGGCGCTTGATAAACCGGTTGTCACTTCAAACCAGGCAATGATGTTTGCGGTGATGCGGGCGCTCGGGCTGCCCCGTCAAAGCAATGTGCCGGGCCGGTTGTTCGAATTGCTGTAAAACGAAGACCAGGGTGCCTGCCGGTCCCTGACTGTTTCATCTTTCCCAAAATACTCCGGGGAGCGCGAGGGGCAGGCCCCTCGCACCCGCCTTCTCAAGGCTCGCCGGACCCGATTTCCTCGCGCCGCTTGGCCGCATAGGCCTCCAGCTCTTCCTTGATGGCCGGATCCATCGGCGGTTCCGCATAATCCCGCAGCGCCTGCTGCCAGAGGCCGGTGGCGCGGCTCAGCGCATCCTTGGCGCCGGCCGCTTCCCAATTCTCGTAGTTCTGCCAGTCCGACAGCATCGGGGTGTAGAACGCGGTTTCATAGCGTGCCATGGTGTGCCCGGCGCCAAAGAAATGGCCGCCGGCGGGCACCGACTGGATGGCGTCAAAGCCCAGCTCATCGGCGTCGAATTTCATCGGCTTCAGGAATTCGATCATGTTCTGGATGATCTCCACATCCATAATGAATTTCTCATAAGACGCGGTCAGGCCGCCCTCCAGCCAGCCGGCCGCGTGATAGATCACATTGGCACCGCCCAGCACCGCGCCCCAGGTGGCCATCATGGTTTCATAGGCCGCCTGCAGGTCCACCGCGTTGGAGGCATTGGCGTTGGAGGTCCGGTAGGGGATGCCATAGCGCCGCGCCAGCTGGCCGCCGGCGATATTGGCCTTGGCGTTTTCCGGCGTGCCAAAGGCCGGCGCGCCGGAGCGCATGTCGACGTTTGACGTGAAAGAGCCGTACATCACCGGGGTGCCGGGATTGACCAGCTGGGTCAGCACCACCCCGAACAGCGCCTCGGCATTCTGCTGCGCCAAGGCGGCGGGCAAGGTCACCGGGGTCATGGCGCCCATCAGGGTGAACGGCGTCACTGTCACCGGCTGGCCGTACTCTGCCATGGCAATCAGCCCGTCGCCCATCGCATCGTCGAACAGCCGCGGCGAGTTGACTGAGATGATGGTGATGACGCCCGGATCCCCCTTCATATCTTCCGGTTTCTGGCCTCGGGTGATCGCCATCATGTTGATCCCGTCCAGAGCCCGGCCGCGGCCGATGGCGGAACAGTGGAACGATAGGTCCGAATAGGTCAGGTTGGCCAGATAAGTGTCCAGATGACGGTTGTTGGCGGGCAGCTCCAGCGGCGCGGTCACCTGGTTGCCGATCAAGTGGATGGCGTTGAAGTGATGCGCCAGCTTGATGAAGTTCTGATAATCAGTGAGGTTGCCTGACCGGCGCCCATTGATGCAGTCATGCACATTGGGCGGTCCGGCCACCAGGCCGAAGGTCACGTTGTTGCCGCCCAGGGTGATCTGCTTGGCGCGGTTGCGCGCGGTCAGTGTGAAGGTGCGCGGCACCGTCTTCAGCGCCTCCATGACGAGGCTTTCATCCATGCGGATGGTCTTGCTGTCCCGGTCAACGATGGCGCCTGCACACTCGAAGATGTCCATGACATTATCGCCCATCACCCGGATGCCGACCTCCGACAGGATCCGCATCGAGGTGACGTGCAGCTGGTCCATCTGGTCCGGGTTCAGCAGCTTAAACGGCGGATAGGTGTTTTTCACCTGTTGCCACGGCAGCTGTTCGATACTGCCGCCGGATCGGCTGGATTTCCCGCGGCGTCCGCCGCCGCGTCTTTCACGTGCCATGTCTTTCATCTTTCTGGTCAGTTTGCAGGCTTAGGTTTCCGGCGCATCGTAGATCAGACGGCCCAGACCGGAGAATTTGCTGCCGTCGCTGGTGAACCCCAGCACCGCATCGCGGATGCCGCTGGCGCGGGCCTCGCCCAGCACCGGGGCGGCAAATTCCATGAATTTGCGCACCACATCCGCCTGCGAGAATGGCGCCTCGGGGCCGCCGCGGGCATGCACGTCGCCGCTCTCTATCACCCGCCCGTCGGTTAGCGTCACCACCACATCGGCAACCCGGCAAACCGGGAAGCGCACCGAATGGCGCGCGGCCTCGGCGACCGAAATCCGCTGGTGGATCGAGGCCACCAGCGGATCTGCAAGCCCCTCGCCGGTGATATGTTCAACCCCGATCCGGCCATAGGCGGCCTGGGTTGCGACGGCAAAGCCCAGCGAATACTGCGCCTGGCTGGTGGTCGACGGGATGCCGGGATAGAGGCAGGCGCTTTCGTGAAAGGTGTTGATGCGGATCCTGGCGATCTGTTCATGGGTCAGATCGTGCTCCAGCATCACCTGGCGCAGAGCGTCGATCGGCGCATGGGCCCAGCGGCAGATCGGGTAGGGCTTCACGTATTGATGCTCCATTTGCCAGAAGCTGCCTAGGTCCTGCCAGTATTCCGCAACCCGGTCTTCCTCGAGGGTGATCGCGGGCGCGCCGGTAAAACCTTTCTCGGCCAGAATTGCCGAGGACATGCCCGCCATCGCCCCCCAGCCGGAGCCGTCATGCAGCATCGAGGGGTTGGCGATCTCGCGCATCATCTGACTGCGCGGGCCGTGGAATTCGGCAATCCCCAGCGCCTCGCGCAGCTGGGTGCGGCTGAGGCCGCGCATCCGGGCTGCAATGGCTGCAACCCCCAGGGCGTTCCAGGCGCCGGAGGTGTGGTAGTCGCTGACGGTGCTGTGCAGCGACAGCGCCGCGCGGCCCGCCAGCTCATAGCCCAGTGTGGTGATCGCCAGCACCTCCGGTCCCGAAAAATCCGGCACGGTTTCTGCCAGCGCCGCAATTGCCGGGATCACCACCACACCGATGTGGCCCTTGGTCGGGTAATAGCCGTCATGGCCGTCCAGATTGTCGGTGGCGGCGGCGGCGGCATAGGCGGCGCCTGCGACGCTTACCCTGCGGCCGTCGAACAACATGCGCGCCGCCAATCCAGGCTCGCCGCAGCCATAAAGCGCCACGGCGGTTTCGCGGGCGATGCGGCCGGCCTCCATCGGGGTGGCGCCGATGGTGATGCCCAAGGTGTCGAGGAACATCAGTGCTGCCGCCTTGCGGGTGCTGTCCGGCAGAGCGGCGGGGGTGAGGCCGAAGGTGAAGTCGGCGGCGCGGTCGAAAGTGGCGGTCATGGCGGATCTCTCGCAGGGGCGGTTTCCGCGTCAGGCTAGGGTGTCCTGGATCCGGTGACCCGCAAATAAACCGGGGTCATAGGGATGGGTTATTTCGTGAAATGCGTGTTAGACGTCGTTTTTTGACCATTCCGGGCCGCTAACCCTTGGGAATTGCGGCGCATTCCAAAGCATGTGAACATGGCCCCGAAACCGCCAGCGGACCGCCTGATGAAGAATCTCCCCCACCTGACTTTCCTGCGCTCGTTTGAGGCCGCCGCCCGCTATCTTAGCTTCACTTCGGCGGCGGATGAGCTGAACTGCACCCAGTCGGCGGTGTCGAACCACGTGCGCAGCCTGGAGGAATTCATCGGCCGGCCGTTGTTCGTACGGCACCCGCGGTCCTTGTCGCTGACGGATGTGGGCGAGGCCTATCTGCCTTCGGTCCGACACGCGCTGCAGGAGATCGATAGTGCCACCCAGCTGTTGATCTCGCAAAGCCACAAACGGGAGGTGGTGATTTCCTGCCCGGTCAGCCTGGCAGAGAAATGGCTGATCGACGTGATCGAGGATTTCACCAAGGTGCATCCCGATATCGATCTGACCATTCACAGCACCATCTGGGTGGATGTGGAGACCAACGTTTCGGACATTTCGATCACCATCAACCATGTCGATGATGTGATGGGGCCGGCGGTCAAACTGTGGGATGAAAAACTGGCGCTGGTCTGCTCCCCTGACTTCCGGGTGAATGGCGCGGCGCTGAGCAGGCCGGAGCAGCTGATGGAGGCCAAGCTGATCCACATTCTGGGCCGCCCGATCTATTGGGAGAAAATCGCCAAGCATTATGGGCTGTCCGGGATTGAACTGAGGGGCGGCTTGCAGACCAACTCCTCCAATATGGGGCTGGAATTTGCGGTCAACGCGCTTGGCTGCGTGGTTTTGCCGAAATCCCTGGTGCGGAGCCATGTGGAGGCCGGGCGGCTGGTGGCGCCCTTCGCCTTTGATCTCGACTGCCCGTGGACCTATTTCGCCACGTTCAAGGACAAGGCGGCGACGCCCTCGGTCAAGCATTTCAAGACTTGGCTGCTGAAGGCCGCGGCGGGGATGGAACTGTAGCTTTAACGTTGCCTGCAGGCGGCATTGAAATTTGGCGGCATTCAGCGTATATACGGGTATATATACGCGAGGCCTGCCAATGATTGAGACCAAGATCAGGAAAGTCGGAAACTCTGCCGTCATCACGCTGACGACGGAGATGCTGACGATGCTGGACGCCAAGGAAGGCGATACGCTGTTTGTGGTGCGCGGCGATGATGGCAGCCTGCGGGTGATGGCGCATGATCCCTCGGTGGCCGAGGCGCTGGCCGCGGCTGAGATTGTGATGGACGAGAACCGGGATTTGCTTCAGGCCCTGGCGTGAGCCGCTTTAAATGGGTGCCGCTGGCCGCCGTCATAGTTTTTCATGACCGGCAGATCGCCCGCCATGGCGGCGCTGCGGGGATGCGCGACAAGGCACTGCTCGAAATGGGCTGTGCGCGGGCGATGAATTTGGCAGCCTATTCGGACGCGGGAGTGGCCGAGGTTGCCGCGGCTTATGCATTTGGCATCGCCAAGGCGCATGCCTTTGTCGATGGCAACAAGCGCACGGCCTTTGTGACCGCTGTGACCTTTCTGCGCCTCAATGGCTACCAGTTCCGCCCGGACCCGGTGGAGGGCGTGCGGATGATGGAAGACCTCGCCACGGGGGATGTGGATGAGGCTGCATTTGCAGAATGGCTGACAGCGGGAATGGCGCCGATCTGAACCAGCGCCTTGCCTGGAAGTATCACGGTGCGCGCCCGCCGTGGGGCGGGCGGACGCGTGCCCGCCGCAGACGCGACGGGCCAAGTGCTCAATCCTGATCAGGCCCGCAGCCGTGCGCCGGAGGGATCAAAGGCCGCCGCTTCCAGAATACGCGCCTTATGCGGCTTGCCCAGGATGAAAACCTCGACCTCGTCACCGGGTTTGGCAACTGCAGGGTTCGCGTATCCCAGCGCCAGCGACTTGCCGACGGAGTAGCCATAGGCACCAGACGTCACCCGGCCCACCGGTTTGCCTTCGGGCGTGAAAATGGGCTCACCGCCAGAAGCATCGGCATCGTTCACCGCGTCGATCTCGAAGGCGGACAGCATTTCGCGCGGGGCGTTGTCCTTGACCTTCAGATAGGCGTCCTTGTGGAGGAAATCCTTGTCCAGCTTGATGAGACCGGCCAGGCCCACCTCCTGCGGCCAGTATTCCTGGCTGTACTCGCGGCCCCAGGAGCCATAGCCCTTTTCGATCCGTAAGCTCCCCAGCGCGCGGCCGCCAACCGGGCCGCCGCCGAACTCTGCGGCAGCTGCCAGCAGGGCAGAGTACAGTTTGACCTGGTCGTCCTCGGCACAGTGCAGTTCCCAGCCCAGATCGCCAGTGAAGGACACCCGGATTGCCAGGCATTCCACCCCCGCCACCTCGATGGTGCGCGAGCGCATGAAGCGGAAGTTTTCATTGCTCAGATCCGCATTGGTCAGCCGCTGCAGCATGTCGCGGGATTTCGGACCGGCCACGTTGAAACCCGCGATGCGGTTGGTGGCGACCTCGAATGTGGTGCCTTCCGGCAGCTCGACCATGTTGAAAAAGCGCTGGTGATAGCGTTCCGCCATGCCGGAGCCGACCATCATGTATTCGTCATCCGCTACCTTGGTGATGGTGAAATCGCCGGCCACGCCGCCGCGGACCGAAATCAGCGGGGTCAGGCAGGAACGGCCCGCTTCGGTTGGCACCTTGTTGGCGACCAGCTTGTCCAGCCAGTCAAACGCGCCCGGACCCTTGACCACGTAGTTGGCGAAGTTCGAGATGTCGATCACGCCGACGTTTTCGCGCAGCATGCTGACCTCGCGGCCCACCGGCTCCCACCAGTTCTGGCGGTTGAAGCTGTTGGTGTCCTTGGTGCCGGGGGTGCCGGAGAACCACAGCGGATGTTCCCAGCCGCAGTTCAGGCCAAAGACGCAGCCCAGTTCCTGCTGCATTTCATATGCGGGGCGCACACGGGCCGGACGGCCGGCGCTGCGTTCCTCGTTCGGGAAGTGAATGGCGAACCGGTGTGCATACTGGTCTTCGACGCGGGATTTGGTGAATGCCTTGTCGGCCCAGTCGCCAAAACGCGCCAGATCCCAGGCGAACATGTCGTATTGCGGCTCGCCCTCGATCATCCACTGGGCGGCCAGCAGGCCAAGGCCGCCGGACTGCGAGAAGCCGGGGATAATGCCGGTGCAGCAGAAGTAGTTTTTCAGTTCCGGCACCGGGCCCCAGATTGCGTTGGAATCCGGCGACCAGATCATCGGGCCGTTGATCACGCGCTTGACGCCGGCTGTTTCGGCGCAGGGCACCCGTTCGGTGGCGCGGATAACGTTCTCCATGATCCGGTCCAGATCGTCGGGGAACAGCTCATGGGCAAAGTCCAAGGGCGTGCCGTTTTCGGCCCAGAACCGCATGTCCTTTTCATAAGCGCCGATCAGGAAGCCGTTGCCCTCCTGCCGGAAGTAGTATTCGCCGTCACGGTCCGCGATCGAAGGCAGGCGGCGGCCCATGTTTGCCACTTCGTCGATGGACTCGGTCACAAAATACTGGTGTTCGGTCGGCTGCAGCGGCAGGGTGAGGCCCGCCATCGCCGCCACCTCTCGGCCCCAAAGACCACCTGCGTTCACCACCCATTGCGTATGTATGTCGCCCTTGTCGGTCTTCACGATCCAGCTGCCGTCGGGCTGCTGTTCGGTGCCGGTCACCGGGCAGAACCGTTCGATCTGCGCACCCATGGCGCGGGCGCCGGCCGCATAGGCCATGGTCACGCCCGAAGGGTCCACGTTGCCGCCGTCGGGTTCGAACATGATGCAGCGGATATCGTCGAACTGCGCCAGCGGGTGCAGCTCCTTGGCCTGTTCGCGGCTGACCTCGTGGAAGTTCAGGCCATAATACTTCGCCTTGGCCTCCTGCAGGCGCAACTGGTGCTCGCGCTGTTCGGTCTTGGCCAGGTACAGCGAGCCGGGCTGGAACACGCCGCAGCCCTGGCCGGTTTCCTTCTCCAGTTCCTTGTAAAGATTCATCGTGTAGTGCTGAACGCGGGTCACGTTGTTGTTGTCGTGCAGCCCGTGGATGTTGGCCGCCGCGTGCCAGGTGGAGCCGGCGGTCAGCTCGTCGCGTTCCAGCAGAACCACGTCGGTCCAGCCAAGTTTCGCGAGGTGGTAGAGGATAGAGCAGCCGACCAGGCCCCCGCCGATCACAACTGCCTGTGCATGGGTTTTCATGCGTTTGTTTCCCTTGCCTGCGTGTGGGATGCGGCACGCCCTGCAGGCCCGGAAGTGCCGCCAATTCCTTAACCGAGACCCTAGTTGCGGGGGGCTGGGATGACCCGTGAAGAATTCAGACCCAATGCCCCCGGATTTCTTTGGTCATCGGACCCGGCTTACCCTTGCAGTGAAGCGTCTCCTGTTGACTGATGTCGGACCCAAGAAATAACTGCCATTGGTGGGGGTTTTCTGCCATTCTGACACGAGGTTAATTGCCACCGGCCGATCTTCGGCCGGTGGTTTTATTTTAAAACAATGACTTATGTGATCTCTGCCTTCTACATGCTGAAGGGATCCGTTTCCCCTCCGAAGATCAGCGCACCTGTTGACTGAAACAGCCGTATTGAGCAGGACTGAAGCTCACACCTGGCCAGGTTCTTTCCTTCAATTCCCCAACCGCACAGTGTGCAATCGGGGGCCAGACGGCGCGGCGCGCCGTGAAAGGGCCAGCTTGAGCCTCCCCCAAAGAAGTGGTCCGTCCCTATGATTAGCAAACGGTGCGGTGACATGAGCGACCTTTACTGGCTGACCGACGAGCAGATGGCCAAACTTGCCCCTTTCTTCCCGAAGTCTCACGGCAAGCCACGGGTCGATGACAGGCGGGTGTTGAGTGGGATTATCTTCATCAATCGCAATGGGTTGCGCTGGCGGGATGCGCCGCGGGAATATGCTCCGCACAAGACGCTGTACAGCCGATGGAAGCGTTGGAGCGAGAAAGGCATCTTCGCGCAGATGATGGTCGGCCTGGCTGTCGAACACGGCGAGGAAAAGACCGTGATGATCCCCTTTCGGGACATTGCTGCGCAATGCCCTGCCGGGCAGCGGACGCGACCTATTTGAAGGCACACCGCACTGCGACCAGCATGGCCGCGAAAAAGGGGGGCGTGGACGCCTGATCGGTCGGACCAAGGGCGGCATGAACACCAAACTGCACGCCATCTGCGATAGCCAAGGGCGGCCGCTCAACCTGTTCGTCACCGCCGGCCAAGTCAGCGGCTACATCGGCGCGCGGGCACTGCTCAGTAGCCTGCCAAAGGTCGACTGGTTGCACGGGGATCGTGGCTATGACGCCGACTGGTTCAGGGACGCGTTGAAAGACAAAGGGATACGCGCCTGCATCCCCGGCAGAAAGCAACGCAAGACCCCGGTCAAATACGACAAGCGCCGATACAAACGACGCAACCGCCCCTCTCGTGACATTGCTGCGCAATGCACTGCCGGGCAGTGATTGAGATCATGTTCGGCAGGCTAAAAGACTGGCGGCGTGTGGCGACACGCTATGATCGCTGTCCCAAGGTCTTCCTCTCAGCCATCGCTCTGGCCGCGACCGTCATCTATTGGTTATGAATCCTGACCCTAGGCTCAGGACCCATTGATTTCCGGTGGGTGGCGTGATTCACGGTTCGAAAAATGAGCGGTGATATGTCTGATCTTTTCTGGCTGACGGACTCGCAGATGGCCCGTCTTGAGCCTTATTTCCCGAAGTCCCACGGTAAGCCGCGTGTTGATGACCGGCGTGTTCTGAGCGGAATTATCTTCATCAATCGCAATGGCTTGCGCTGGCGTGATGCGCCCAAAGATTACGGCCCGCACAAGACCTTGTACAACCGTTGGAAGCGGTGGAGCGACAAAGGCATCTTTGCCCAGATGATGGCCGGTCTGGCTGCTGATAACGGTGAGGAAAAGACCGTGATGATCGACGCGACTTACCTGAAGGCACATCGTACGGCCTCCAGTCTTGGGGTTAAAAAGGGGGGCGCGGGCGCCTGATCCCTTGCCCGGCAGGGCGTTGCGCAGCAATGTCCCGAGAGGGGGCGCACTAAGGGCGGCATGAACACTAAGCTGCACGCAATCTGTGACAGCCAGGGGCGTCCACTGAACCTGTTCGTGACCGCCGGACAGGTCAGTGATTACACCGGTGTAAAGGCGCTGCTGAGTGGCCTGCCTGACGTCCAATGGCTTCTCGGAGATCGCGGGTATGATGCCGATTGGTTTAGAGAAGCGTTGAAAGACAAAGGGATACGCGCCTGCATCTCCGGTCGAAAGCAGCGCAAGAAAGCCATCGGTTACGACAAACGCCGAAATAGGCGGCGCAACCGCCCCTCTCGTGACATTGCTGCGCAATGCCCTGCCGGGCAGTGATTGAGATTATGTTCGGCAGGCTGAAGGACTGGCGGCGGGTTGCGACACGATACGACAGATGCCCAAAAGTCTTCCTGTCAGCAATCGCGCTTGCAGCACTCGTTATCTACTGGCTTTGAAACTCAATGAGTCCAGAGCCTAGGCAGTTCGAAGATTCTGCCAGGAGCCATGGCATCTGGGGGGCAGAGACAAAGCTTGAAGAGTTACACAGAGAAAACCGGCGATGATTGATTTAAAGGACGTTGTCTATTGCCGGCTTGGGACGCAGGATCTAGCCGCAGCAGAGTAGTACGCTGTCAATATCCCGGGGCTGGAAGTGTCTGAGCGCCGGATCAATGCGGTCTATTTCAAATCTGATCAGCGTGCGCATTCACTTTGCTGCATTGATGGAGGCCTTGCGGATCAAGCCGCCGCCTTTGGCTTGGGCCGCGCTGGGGATTTCCAGAAAGCGGCCGCCGCTTTGGAAGCCATCGGGCAGGAGGTATCTTACGGCACAGGCGAGGAATGCGGGCAGCGCCTGGTGCAGGAATTCATACGGTTCCGCAATCCCACAGGAAATACGAATTGAATTCGTCGTGCGCCCGGAGACCAGTGGTGTGCGGTATCACGGCACCCGGGATCACGGGCTTTTCACATGTTGGCCTTTACATCACGAATGCCACACGGGACGAGGCATTCTGGACGCAAGTATGCAATGCGCGGGCAAGTGACCGTATCGGCGATGCGCCGCTGATGCGGCTGGGAACCATCCATCACTCCCTGGCTCTGTTCCCGTACCACACCCGCGACAGGTGAAGCGTTTTGCAGCGTGCGTCCGGCGGGCCGGCAGCAGGTTGACACGGCCGTCGCGGCGGTTCTTAATCCGCAATCTCTTTCATAACGCCCAAAAACTTGGAGACTTCGCCAACACTGTTGTAGTGGCACAGGGAAACCCTGACGCAGCTGTCCAAGCCCAAAGGCGTCAGGATATTGCCCGAGTAGTGATCCGCCTTGCGCAGATGGGTGCGGATGCCCTGTTCGTTCAACCGCTTTACCACATCCACCGACGGCACGCCGTCCACGGTCAACGACACCAGCCCCTCGCGCGCGGGGTTGTCCGCGCCGCCCAGGATGGTGACGCCCTCCATTTCCGCGAGACCGGGCAGATTGCCGGTGCCATGGATCATTGCGTCGGTCAGGGCTTTTTCATGCGCGTGGATCGCCTCGCCCGCCGCCAGGAATTTCGCGCGCCGGTCCGTGGCGTCGCTCACCTCGCCGCCAAGCCATTCGAGGTATTCGGCCACATCCGACAGGGTGGCATAGCTGCCGGTGTCGCGGGTGCCCATTTCCCAGTTGTCCTCCGGCCCGTCGATCAGCGCGTTATGCGGCAGCCTGGTCAGCCGGTCCGAGATCCAGGCAAGGCCATAGCCGTGGCGCGAGAACATCTTGTAGGGTGAGATCACATAGCCATCGACGCCGTATGCCGTCAGATCAATCCGCCCGTGGGCGGCGTGCTGGATGCCGTCGACAATGATCAGGCAGTCCGGCGCCACTTCACGGATGGCCGCGGCGCAGGCGGCCACGTCGACACCCATGCCGGTGACCGGCGAGGTGTGGACGATGGTGGCGACAACCGTGTCAGGCGTGACCGCCTTGGCGTAGGATTCGGCTGCAATTGTACCGATGGCGTCGTCATGCGGGATCAGCACATGGTTCTGCCGTGCCACCCCGGCCCAGCGGGCACAGGCAGAGCGGGTGGCGGGATGCTCCAGCGTTGAGCCCAGAACAGTGCCGCCCTCAGGCGAGCCGAGGCAGGCGTTCGTGATCAGGCGGAACAACAGCTCGGTGCCGCTTTCACCGGCAAAGAACTGGCCGCCGAGCGCGTTCATGAAGACGCGCATGTCGTCCTTGGCCTTGGCGATCACCCGCACCAGTTCATGGCTGCCGGGATTGTCGCGGCCCTGGTTGTCGGGGATGGCGGCATATCGGGCAGAGGTTTCCACCACCGAGTTCAGCGTCAGCGCGCCGCCGGCGTTTTCAAAGAAGATGCGGCTGCCCTGTTCGGGGCAGTCGTCGATCTGGGCAAAGCGGGCGCGGATTTGGGCAAGAATGGCGTCGGTGATCTGGGGCATGGCAAGTCCAACCGGGAAAAGAGTTCAATTTGCCGCAACAGTAGGGCGGTTGCCGGGCTGGAGCATGCAAAAAATTCCGGGGCTGAGGGCTGGAAATCTCTGTGCAATTTCGCCAGGCAGCGCACCGGGCAGCACCCGTTCGCCCGCAGGAGCGGGCGCGCCGGTCACGGTCTTAGGTGATAAAGCCCGGAAACGGCACGCGCAGCGCAGCCCGGTGTACCATTTCCGTCAAGGTAATGATGTCGAACACCGGCCGGTTCAGCTCTGCCTGCAGCGCATGGGCGTAGGGCGGCAGATCGGTGCATTCCAGCACGATCGGGCCGATCTCCGGATTGCGGGCGATCATGCCTTTGGCTGCGGCCAGCAATTCTGCCTCGACCTTGGCCAGATCCATCGCCGTGCGCTCATTGCGCAGGATCACGGTTGAGAATTCTTCCGCATCGTCCAGCCCCTGCACCGCAATCGGCGTGTGTTCGGCGCCGACGCCTTGCAGATGGGCCGACGTCAGGCTGCCGGCGGAGGCGGTGATCACCCCCACCGTGCGCCCGGTCATCAGATGCGCCAGCGGCACCTGGATCAGCGAGGAGACAAACACCGGCACATTCACTGCCGCGGCAATCTCGCGCTGGAAGATCGCCAGAAACCCGCAGGAGCCGGTGATCGCCCGCACGCCCTTGGCCTCCAGCCGCCGGGCCGCCTCGATCAGCCGGTCCTTCATTTCGCCGGTGGGGCTGGCCAGCAGTTTCGGCACGGTGATGCCGTCCAGCATTTCATAAAGCGTGGTGAACTGCAGGCTGGAAGGGTTCTTGATATGGCCGGGAGGTTTGGGGAAATAGCTTTCCAGTGCCAGCACGCCGATGGAGACGCCGCAGATGTTCTGGCCGCCGGGGTGGATGGTCATGTCGTGATCCTTTCATACCGCCGCGCGCGGAACGGCGCGAGGTCTTCGTTCACCGGTGTGCCGCTGACGATATCCGCCACTAGCCGTCCGGTTTTCGGGGCCATCATCAGCCCGTAATGGCTGTGGCCGAAGGCGGCGATCAGGTCCGGAAAACCCTCAACCTCGCCGATGCAGGGCAGGCTGTCGGGCAGGCTGGGGCGCTGGCCGGACCAGGTGTCCATATCGCCGGCCTGCAAATCGGGCAGCAGCGCACGGGCCAGCTCCGCCAGCCCGTCGAGCCGTTTCTGATTGAGCGGCTGGTCCAGGCCTGCAAATTCGGCCGTGCCGGCCACCCGCAACCCTTCCTGCATCGAGGAGGCCACGAATTTCATGTCCATATCCATGATCGAGTTGTTCAGCGCGACGCCAGGGTTTTTGAAGGACACATGATAGCCGCGCTCGGATTCCATCGGGATCCTGATGCCCAAGGGCCTCAGCAGCTCCCCGGACCAGACGCCCATCGCCAGCACCAGCTTGGGCGTCCAGTCCTGGCCCGCCTCGGTGGTATAGGTCCAGCCGCCGGTTTGTGCAGGCAGGATGCCCCGCACGGTTTGCTGCAGGATTTCACCGCCCATGGATTGGAGCTTTGCTGCCAGAACGGTGCCGATACGCCCGGGAGAGGTCGCCCGTGCCTGGCCCTTGATCAGGATTGCGGCCTGGAATTCCGGCGTCAGGGCAGGCTCCAGATCGCGCAGCTCAGCTGCACCAATCCGTTCCATATCTGCGCCGCGCTCGGCCCGCATCCGGTAGTCGACCGAACCTAGATCGGCAGCGTCCGCGTTGCGGAACGCATGAACGTAATAGCTGTCCTGCACCAGATCCTCGTGGCCGGTGCCCGCCAGATGCAGCCGGTACATCTCGACGCAATTGCGGTTCAGCGTGTCCATCGCGTCAGAGATCTGCTGGACCCGCCCCGCGCGCCCTTCCGACAGGAACCGCAGCCCCCAGGGCGCAACCCTGGGCAGGTAGGCGGGTTTCACCGTGACTGGCCCCAGCGGATCAATCAGCCAGCCTGGTACTTTCTTCCACAACCCCGGCATCGATTGCGGCACCACCGACCAGGGCGAGATAATGCCGGCATTGCCAAAGGAGGTCGCCTGACCCGGCGCATCCCGGTCGATCAGCCGGACCTGCAGGCCCCGCTCTGCCAATGACAGGGCCGAGCAGATGCCGACGATCCCGGCGCCCAGAACCGTTACATCGGGGGCGGCGGGGGTGCTCATCGGGCGGCCTCAGCCTGCAGTTTGCGCTGCTGGCCCAGCTGCTGCAGCAGCACCGGCGCCATCACCGCAAGAGCGGCAAGGTCGGAGCCGCCCGAAGGCGCCACCAGCAGCAGGCCGCCAATCGCCATCAGCAACCGCCACAGCCCCGTGAGCGGTGCCAGGAAATAGGCCGATACCGCGGTGGCGATAGCAAAGACACCTGCTGCGCAGGTCACGGTCACCTGCGTGAAGCTGAGCAGGGTGAAATGCTCGGGCAGCACGATCAGCATGGTGGGCGCATAGACAAACACCATCGGCACCATCAGCTTGCCCAGCCCCAGGGTGAAGGCATTCAATCCGGTGCGGAACGGGTTGGATCCTGCAATCCCCGCCGCCGCATAGGCCGAGGCACAGACCGGCGGGGTGATCTCGGATATCACACCGTAGTAGAGCACGAACATATGGGTGGCGAGCGGCGGCACGCCCAGCTGGCTGAGGGCCGGCGTCGCGACGGCGACCAGCATGATATAAAGCGCAGTGGTCGGCAGCCCGGCCCCCATCAGGATGCAGGCCATGGCGATCAGCACCAGCGACAGGAACTGCTGGATCGACGGCTGACTGAACGCTTCGATCGTGGTCCAGTCCAACAGCGGCGCAATCGCCGTGGCCATATCCGCCGCACCGCCGGTGACCATAAAGCCAAGCCGGAAGCCAACGCCGGTGGTGTTGATCACACCGACCACGATGCCCACCGCAGCCGAGGCCGCACCCACCGCCAGCGCGTATTGCACACCGACATGGAAGCTGTCGAACAGATCGCGGAAGCTTTGCCGTTCATTGCGGTGCAGGCAGCCCACCAGCGTCAGCGCGGCCAGCATCCCGGCCATCACCGGCGAATACCCCTCACCGGAATAGGGCGAAGCCTTCCAGAAAATAAACCCAAGCAAGGCCAAGGGCACCAGCAGGGTTGCGGGCTTGTCAAAGGCGCAGAAGCCAACCACCACACAAAGGCTAAGGCCGATAAAGGCCGCCATATTCGGCGAATAGCCCGAGAACAGCACCAGAAGCAGCGCAATCAGCGGCACGATGGTGTACCAGCCGTCCTTCCACACTGCCAGGAACTTGGGCAGCTGCTCTTTCGGGTAGGCGGTCAGCCCCAGTTTCTTGGCAGTGAAATGCACAATCGAGATCACCCCGATATAGTGCATCAACGCCGGCACAATCGCCGCAATCACGATGGTAGTGTAAGGCACCTCCAGATACTCGGCCATCAGGAAGGACGCCGCCCCCATGATCGGCGGGGTGATCTGCCCGCCTGCAGAGGCCGCGGCCTCAACCCCGCCTGCGAAATGGCCGGGATAGCCCATCTTCTTCATATTGGGGATGGTGAGCGAGCCGGTGGAAACCGTGTTGGCAATCGACGAGCCGGAGATGGTGCCGAAAAAGGCCGAGGAGACCACGGATACTTTGGCCGGGCCGCCGGTGTAACGCCCGGCCATGATCATCGCATTATCGACAAAGAACTGCCCCAGCCCCATCCGCTGCGCCACCACACCAAACAGCACAAAGTGGAACACAACGGTGGAGACCACCCACAGCGTCACGCCGAATATGCCTTCGGACGGGAAATACATGTTGTTGACGAACTGCTGCCAGTTGACGCCCGGATGCTTCAGGATCTGCGCGGGCATATAGGGGCCGAACAGCGCATAAATCATGAACACCAGGATGATCAGCGGCAGCACAAAGCCGATGGTGCGCCGCGCGATTTCCAGCACCGTCAGGATCAGCACCGAGCCAAAGAACACGTCCAGGCTGGACGGGTTGCCCTGCCGCAGCGCCTGTTCGGCAATGTCGAACCCGAACATATCGAAGCCGCGCCAGCTGACCCAGAGGAACAGCGCCGCCGCCATGCTGAGACCGGTCAGCGCCCAGTCATAAAGCGGCACATTGCCGGGGCGCAGCGCGCTGGCACCGCGCCATTCCAGGCTGCGCGCCGATTTGATCAGCGGGAAGCCGACAAAGATGAAAAGGAACAGGCCTGCCAGGTGAATGCCCATATGCACATGGTCCACCGGGGTGCCGAACCCGGCCGTCCACAGATGATACAGGGCAAAGGCGATGCTGGCCCAATAGATGAACCCCGTCAGCCTGGGTCCGTTGTCGCGCGTGTTCAGAGCGGAGTCATACTGCTTCTCCAGCTCCTCCAGCGCCTTATTGTCAAGGTGAGTGTCCAGGGACATCGGGGGTTCCAGTCTAGCAGGGTAAACGGCGCGTGCGTCATGCATCCGCGCAATGCGGGCTGCAGGCGGGCAGGGGCACCGGGAAACAAAAGGCGGCAGCAAGGCGGACCCTGCTGCCGCAGTTCAGGGGGGAGGAGTTACTTCAGCAGGCCGATTTCGCGGTAGAACCGCTCAGCACCCGGATGCAGCGGAACGCCGATGCCCTCAACGCCTTCCAGCGCGGTTTCCAGGGTGATCGCCTTGCCCTTGGGGTGGCCGTTGTCCAGCAGTTTGCGGGCGGTATCGGACCACATCGCCTTGGTGATGCCATAGATCAGCTCTTCGTCCATATTGGCATTGGTGACCAGCATGCCGGAAACCGCCACGGTGTTCACGTCATAGTCCACACCCGGATAGGTGCCCGCCGGAATGGTTGAGGGGATGTAGTAAGGCACGGTGGTATTGGCCTGTTTGATCTCTTCCGCGGACCAGTTGTGCAGCTCCATGCCCTTGGTGTTATCCAGCTGGATCATCGCTGCGACGGGCGTGCCGGCAGCATAGAAATAGGCGTCCAGCTGGCCGTCGGCGATGCGCTCGGCGGATTGGGCGTTGTTCAGCTCGGCCTCATCCATGTTGTCGCGGTTGACACCGTGGTCGTCCAGAATCAGCTCAACCGCGATCTGGGTGCCAGAGCCGGCCTGGGCGATGCCCACGCGTTTGCCCTTGAGATCGGCAAGCCCGTCCAGCTTGTGGCCCTCGGGCAGCACCAGATGCAGGTCTTCCGGGAACAGATTGGCGATCACCCGCAAGTCGGGCTTGGCATTGCCTTCGAACTTGCCGGTGCCGTGATAGGCGAAATGCAGGGTCGCGGCGCCGGACAGGCCTGCTTCCATCTGGCCGTTCTGGATGGCATTCACATTATGCGCCGAGGCATTGGTCGACTGCGCCATCGCCACAAGGCCGGGCACGCCGCAATTGCCGCCTTCGTCACAGGCGCGTGAGCCGGGCGGGTTGGAAATCGCATTGGCGATGATGCCGCCGATCGGGAAGTAAGTGCCGCCCGCGCCGCCGGTGCCGATGCGGAAAAAGGTCATATCCTGTGCGGCTGCAGCACCGGTCAGCATGGTACAGGCCAATGCGGCCCCGGTCAGTTTCTTGAAAATTCCCATAATCTCTTCCCTTGATTATTGGCCGCAGCTTTGCCGCTGCAGCTTTCTCCTCCGATCTTTGCATCATGGAAAAGGAAATGCATAAGTACAAATTTAAAATTATACGGTATGTATAGATTGAATTTATGGTGGCTTAACATGAACTCTCATCAGCTTGCGGTTTTCCACGAGGTCATGAAAACAGGCTCTGTCAGCCAGGCGGCGCGCAACCTGCACCGCACCCAGCCCGCAATCAGCGCTGCCATCAAGGCGCTGGAGGAGGAGCTGGGCCTGACCCTGTTTTTGCGCGAGGGCCGCCGTTTGGTGCCGGTGCCCGAGGCGCAGTATCTGATGGAAGAAGCGACCGAGATCCTGTCGCGGCTGGAAACCGCGCAGCAGAACCTGGCGAACATGCGCGACCGGGTGCAGGGCTCTATCCGGATCGTGGCGATGCCGGGGCCGTCAACCTATCTGCTGCCGGAATTCATCAGCCGCTTTGTGGATGGCAAACCCGAGGTGCGGGTGACGCTGGCTACGCGCTCCTCGCCGCAGGTGCGCAGCCTGGTGGCGGCCGGCAGTTTCGACATCGGCTTTTGCGACATGAGCCGGTTCCGCGGCGACCGCAAGCTGTACACGGCAGAAGAACTGCCCAGCAATTGCCTGTGCGCGGTGCCGGCCGGCCATCCGCTGGCACACCGCGGCGTGATCACCGCCGCGGATCTGAACGGAGTGCCAATGGGCGCGCTGCAGCCGGATCACAACACCTATCAGGCCACCTCGCAGGCGTTTCAGCAGGCGGAGGCCGAATTCAACCTGCGCTATGACGCGCAGTATTTCCTGCCGCTGTTCCACTTCATCGCCGCCGGTCAGGCTTGCGCCATTGTCGATGTCCTCAGCGCTGAAAGCTACCGCCGCAGCAACCCGGATGAGGACCGGATCCGGTTTCTGCCGTTTGAGCCGCAGATCCCTTTTGGCTATTCGATTCTGACCCCCAGCGCGCGGCCGTTGTCGCAATTGGCGGCCAGTTTTGCCAAGGCCTGGCGGGAGTACATCCAGAATATACTTGCGTAAGCTGCTGTGCAGGAAAGATAAATTCGTCCGCACAGGATGCCCGAATTTCAGTCTTCACATCTATCTACAGAATTGTATACAGTTAAGAACACGAATCCTGGGCGTGCGCTCCAGGACAGATCTCACGACGGCTTAAGGGGGCCCCATGAAAGACTCGATGACCAACGCGCTGACCGGGGCCGAGGCGATGGTGCGCTCTTTGGAGGCGCATGGCGTCACCCATATCTTTGGCCTGTGCGGCGACACCACGCTGCCATTCTATGACGCGATGAACCGGCTGGAGCATGGCATCGCCCATGTCCTGACCCGGGATGAGCGCAGTGCGGCCTATATGGCCGACGGGTTTTCCCGCGTGACCGGCCGGGTGGGTGTTTGCGAAGGCCCCTCAGGCGGTGGCGCCACTTACATCCTGCCGGGGCTTATTGAGGCCAATGAGAGCTCTTATGCGGTGCTGGCGATCACCACCGACATCTCGGTCGGCTCTTACGGGAAATACCCGCTGACCGAGGTCAATCAGGAGGTCCTGATGGCGCCGCTGACCAAGTTCAACACGGTGATCAAACGCGCCGAACACATCCCGCGCATGGTGCGCCAGGCGTTCCGGGCGATGACCACCGGGCGTTCCGGCTCGGCGCATCTGGGGCTGCCCTATGACATCCAGTATGACGATGTTCCGGCGGAAGACATTTGGGGTGATCCCAAACACCAAAGCTACCCGTCCTACCGCGCAGCCCCCGAACCGGGTGCGGCAGAAGCCGCGGTTGAGGCCATCCTCACCGCCAAATCACCGCTGATCGTCTGCGGCGGCGGTGTGGTGATCTCCGGCGCGATGGAGGAGCTGGGCAGGCTTGCTTCCCGCCTTGACATCGCCGTGGGCACCTCTATCTCCGGCAAGGGTTCGCTGGCTGATACGCATCCGCAATCGCTGGGCGTGGTCGGCTCCAACGGCGGCACAGATGAGACCTGGGAGATGATGGAGGGTGCCGATCTGGTCATCTTCATGGGCTGCCGGGCAGGCTCCACCACCACCTCGCGCTGGGAGGCGCCCAAGCCTGGCCGCCGCATCGTGCATTTTGACAACGACCCGATGACCATCGGCGCCAATTACCCGACAGAGGTCGGCGTGGTGGCCGACCTGAAACTGGCGCTGCAGGCGGTCAATGCCTATCTGGACGGACGCAAGGGCGAAGTGCCAACGTTCAGCGGGGCCGCGAAAACCGCGGACATCAAACAGCGCAAGTTCGCCAAGTTCGAGGCGCTGGCAAACAGCGCAACCGATCAGGTCCTGCCGGAGCAGATCATCCACGCGCTGAACCGGAACCTGCCCGATGACGCCATCGTGGTCTCCGACCCCGGCACCAGCTGCCCCTATTTCAACGCCTATTCACAGCAGCAGCATTCGGGGCGGCAGTATATCACCAACCGGGCGCATGGCGCCTTGGGCTATTCCTTGTCGGCGTCGCTGGGTGCCTGGTTCGGGCGTCCCGGCTCCAAGGTTGTCGGGATGATGGGCGACGGCTCCTTCAACTTCACCTGCGGCGAGCTGGAAACCGTGGTGCGCTGCAATGCACCGATCACCTATGTGGTGTTCTCCAACGCCAACTTCGGCTGGATCAAGGCCAGCCAGCGCGACGACTGCGATAAGCGGTATTACAATGTCGACTTCAACCGCACCAACCACGCCGCCGTGGCCGAAGCGTTCGGCGTCAAGACCTGGCGGGTGGAACACCCTGAGGATCTGGACCCAGCCATCAAAGAAGCCTTTGCCCATGACGGCCCGACCCTGATTGACGTGGTCTGCCAGGCGCTGGAAGAGGCCGCCGCGCCTGTCCGCCGCTGGATGGGGTAATCCGTTCTTAAACCGGGAAATCGGAAGGCCGGGAAACATGCGCTCCCGGCCTTGTTTCTTTCACACGCTGCCCGCTATGAATTCGTGATACCCGAATTCACGAAAGGCGCCATCCCATGGACACCCCCACCGCCCCCAAAGCCGGCGCCATGCTGCACCTGCGCGGCAACATGCTGTCCGAAGGCGAGCCGGTGGCGCTGCCGCTCACGCAAAGCTCAATGTACCACCTGCCCGGCGACTGGACCGGCGGCCCCAGCTATGGCCGGGCGGACAATGCCACCTGGGAGCAGCTGGAGCATATGCTGGCCTATCTGGAGGACGCGCCTGCGCTGGCGTTTCCGTCGGGCATGGCGGCGATTTCGGCGGCGCTGTTTGCCACCTTGAAAGCAGGTTCGAAACTGCTGATCCCGTCTGACGGATATTATGTCACCCGGCGGCTGAGCGAGCGGTTTTTACAGAACCTTGGCGTGGAGGTCGAACAGCGCCCCACCACCGGATTTGCCGAGGGCGGATTTGAGGGCATTGACGTTGTTTTTGCAGAGACGCCTTCGAACCCCGGCCTGGATCTCTGCGATCTGCGCGCGATTGCTGGTGCGGTCCACGCGGCGGGCGGGCTGCTGATCGTTGACAACACCACCATGACCCCGCTGGGCCAGCGCCCGCTGGAGCTGGGGGCGGATGTGGTTGTGGCCTCCGACACCAAGGCGCCGGGCGGCCATTCGGATGTACTGATGGGGCATCTGGCCACCCGCAACGCCGGGATCCTTCAGGCTGCACGCGAATGGCGCCAGTTCGGCGGCGGCATTCCCGGCCCGCAGGAGGCCTGGCTGGCGCACCGGGGTTTAGAGACGTTGGAGGTGCGCTTTGACCGGATGTGCAGCACGGCGGAGGTTCTGGCCGAACGGCTGGCGGCGCACCCGCGGGTGCAGGAAATCCGGTTTCCGGGGCTGGCGTCCGACCCCTCTCACGCCCTCGCCAAGCAACAGATGTCCCGGTCCGGCTTCCTGATCTCGGTCACACTGGACTGCGCCGGACAGGCGGATGCATTCATCAACAACTGCCCGCTGATCCGCGCGGCGACGTCGTTTGGCGGGGTGCATACCTCGGCAGAACGCCGCGCCCGCTGGGGCGATGCGGTAGCGCCGGGGTTCATCCGTATCTCGGTTGGCACCGAACCGGCCGAGGAACTGTGGAGCGCCATGAAGGCTTCGTTGGAGGCGCTTGACGGCTAGGGGGCACGCGAAAAAGACAAGCTGTCCCCGCGGGGACAGCTGGCGGGTGCAGTCCGGCATCCCGGCTCTCTCTGCTTGCGCTTGGGGGAGAGGCTGGGGCAAGCGGGGCGCGGCTTTGGCGCGCAAAACCCGGCGGCGCGCAAGTGTTTGGCATTGCAGGAGGGTTTCAGGTCAGAGACTGATAAAGCGACGTGATCCAGTTGCTGACCGCTTTCACCTCGTCCCGCTGGCCTGCGCGGTCGTTGATCACCATGTAGTGGGACCGGCGTTTGGGCAGTTTGTATGCGGCCGGCGCGGTCACCAGCCCCTGCTCGACGTATTGCCGGGCAAAGCTTTCCAGCACCATTGTTACCCCGTGCCCCGCGGCCACCGTCTGCAGGGCCAGCAGCGAGGAGTCAGCCTTGAGCCAGCCGGCAGTGACCTGCAGGGTCAGCCCGTGCAGGTCTGCCAAGCGGCCCCAGTCGGTTTCAGATCCAATGATCTGCACCACATCGGCGCGGGCCAGATCTTCGATTGAGGGCGTCCTGCCCAGGGTCGCTGCATAGGCGGGGCTGCAGACCGGGATGGCGTTTTCGTGGCCCAGATGCAGGATCCGGGCCTCTTGCCAGTCGCCCGATCCATAGCGGATGTCAATGTCCAGCGCCTCCTCGTCAAAGCGGCTGGACCAGACGGTGGAGGACAGCTGCACGTGAATATCCGGGTGTTCAGCCTGGAACCGCGCCAGTTGCGGCGCGATCACCAGTGCGGCGCAGGAGATCGTCGCACGCAGGCGCACCACCCGCTTGCGTTTCTTGCTGAACAGCCCGGTGGTGGCGCGCAGCATTTCGTCAAAGGATTTGCGGATCGGCTGGGCATAGGCCTGGCCGGTATCCGTAAGCGCGACGCCGCGGGGCAGGCGTTTGAACAGCTGGGTGTCCAGGTGTTTTTCCAGCAGCCGGATCTGCTGGCTGATGGCAGCGGGGGTCAGGCCCAGCTCCTCGGCGGCGGCAGAAAAACTGCTGAGCCGCGCGGCGGCCTCAAAAGCTTTCAGCCAAGTGACATGGGGCAGATCGGTCATTCATACCTTTAAGCACAGCTTAGCCTTAGGGGCAAAACCCATTGTTTGAATTAACTGTAC
The DNA here is from genome assembly GCF_004123675.1 of Leisingera sp. NJS204. Lineage (NCBI taxonomy): Bacteria > Pseudomonadati > Pseudomonadota > Alphaproteobacteria > Rhodobacterales > Roseobacteraceae > Leisingera > Leisingera sp. NJS204. Next base: position 60,662 of record NZ_CP035418.1, on the reverse strand, counting down.
GCCAATGCGCAAGCTGGCGGCATCAAGGGACCCGGGTTCGCCATGGCACAAACATATGACTTCATTATCGCAGGGGCCGGTTCGGCGGGCTGTGTGCTGGCAGACAAGCTGACAGCGAATGGCCGCTACACTGTGCTGCTAATTGAAGCAGGCGGTACAGACCGGCGGTTTTGGATCAAGGTTCCAGTGGGTTACGGGTTCACCTTTTCGGATCCAGCAGTGAACTGGCGCTATTCGGCGGCACCGGATCCGGGCCTGAACGGGCGTCAGGCCTATTGGCCGCGGGGCAAGGTCCTGGGCGGTTCCAGCTCGATCAACGCGATGGCCTATGTGCGCGGGTTGCCGCATGATTTTGACGACTGGGAAGCGGCTGGCGCCAAGGGCTGGGGCTGGAAAAATGTCCGCCGCAGCTATGAGGCGCTGGAATGCCATGATGAGTGGCAGGGCGGCAATCGACGGCTGCGGGGCAAAGGCCCGGTGCGGGTCACCGATCTGAGCGAGCGGATGCATCCTTTTGCCCGGAACTTTCTGGCCGGTGCCCGGGAAATGGGCTGGCCGTTCCTGCCGGATATGAACGCGCGCGCTGAAGCCGGGGCCAATACGCTGCCGGGTGAAGGCATGGGCTATGTGCGCAGCACGGTGAAAGACGGGCGGCGCTGGTCCTCGGCTGACGCCTTCCTAAGGCCCGCAATGAAGCGCGGCAATCTGACCGTGGTCAGCGGCGCGCTGGTGGAAAAGGTGCTGACAGCGGGCGGGCGGGCGACTGGCGTCGCCTACCGGGTGAAGGGCCGGGTGATACAGGCAAAGGCCGCGCGGGAGGTGATCCTGAGCGCTGGCGCGGTGAACTCGCCGCAGCTCCTGCAATTGTCCGGCATCGGCCCGGCTAATCTGCTTCAGCGCCATGGCATCGAGGTCGCCCATGATCTGCCGCAAGTGGGGCAGGGACTGCAGGATCATCTGGCGGTGTCGCATTTCTTTTGGGCAAATACGGCAACTTTGAACGACAGGCTGGGCAGCTTTGCCGGCCAGATGAAGGCCGGGCTGCGCTATGTGCTGACCCGTAACGGACCCTTAAGCGTTCCGGTGAACCAGTGCAGCGGTTTTGTCCGCACCAAAGGCGCAGCACTGCCGGATGTGCAGGTCTACTGCAACCCGGCGTCTTATTCGACACGCGCCAGCGGCAAGCCGCAGATCGACAAGGACAACGGGTTCCTGCTGTGCGTGCAGCCAAGCCGGCCGACCAGCCGGGGGCAGATCACAATCCAATCCGCCGACCCGGCGCAGGCGCCGCGGATCGAGCCGAACGCGCTGTCTACCGACGAGGATAAGGCAACCGCGGTGCGTGCCAGCCATCTGCTGCAAGCATTGGCGCAGACCCCGGCCATCAAGGCGGTGACGCGGGAGCGGCGGGCGCCGGATATTCTGGAAATGGACGATGCGGCGCTGCTGGAGAATTTCCGGGAACGCGCCGGCAGCGTGTTCCATGCGGCCTGCACCTGCCGGATGGGCAGGGATGCCGCCGGCTCGGTGCTGGACGCGCGGCTAAGGGTGCATGGCATGGACGGACTGCGGGTGATTGACGCGTCCGCGTTCCCGAATGTGACCTCGGGCAACACCAATGCGCCTACCATGATGCTGGCGGCGCGTGGCGCGGAACTGGTTCTGGAAGACAATGAAAACAGGCCGTTGGCGGCTGAATGACAGGGAACCCCGTGATGAAACTCGACAAGATCGAAACCTTTGTGTTCGGCAATCCGCCGCCGCGCCACGGCGGGCGGTATTTCATCTTTGTGCGTCTGACCACCGCTTGCGGCATCACCGGAGCGGGGGAGATTTACAACGCCACATTCGGCCCCGATCTGTGCTGTGCGATGGCCGAGGAGATGTTTGCGCGCCAGTTCGCAGGCTGTGATCCGCATCATATCGAGAAGCTGTGGCGCAAATCTTATGGCGCGGGATACACGCTGCGGCCTGACGTGACCGTGATGGGTGTGCTCAGCGGTTTGGAAATGGCCTGCTGGGACATCATCGGCAAGGCAGCCGGCAAGCCGGTTTATGAGCTGATGGGCGGCCAGGTGCACGAGAAACTGCGCAGCTATACCTATTTGTACCCAGCGGACGGCGACGTCTACCCGGACCCGGACACGCCCAATGTCTACAACGACCCGGACATGGCGGCAGAGGCGGCCCTGATACAGGTGGACAAGGGCTTCACCGCGGTGAAGTTCGACCCTGCCGGGCCGTATACGATCTATGACGGGCATCAGCCGCGGCTGGAGGATCTGGAGCGCAGCGAGCTGTTCGTCAAACGCATCCGCGAGGCGGTCGGCACCCGCGCCGATCTGTTGTTCGGTACCCACGGTCAATTCACTGTCTCTGGCGCCAAACGCATGGCGCGGCGGCTGGAACCCTATGAGCCGCTGTGGTTCGAGGAGCCGACCACGCCGGAAAACCCCGCCGATATGGCCGAGGTGGCGCGGTTTACTTCGGTGCCGATATCCACCGGCGAGCGGCTGTGCACCAAACATGAATTCGCCCGCGTGCTGGAGGCCGGTGCTGCGTCAATCCTGCAGATGGACCTGGGGCGCGTTGGCGGCCTGCTGGAGGCCAAGAAAATCGCCAGCATGGCCGAAACACGGCAGGCGCAGATCGCGCCGCATCTCTATTGCGGGCCGGTGGTGGCGGCGGCGAACATCCAGATTGCAACCTGCAGTCCGAATTTTCTGATCCTGGAGTCGATCGGCACCTTTGAGGGACCGTATATGTCCTGTCTCAAATCCTCGATCACCTGGGAAGACGGCTATGTGATCCCGTCGGCTGAGCCAGGGCTGGGCGTCGAACTGGACGAGGCCGCAATTGCCGCTAGCCCTTACACCGGCAACGAATTGCATCTGGAACTGGCGCAGGAGCCGGTGGTGCAATAAGGGGTCCTGCCCCCTAACGCTGACAGCGCCGTTGACTGGCACCGGATCAGCAGCGGTGCCCGCCGGGCGGGTATGACTGCCCTGGCGGCGGCAGCCTGTCCGCCGCAAAGACCGCCCCGGCTGCAGAAGCCGGGGCGTCTACCGCTTTGGCGTTAACAACCGCCTCACCGCTGGCCGGAGGGTCCGGCGGCGTAGAGACAGAGCAGATCATTGGCGATGGTGGCCGCGGCGATGGCGGTGATCTCAGAGATGTCATAGGCCGGCGCGACCTCGACCACGTCCATGCCGACCACGTCGATGCCCGCCAGCCCGCGGATGATCTCCTGTGCCTGATAGGGGCTGAGACCGCCAATCACCGGCGTGCCGGTTCCGGGGGCCGAGGCAGGCTCCAGCGCGTCGATGTCGAAGGTGACATAAGTTTTGCTGTCGCCGGTGATGGCGCGGATTTTCTCTGCCACCGCCTCGGGGCCGGTTTTCTGAACCTCGATGGCGTCGATGATGTTCATGCCCATCGGGTCGGGGTTGTGGGTGCGGATGCCGACCTGGACCGAGCGGGCGGGATCCACAAGCCCTTCGCGGATGGCGTGCCACAGCATGGTGCCGTGATCGATACGGCCTTCCTCGTCCGCCCAGGTGTCGGAGTGGGCGTCGAACTGGATCAGGCTGAGGGGCCCGTGTTTCTCCGCATGCGCCTTTAGCAGCGGATAGGTTATGAAATGATCGCCGCCGATCGACAGCAGCGCGGTATCACTGGCCAGCACATCACGGGCGGCCTGGGTGATCTGGCCCGGCACCTTGTGCGGATAGCCGTAATCGAACTCGCAATCGCCATAATCGACCACCCGCAGCGCCTCGTATGGGTCCGCCTTCCAGGGCCAGGGTTTCGACCAGGCGATATGACTGGAGCCTGAGCGTACAGCGCGCGGCCCCAGACGGGTGCCGGAGCGGCTGGAGACCGAGAGGTCAAAGGGCACGCCCATCACCGCCACATCCGCGCTGCTGAGGTCGCGTGTATAGCGGCGGCGCATAAAGCTGAGCGCGCCGGCATAGCTGGCCTCGGCAATCACGCCGCGGTCATTGCTGCGGGTGAAAGCCAGGTCGCCCTGTACGGGGTTCACGCTGGAGGTTTCGGTCATCTGGGGCTCCGTTAGGTTGAAATTCCGGTCGGCCCCAGTTTGAAATCCGTTCTTATGCCGGTAAACTTGGCAAAGGACATATATCTATAGGTATAGATTTGAACGCTGAATTTCCCCACCCTCCGTTGGCCGCCAGCTGGGTGACCGCCCTGGCTGCTATGGCAGAAACACTTGGCACCGACCGCTTTCCCGGTGCGCTGCGGCAAATTCTGTCGCAGTGCTGCAGCTTTGATTCGATGGTCATCTCACGCTATGAGGGCGCGCTGCCGCCTGTCTCCTTGTATCAGGATCTGGATGAACTGCAGGCGGCGATTACCGTGGAGTTCTATGCCAGCGGCCCCTATCTTCTGGATCCGCTGTATCAGGCCTGCCGCAACGGCTGCACTCCGGGGGCCTACCGGTTGATGGATCTGGCACCAGAGGCGTTCTACCGGTCGGAATACTACCGCGCCTTTTACCGCAAGATCAGCATCAGCGACGAGATCGGCGTGCTGGTACAAGACGGGGCAGAGCGCTGGATCGTCGTCTCGCTGGCCCGTTTTTCCCGCCGGCAACGGTTTGAGGCGGCGGATAACGCGCGGCTGAATGCAGTGTTCCAATTGATCTCAGCTGCGGTTCTGCGGCAATGGGGACAGGCAGAGACGGCAGCACAAGGTTTCCAGAGGCCCGATTGGGAGGACCGGATGCAGACATTCGGCACCGGCGTCCTTAGCCCGCGGGAACGCGAGGTGGTGCAGCTGGTCCTGCAGGGGCATTCGACACCCTCGGCCGCCGCGTATCTTGGGATTGCAGAGGGCACTGTCAAAGTCCACCGGCATCACGCCTATTCAAAACTGGGAATTGCATCGCAGGCAGAGCTGTTCTCCATGGCCACCCGGCATCTTGCCGGGGCGCATTAGCTTCGAAAGCAGTGCGGCGGCATTCTGCAGTTTAACCGGACCAGGCCGCCCGCATGAAAAACGGTCAATTGAGACGGTAAAATCGTGCAGGATGACAAATTAGCGCCATGAATGACCTTAAAACGGTCATTTTGCCACAAAAACTGTTGACCATTTCCACACATTCGCGAAAGTCTGCTCTCAAGCCAGGGCTTTAGGCAGGCTGCTGCGCGGGCAGCCGCAAGTCTACTGGACGGTAATCATTGCCAGCAATCCGGAAACAGGAGACCGCCGGATTGCCTTCGGAGCAAAAGATCATGGGAGTGAAATCAAACCGATGCTGACGACACAGGATTACGCCGGTCACGCCGTTCGGATTGCAGAAATCGCATCTGATGCCGCCCGCTGTTATTTCCGCGGCCGGCTTGGGGTTGAATTCAAGGCGGATGAAAGCCCGGTCACCCAGGCCGACAAGGCGATCGAGGACAAGGTGCGCGCCTATCTGACGCAGCATTTCCCCGGCCACGGCATCTTTGGCGAGGAACATGGCTTTGACGGTGAGGACCGCAACGATGTCTGGATCATCGACCCGATCGACGGCACCCGGTCGTTTCTGGCGGGCCACCCGCTGTTCGGCTTTCTGCTGGGGTATTTGCAGGGCGGCGTCCCTCAGGCCGGGGTGATCGGCATGCCTGCCCTGGGGGAGACCTTTCTGGGGGTGCGCGGTGAAGGTGCGACGCTGAACGGCGCCCCGATCCGCGTGTCGGAACAGACCCGGTTGGACCGGTCGATCCTGTTCGTCAACGAGGGCGACAAGATCCACCGCGACTATCCGCATTTGTTCGAGCGGCTGATGCAGGCCGGCCAGACCCGCCGCTTTGCCTATGACTGCTATCCGCACGCACTGCTGGCAGCAGGCCATGCGGATGCGGTGATCGACTATGACCTGCAGCCCTATGATTACCTGCCGGTGTCAGCGGTCATCGAAGCCGCAGGCGGGGTGATCACCGATTGGGACGGCCTGCCGCTGGGGCTGAACTCGGACGGCCGGGTGATTTCGGCAGCGACTCCGGAACTGCACGGTGAAATGCTGGCGCTGATCAAAGGCTAACCCGGTGGCGGCTGCCTGAACGGGCCGCGTGCCTCTATGCCGGTCAAAAGACCGAAGCTTTGCTTAGAACAATACGCTGCCCGGCGCTTCTGGAAGATCCTCTTTATCCGGGGTCTCCAAGTAGTTGCGCACGGTGGGGTCGATCCGCGGGCTGCGGACCGGGTAGACACCGCAGGCGGCAATCGCCTCGCGCGCCGAGACCCGCTCATCCAGGCGCTTCCAGATCGCCCGCGCCGCATAGGGGCGCGGAAACGGCCGCCAGGCCACCCCCATGGTCATGCCGCGCAGGTACTTAAGCTGCTGACGGTGGGCCGAAAACAGGATGGTCTGCGCCACGCTGCCTTCGCGGGCGCGCTCATGCTCGGTGATGAACAGCCGGTTGCCGCGCAGGGTGACCATGCCTTCGTACCGCGAAATCTGCCGGATGCTTTGCTCGGGATCATGGGCGATTTCCAGGTTGCGGGACAGGATATACCCGTCCTGCTCAATAAACCGGGTCAGCGAGCAGAAGATCCCCTCGTCCCAGGACGGGGTGCGGAAATAGGCGTGGTAAAAGCCCAGGTAGCGCTTGAGATTGCGCTGCTGGCCGCGGAACGGCGACAGGAACCGGTCTGCCGGGCTGTGCTGCACCGGGCCTGCGGCTGCCTCCAGCCGGGTTTCGAATTCAGCGTTCGCGGTGAACAGCTGCGCTTCCGGGATCGAGAAATACCGGGCGATCCGGCGCAGGTTGTGGGCGGCGGGCAGGCTGCTGCCATTAAGGTAGCGGTTGAATTGCTGGCGGTTGATTCCGATCTCGCGGCAGATCTGCGCGATGCTGCCATGTTCGGCGCAAAGCGAGCGCAGGTTTTCTGAAAAACTTTCCGGCAATGCCCAGTATCCTTCGCAAATTGACGCTGGTTAGTATCTTAAAGCGTCAGTTCGCGCATGTTTGCACAGTTCCGTATTTGAAGAAACCGGGTTTTCTAGAAGGACCGCAACCCAGCCAGAGACCGCAATGCCCGCTGCAAGCACCCTTCATCACTGGATCCCGATGCCGGATGGGCGCCGTCTTGCGGCACGCCTGTGGCTGCCGGAGGGCACCGGTGACAGCGAAGGCGATTTTGATGACGAATTTTCCGAACAGGAATTGTGCGACGGCAAGGCCGTGCTGGCCATCACCGGCCGGGCCGGCACGTGGGAGCGCCGCTATCCGCATCTGTCCAAGCAGGCAGGTCGCCATCGATACAGAAAGCACCATGTTTTGCGACGGGCAGAGTTTCTATCTGACCCGCAAATTGCGCGCCACCGAAGGCGCGGATGAAACGGAAGTCCTGACAAAGGAATGGGCTGAAACCCTTCCGCGCGGGCTTCTTTGATCTGATCTTAAGGGAGGAAACCATGAAGATCGAATGGACCAAAGCGCCGGTGGGGCGCCGCAATTTTCTGAAAGGCGCAACCGCGCTAGGGGCGGCGGCTGCGCTGCCGATGGGCCTGGGCGGCCGCGCCATGGCGGCAGAGGGCGGCACGCTGCGGGTGCGCTCCTACGGTGATTTGCAAAGCATCGACCCGGCGTTTTCCAAGGGTGTGATCGACGAGGAAATCCACGCCTCGATCTACAACAAGCTGATCCAGTACAAGCCCGGCCGCGAATGGGACTGGCAGATGGACGCCGCCGCGATGATCGAACAGGGCGACGAGACCCATATCAAATTCGCGCTGCGCGATGATATCGGGTTCACAAACGGCTTTGGCGCGATGACCGCGGAAGACGTGAAATACAGCTTTGAACGCATCGTCGCGGATGAGACGGAAAGCCCGAACAAGCCCGACATGGGCCCGCTGAGCCACGTCGAAGTGACCGGCGAGCGTGAGGGCACCATCGTGCTGAAGGAACCCTTTGCGCCGCTGTGGAGCATTGCGCTGCCCTATATCACCGGCAACATCGTATCGAAAAAGGCCTGGGAGGCCGCAGGCGGCAAGGCAACCACTGATCCGCTGGCGGAATCCGGTCCCTACCTGCGTGACAGCTGGTCGCCCAAGGAAAAAACCGTGCTGAAGCGCAATCCGGACTGGAAAGGTGACGCGCCCGCCTGGGATACCATTGAGATCCTGCCGATTGACGACGAAAACACAGCCGAGATCGCCTTTGAGGCGGGTGAGCTGGACTTTACCCGCGTCTCATTGGGGTCGGTACAGCGTTACCGCGACGGGGTGCCGAATGGCGGCACGCTGCTGGAATACCCGTCGCTGTATTACACCTGGCTGGGCATGAACCTGGATCACCCCAAGCTGCAGAATAAGAAACTGCGGCAGGCAATCCAGCACGCGATTGATGTGCCCTCGGTGCTGGAGGCCGCCTATTTCGGCGCTGTGGACCCCTCCACCGGCATCATCGCGCCGGGCCTTGCGGGCAACCGCCCGCAGTCGCTGGTGCCGCCGCAGGCGGATTTTGCAAAAGCAGCAGAGCTACTGGCCGAATCCGGCGAGACCAACGTGACGCTGAAGCTCGACACGCTGAACAAGACCACCTTCACCACCGCGGCGCAGGTCATTCAGGCAACGCTGGCGCAGATCGGCATCACGGTTGAGGTCAACGTGCTGGAATCCGGCGCCTTCTGGGCCAGTGCAGACAACGAAGACCTGCAGCTGGTGCTGAACCGCTACTCAATGACACCGGACCCGTATTACGCAACCTCGTGGTTCATTACTGACCAGATCGGCCACTGGAACTGGGAACAGTTCAGCAATGAGGAATTCGACAAGATCCACACCGAAGCCTCGCAGCTGACCGACCAGGCCAAGCGGGACGAGTTGTACCGGCGGGCGCAGGACGTAATGGAGGAAAGCGGCGCCTACCGCTTCCTGACCCATGAGGCGACACCGGTGGTGCATTCGGCGGGTGTTGTGCCGGCACTGCGGCCCGACGGGCTTGCACTGCTGCGCTACTTCGGCAAGGCCTGATCCTCCCCAGGGCCTGACCGACTGGCACGGCTGCAATTCGCGGTGCAGCCGTGCCGATTTCCTCCGCACAGCGAGAACAAGGGAGCCATGCGGCCATGTTACTTTATGCACTCCGGCGCTTCGGGCTGGCACTGCTGATCCTGATCGTGGCGGTCACCGTCATGTTCCTGATGATCCGCGCCGTGCCCGGCGATCCGGTCCAGATCATGCTCGGCCCGCGCGCCACGCCAGAATTGCAGGCGCGCCTGACGGCCGAGCTGGCGCTGGACCAGCCGATCTGGAAACAGCTCGTCATCTTTTACGGCAACCTTTTGCAGGGCGATCTGGGAATAGATGTGTTCTCGGGGCGCTCGGTGACCGACATTGTGTTCCAGCAATTGCCCCATACCCTGTGGCTGATCCTGGGATCGATCATCTGGTCCGCCACCCTGGGCATCGGGCTGGGGGCCTATGCGGCGGCGCATCCCAACACGCTGATCGACCGGATCACCGCCGCGATTTCCGTCAGTTTTGTTGCCGCGCCTGCCTTTGTTGTGGCGCTGCTGTCGCTGCTGGTCTTTGCAGTGCATCTGCAGTGGTTTCCCGCCATCGGTGCCGGAGAAGGGTTCTGGGACCGCCTCAACCACCTGGTGCTGCCGGCCTTTGCCATCGGCCTTAGCTGGGTCGGCTATATCGCCCGGCTGGTGCGCGCCTCAATGCTGGAGGTGATGGGCGAAAGCCACATCCGCACCGCCCGCGCCTTTGGCATCAACGAACGCCGGGTGGTGCTGGTCTATGCGCTGCGCATCGCCATTCTGCCGGTGGTCACGGTGATCGGCGTCGGCATGGGGTTCCTTTTGTCTTCCGCCGTCTTTGCCGAGATCGTCTTTGCCCGGCCCGGGCTGGGCAAGCTGGTGATCGACAGCATCACCACCCGCAATTACCCGATCGTGATGGGATCGGTGCTGATCTCAACCGGCCTGTTTGTGGTTTCCACCGCGCTGGCTGATCTGATCAACGCCTGGCTCGATCCCCGCGCCCGCACAGCGCATTAAGGAGGGCGTTATGACCAAATCCCGTTCCGAACTGGGCCAGATCATCCACGGCGTCGCCCGCGACCCGCTGGGGCTGATGGGGCTGATCATTGTCGGCACCATTGTGTTCTGCGCCGTCTTTGCCATCTGGATCGTGCCCTATGATCCAGTGGCGATGAACATCAAGGACCGCCTGCAAGGCCCGTCCGCCGCCCATATCCTGGGCACCGACCAGCTGGGCCGCGATACGTTCTCGCGCGTCGTCATGGGCGGCCAAGTGGCGCTGAAAGTGGCGCTGCCCGCGGTATTCGGCGCCATGGCCATCGGCCTGACGCTGGGGATGATCGCAGGCTACGGGCCGAAATGGCTCGACAACCTGCTGATGCTGTTCTTTGACACCATCCGGTCCTTTCCCACCGTGATGTTTGCCCTGGCCGTGGTGGCGCTGGTGGGGCCAAGCCTGCAGACGGTGGTTGTGGTGGTCATGGCGACGTCGATCCCGACCTATGGCCGGGTGGCGCGGACCCAGACGCTGACCCTGCGCAATTCCGAATTCATTCTGGCCGAACGCTCGATGGGGGCCAGCATGAAGCGCATTCTGGGCGTGCATATGCTGCCCAATATCGTCGGCGTGCTGGCGGTGCTGGCGGCGATGGATATCCCCACCGTGATCGCGCTGGAGGCCGGGCTGTCCTTCCTTGGCCTTGGGGTGAAACCGCCGACGCCCAGCTGGGGCGCGCTGCTGAAAGACGGCTATTCGCTGATCCGCCAGACGCCGTGGCTGGTGGTGGGCGGGGGCTTGCCGATCATTCTGGCAACGCTTGGCTTCACCTTTCTGGGCGAGAGCCTGCGCGACGTGGTTGACCCGAAACTGAGGAAACAGCGATGACTGATACTCTTCTGGAAATCGACCGTCTCAGCGTCGACTATGAGACCGCCCGCGGCGACCTGCGCGCCTTGCGCGATATCAGCTTTGATGTGCGCAAAGGCGAGATTGTCGGCATCGTCGGCGAGTCGGGATGCGGCAAATCCACCCTGATCTCGTCCATTCTGCGGCTGACCGCGCCGAACACCCGGTTCCGTCAAGGCGAGGTGCGGTTCAAGGGCGAAGACCTGTTGCAACTGCCGGAGCGCAAGATGCGGGATCTGCGCGGTGCCGATATCTCCATCGTGTTCCAGGACCCGATGCAGACCCACAATCCGGTGCTGTCGATCGGCCAGCAGATGCTGGATATCCAGCACCGCTCCAAGGCGTCAAAACCCGACAAACGGGCGCGCGCCGCGCAGATGCTGGGCGCCGTTGGCATCCCGGATCCGGAGGCCCGGCTGGATCAGTTCCCGCATGAATTCTCCGGCGGCATGCGCCAGCGGATTGCCATCGCCATGGCGCTGATGTCGGAGCCCGATCTGCTGATCGCGGATGAGCCGACAACAGCGCTGGATGCCACGCTGGAGGTGCAGATCATCGAGCGCCTGCAAGAGCTGCAGCAGGAATTCGACTGCGCCATCCTGTTCATCTCGCATCATCTGGGGGTGATTGCCGAGCTCTGCGACCGGGTGGTGGTGATGTACGCCGGCGCGGTGATTGAAAGCGGCGACGTGCGCGAGATCTTCCACGATCCCAAGCATCCCTACACCCGCCGTCTGATCGACTGCGACCCCGGCCACATCAAGGAACGCGCCCGGGTTCTGCCCACCATCCCCGGCGAGGTGCCGGATCTGGCCAACCTGCCCGGCGGCTGCATTTTCCGCGACCGCTGCGACCAGGCAATGCCGCGCTGTGCCGCCGAGGTGCCGCCGCTGGCGCAACTGAAAGAAGGCCACCACGCGGCCTGCTGGCTGAACCATAAGGAGGCCGCGACATGAGCCTGCTGGATGTCAAAAACCTCAAGACCAGCTATGGGCCGGTCAATGTGCTGGCCGGTGTCAGCTTTACCGTTGAACCCGGCGAAACTTATGCGCTGGTTGGTGAAAGCGGCTCCGGCAAGACCACCGTGATCCGGGCGATTGCCGGGATGGCGCCGGCACAGGAGGGGTCCGTCAAATTCGACGGCCAGGAAATCCGCGGTGCCTCGGAACGGGAACTGCGCCCCCTGCGCAAGGACATCGCGATGATGTTCCAGGACCCGGTCGGCAGCCTGTCGCCGCGCCTGACCATCCGCAGCCTGATCACCGAACCCTACCGCATCCAGGGCATGAAGGACCGCGATCTGGACGCTGAGGCCAAGCGCCTTTTGGAAATGGTGAACCTGCCCGCGCATTTTGCCGACCGTTATCCCTATCAGCTGTCGGGCGGGCAGGCACGGCGGGTGGGCGTCGCCCGCGCGCTGGCGCTGGAACCCAAACTGATCCTGGCGGATGAACCCACCGCAGGGCTTGACGTGTCGGTGCAAGGGGAACTGCTGAACCTGATGAACGACCTGCGGGAGCGGCTGGGACTGGCGATGGTGATCATCACCCATAACCTGAACGTGGTGCGTCATGTGGCGGACCGGATGGGCATCCTCTATCTGGGCCGCCTGGTCGAGGAAGGCACCACCGAGGCGATCTTTAAGCACCCGCGCCACCCCTACACCCGCTGCCTGCTGAGCGCGAACCCGGAACCCGATCCCGACGCCCGGCTGGAACGCATCGCCCTGAAAGGCGAGCCGCCCAGCCTGCTCAAACGCCCCTCGGGCTGCGAGTTCCGCGAACGCTGTCCGTTTGCCCAGGAGTTCTGCATCCAGACCCCGCAATGGGAGGTCGAAAACGGCCACGGACTGCGCTGCCTGGCGCCTCTCGGCTGACATCCTGCAAAGAAAAGAAGACCATGACGCGCACATTGTACTTCAATGGCTCGATCCTGACGATGGATGCGGCCAATTCCACACCCGAGGCGGTACTGACCGACGGCGAAACGATCCGCATGACTGGACCTGCGTCCGAGCTGCGCGCGCAAATGCCAGCAGGCACGCAAGAGGTTGATCTGCAAGGCCAGACCCTGATCCCCGCCTTCATCGACCCGCACGGGCATTTCCCCGATCCCGGCTTTATCCGGCTGTTCCGGGTCAATCTTGCCTCGGCCCCCAGCGGCGATTGCCCCGACATCCCGACCGCGCTGGCCCGGCTGCGGGCAAGGGCGGCGGAAACACCTGCCGGGGAATGGGTGATGGGGGTGCTGTTCGACAATACCGCCATCGCAGAGGGCCGGATGCCGACCCGGGCCGAGCTGGACAGCGTGTCCACGGACCATCCCATTTGGGTCATCCATGCCTCAGGCCACAATGGATCAGCCAATTCACTGGCATTGCACCTTCACGGTGTGAACCGCGGCACGCCCGACCCTTTGGGCGGGCGGTTCGGGCGCGATCCGGAAACCGGCGCGCTGACCGGTCTGATCGAGGGATTGTCAGCAATGCGCGAGATGGGCGACACCGATTTCCTGATCAGCCGCGAACGGTTCTGGGCGGGTTTCAACAGCTGCCGCGATGAATACCTGTCTTATGGTGTGACCTATGCGCAAAACGCCTGGGCCACGCGCAAGATGCTGGAACATTTCGCCTCGCTGCCTGTCGGTCAGGACCCGGGCTATGACCTGATGCTGCTGCCCATCGGCGAGCTGGAACCTGCGCTGACGGATGGTCCCGATGCGCTGGACTGGCCCGGCAATCCGCATTTCACCCTTGGCCCGCGCAAGCTGTTCACCGACGGGGCGTTTCAGCTGCAGACCGCATACCTCAGCGCGCCCTATCACCGGCCTGCGGACCCGGAGCACCCCTGCGGGATGCCCTATGCAGCCGAAACGGACCACCGCCGCGACGTGAAGAAACTGCATGATCTGGGCCACCAGATCCATTGCCATTGCAACGGCGATGCCGGCGCGCAGATGTTCATTGATGCGGTCGCCGCAGCGCTGGAGGCCAACCCGCGGGGTGATCACCGCCACACGATCATTCACGGCCAGGCCCTGCGGGACGACCAGTTGCAGCAGATGGCCAAACTGGGGATCACCGTCAGCTTTTTTCCGGCACATGTGCATTTCTGGGGCGACCGGCATTACGACACTTTCCTGGGGCCGGACCGTGCCGGGCGGATCTCTCCCTGTGCCTCGGCTGAGCGGTTCGGCGTGCGCTACACCATCCACAATGATGCCTCGGTGACGCCGACCCGGCCGATCCATCTGGCCCATTGCGCGGTGAACCGGCTGACCGCCAGCGGGCGGCGGCTGGGCGAGGATCAGCGGATCAGCGTGTTGTCCGCCCTGCGCGCACAGACCATCGATGCCGCCTGGCAGGTTTTCAAGGAGGACAGCCGCGGCTCCATCGAGGCTGGCAAGCTGGCGGATTTTGCAGTGCTGAACCGCAATCCGCTGGAAGACCCTGACAGCATTGAGAGCACCAAAGTAACGCAGACCATCCGCCGCGGCAAAACAGTCTGGATGCAGGGGAAATGACAGGCTTGCAAAAACAACCGCGCATTGCCATCGCCGGTTTCCAGCATGAAACCAATTGCTTTGGCACCACCAAGGCCGGGCTGGCGGAGTTTGAGATGGCGGATTCCTGGCCTGCCATGCTGCATGGGGCCGAGGTGATCTCTGAGACCTGCGGCATGAACCTGCCCGTCGCGGGATTTGCAGCAGCGGCTGAGGCGGCGGGCATGGCGCTGCTGCCGGTTTTGTGGGCTTCGGCGGAACCGTCCGCACATGTGACGGACCACGCCTTTGAGACCATATGCGGCAAGCTGCTGGATGGTTTGCGCGCTGCCGGGCCGCTGGACGGAATATTCCTGGACCTGCATGGGGCAATGGTCACGGAAACACATGCGGACGGCGAGGGCGAGATCCTGCGCCGGGTGCGTGCCCTGGTAGGGCCGGACCTGCCCATCGTGGTCAGCCTGGACCTGCACGCCAATATCTCGGCGGCGTCGGCCGATCTGGCCTCTTACATTGCGATCTTCCGGACCTATCCGCATTTGGACATGGCAGAGACCGGCGCGCGCTGCGTGCCGGTGCTGCAGCGGCTGCTGGCGGGGGAGCGGCTGTGTAAGGCGTTCCGGCAGATGGATTATCTGATCCCCCTGCATGCGCAATACACCGGCGCAACACCCGGCAAACAGCTTTATGCATCTCTGCCGCCGCTGGAGCAGGGCGGGGTTGTTGCGGATATTGCTCTGGGGTTCACCGCGGCGGATTTCCCGGACACACGGCCCTCATGCGTTGCATATGGCCCAACAGCTGCGGCGGCAGAACAAGCGGCTGACCATATCGCGATGCTGTTCGCCGAGTTGGAATCGCAATCGGAACACCCGATGCTGACGCCGCAGCAGGCCGCGGCGCTTGCCTGTCAGCCGCGCGCGGGCAAGCCGGTGGTGCTGGCGGATGTGCAGGACAATCCGGGTGCCGGCGGAACTTCGGATACCACAGGGCTGCTGGCAGCACTGGCAGGTGCAGGTGCGCAAGGCGTGCTGATGGGGCTGTTTCATGATCCGCTTACAGCAGAGGCGGCGCATGAGGCCGGGCAGGGGGGCATCTTCCGCGCCGCCCTTGGCGGGCGGTCAGGCACCCCTGGCGATCAGCCCTATGAGGCAGAGTTTCAAGTGGTGGCGCTTGGCGATGGCATGTGCCGTTACACCGGCGAAATGTATGGCGGCGGGGTGGCCACGCTCGGCCTCACGGCCGCAATCCGGCTGCATGGGGCCGACGCGGATATCACCCTTGTGGTCACCAGCGTCCGCAATCAATGCCTGGATCTGGCGCATTTCACCCATATCGGGCTGCAGCCAAAGGGTTTCCGCACCATTTGCGTCAAAAGCACCGCCCATTTCCGCGCCGATTTCGAGCCGGTGGCGAGTGCGGTCTATCCGGTTGCCGCACCAGGTGTGTTCCCCTGCGATCTGGGCTCGTTTCCCTACAAAAACCTGCATCCGAACGTAAAAGCCGCCCCTGCAAAAGTCTGAGGCTTATTGCACGGGCGGAGTTTGCAAGCGGTCATAGACACCGCTTGCGGGGGAGGATCAGTCGTCGTCTTCGCCGTTCTGGTAGGGCACCACCAGCGTCGGGATCTGCGAGCGGCGCAGCACCCGTTTGGCAACAGTGCCCAGGAAGGTATGGGAGAACCCGTGATCATGGGCGCCCAGCACAATCAGATCGCAGCCCAGCTCAACCGACCGGCGCAGGATCACCTCTGCCGGGTGGCCGTCGGTCACCTCGACCGAGGTGACCTGATCGCGGATCTTGGCATCATCGCCTTCCAATGCAGCCCAGAACCGGGCCTGCCGTTCGGCCAGCACCTTTTTCACCATCTCGTGCCGCCGTTTGGCCGCTGATTTGCGGGTTTCGTCGTTCAGCACAAACATCTCGAAGGTGATCCTGGCATCATCCGAGATCGGCTCATTCACGTGCAGCACGTGGATTTCCGCCCCCGTCGCCTGCGCCAGACTGGCCGCATGGCGCAATGCGTAGGGCGAGTTCTGCGACAGATCGGTGGCAAACAGGATGTTGGTGATCATCGGTTTCATATCAGATCCTTTCACATCAATAGCCAAACAGCCGCGGCAGCCATAGCGAGATTTCCGGGAAGAACGCGATAACGAAAATCGCAATCGTGTTCACCGCAGCAAAGGGCAGGGCGCGCAACGATATCTGCTCGATCGAGATGTTCGATATGCCCGAGGCAATGAACAGGTTTTCCCCCAACGGCGGTGTCTGGAAACCGATACCCAGCGTACAGACCATCACCACGCCGAAATGGATCGGGTCGATGCCGACCGAATAGGCCACCGGCAGCATCACCGGAACCAGGATCAGGATGGTTGCCAGGGTTTCCATGAACATGCCGACAAACAGCAAAAAGAAGATGATCAGCGCCCAGATCACATAGAGGTTCTGGGTAAAGCTCAGCATGCTGTCGGCGATGATTGCCGGGATCTGGTTTTCCACCAGCAGCCGGCCGAACACAGTGGCAGTGAACAGGATCAAGAGAACACGGCCCGTCAGCCAGGTGGTGGCCTCCAGCGATTGGAACAGCGACGACCAGGTCAGCTCGCGGTAGATGAAGACACCAACCGCCAGCGTATAGAAGATCGCGACAATGGCGGCCTCGGTCGGGGTGAAGAAGCCGGTGTAGATACCGCCCAGAATTACCAGCGGTGCCATCAGCGACCAAAAGCCCCGGTACATCTCGCAGCCGACATTGCGGAACGACCAGCCCTCAGCCATGCCTTTGTAGCCGCGCTTTTTCGACATGAAGTAGTTCAGGATCAGAAGGCTGGTGGCAATCAGGAAGGCAGGCATAAAGCCGGCAATGAACAGTTTCGAGATCGAGACCGACTGGAAGGTGCCGAATTTCTCGACCGCTTCCGGCGGCGGCGCCATGCCAAGGGCGGCAATGCCGAAAATCACCATCGGAATAGACGGCGGGATGATGATGCCGAGGCCGCCCGACGATGCGGTGACTGCCGAGGCATAGCCTTTTTCATAGCCGCGGTCGATCATTGCCGGGATCATCAGCATGCCAACAGCCGCCGTGGTGGCCGGGCCGGAGCCGGAAATGGCGCCAAAGAACAGGCAGGCCATCACGGTGGCGGCAGAAATACCGCCGGTGAACGGCCCGGCCAGGCTTTCAGCGACATTGATCAGGCGTTTCGAGATCCCCGCAGCCTCCATCAGCGCGCCGGCCAGGATGAAGGCAGGCAGGGCCATCAGCGGGAACGATCCGACCGAGGTAAAGGCGATCTGCACAAATTTGATCGGGTTCTCATCCAAGTACAGGAACGACACCAGCGAGGCGACGCCAAGCGCCACCGTGATCGGAGCGCCCATCAGCAACAGCACCAGGAACGATCCGAACAGAATTGAGACGATTTGAGTTTCCATGTTTTTCTCCCTGTCCGGCGCTTACTTGCCGCGCTCTGCTTCGGTGGCAGCCTTGATTTCATCAAGGTCGATCTGATCGGGGTCGTGGATTTCCTCGCCCTTGATCAGCTTCTTGTAGTTCACCTGCAGAATACGGATGGTCATCAGGGTGAAGGCGATTGGCAGCACCATGTAGACGTATTTCATCTCGACGCCCAAAGTCTGGGATTTCCAGAACTTGTTCATCTTGTTGAAGACAAAGTCGTAGGCCAGCCAGATGAAATACACATTGAAGAAAATCCAGAACAGATCTGCAAAAGCTTCGATGTATTTGATGTAGCGTTCGGGCAGGAATTTGAATTGAAACGTCACCCGGTTGTGCGCGCTTTTCAGGGCTGCATAGCTGGCACCGAAAAAGACAAACCAGACGAACATGTAGACCGACAGTTCTTCGATCCATGAAAATGAATGGCCGAACACCTCGCGCGAGACGATCTGCACAAACAGCAGAATGACAAAGCCGGACAGCAATAGGCGGCAGATATAGCTTTCTATATTGTCCAGAAATTTCCAGAACATTGTGTACTCCTCCCCTGTGCAAAGCAGCGCACGTGGCGCTGCTTTGTTATTTTTTATATATTTACCAGAGGCTTACTGAACCGGATCACGGCCGATGGTGGTCAGCACCGTGTTCAGCTTCTCGACGCCGCCGATGGAGTCATAGAACTGCGGCCACACAGCTTCGGTTGCCAGCTTGATGAACTCGGCCTCATCATTTGCCGGATCGTCAATCTGCATGCCCTTGGCCAGCAGGCCTTCTTTGATCTCGGCTTCGATGTCGCGCAGATACTGCGCCGATTTCACGGTGGCTTCCTTGCCCGCTTCGATCAGGATCTGCTGGTCTTCTTCGGACAGATCCTGGAACACCGCCTCGGAGACGATCAGCGGCTCGATCGAGAAGATGTAGCGCAGGTTGGTCACATATTCCTGCACTTCATAGAACTTCATCGCGTTGATGGTGGTGTAGGGGTTGTCCTGGCCATCGACAACTTTGGTCTGCAGACCGGTAAAGGTCTCGGACCAGGCCATCGGGGTCGGGTTGATGCCCCAGGACTTGTAGGTCTCGATCATGATTTCGTTCTTGGGAACGCGGATGACCAGATCCTGCAGGTCGGCAACATTGGTGACCGGTTTCTTGGAGTTGGTCAGGCGGCGGAACCCGGTGTAGGTCCAGGCCAGGATGCGCACGCCGGCATCGCGGATGGTGTTTTCGGTCAGTTCCTGGCCGATCGGACCCTGGGTCAGTTTTTCCGCATCTTCCAGCGACAGGATCACATACGGCAGGGTGAAAACGCCAACCGACGGCGAAAACGGTGTGACGTTGTTGATTGCCAGCAGGGACATGTCCAAGGTGCCGATTGCGGCCTCGTTCACGGTGTCCTGCTCCGAGCCCAGCTGACCGTTGAGGAACATGGTGCCGGTATGCGCACCGCCGGATTTTGCTTCCAGCGCTTCAATGAAAAACTTGCCGGTGCCTTCCTGCGAGCTGCCGGCGCCGTCGCCCACCGCAATCTTAAAGTTTTTGGCGGATACAGCGCCGGTGGTCAGCATCGCGGCGGCAGAAACGGCTGCGGTCAGCGTGCAGACCTTTTTGAGAAATGACATAACTTCCTCCCGTATTGTCATCTTGAAGACAAGGCGCGCGCTGGCACGCCCTCCATAGCGCTTGCACCAGTCCGATCCTGCCTTGCTGGCGAGAGGCTACATTGCGTTTCATGTTTCTAGAATGTAAACTTATGATATCAAGGTTTCACAAATATCGAACTTTAAGATGAGCCGCAAAACACACGTCAAACATGTCGCCGATGCCGATCTGAAACTGCTCAGGGTGTTCAGGGCCGTGGCCGAAAGCGGCGGGCTGGCCGCCGCCGAGACCGAGCTGAACATCGGCAAATCGACCATTTCAAAATACATCGCCGACCTGGAGCTGCGGCTGGATCTGAAGCTGTGCAACCGCGGCCCGGCGGGGTTCTCGCTGACGGACGACGGCAGCAAAGTGCTGAAATCCGCTGAGGGACTGCTGACCTCGGTGTCGGATTTCCGCGCCGAAGTGAACGAGATCAAGCAGCAGATGGCCGGCACCATCCGGATTGCCCTGTTCGACCAATGCGCTTCCAATCCCGAAGCCTTTGTGCCGGGCGGGATCCGGGTCTTTAACAAGGCCGCGCCTGCGGTGGAGATCGAACTGTCGCTGGAGCCGCCGAACCTGATTGAAACCAAGGTGATCAGCGGCCAGCTGGATATCGGCATCCTGGCGCTGCACCGGCCTTCTCCCAGCCTGGACTACATGCCCCTGTATGGAGAAAACATGTTTCTTTATTGCGGCAAGGGGCATCCGTTCTTTGACTGCGACCACACCAGCCTGGGCCTGCGGGATGTGCAGGCGATGAATTATGCAGGCATCCGGGTAAATTCACCCAACCTGCATGTGGGGCAGAAGCTGGGCTTCCGCCGCTCTGCCAAGGTGCAGAACGAACAGGCGCTGGCGATCCTGATCATGTCGGGCAGCTATCTGGGATTTCTGCCGGATCACCTGGCCGCCGGTTTTGTCGGCAGCGGCCTGATGCGCAAAGTCCTGCCCAGAGACGTCTTTTACCGCAGCCAGTTTGCCGCCGTCACCCGCAAGCGGCCCGCGGTAAACCGTATCACCAAACTGTTTCTGGACACGCTGGTTGCGGCGCACTCGGGGCAGGCAGCAGAGGTTTGATGCCGCTCAGCCGCCGCGCAGCTGCTCCGGCAAAATCCGACGCAGATCAACCCGAACCGGCCAGTTCCGGCCGCTGACCCCGGGCCTAAATGATGTCCAGCGACACCTTGACCCGGTCCATTACAACCGACGAGGTAAAGCGGCTGACATTGGATTCATCAAAGAAATACTCCTGGGTGAAGGCCTCATATTCCTTGATATCGCCCACGATGATCACAAGGATGAAATCAGCCTCGCCAGTGGTGTAATAGCATTGCTGCACCTGACTGGCCTGGCGCATCTTGCGCTTGAAGGCGTCCAGATGCATCCGGCTTTCGCGCTCCAGAACCACTTGCACGATCACCGTCATCTCCCGCCCCAGCCGGGCCGGGGACAGAATGGCGATTTCCTTTTCGATCACACCGGTATCGCGGAGCTTTTTCAACCGTTTCTGCACCGCCGGTGCCGACAGGCCGATCTCATGGCTGATGGCTTCGGCGGTCAGTTGCGCGTTGGACTGTATCAGCCGGAGGATATCGTGGTCTTTTTCATCCATAGCTGATTTTTCCCCTGCTTCGGCAGGAATGACAACTCGAATCCGCAAGACCGCGGACGCACGGGGCTGGAGGATCTGCAGCCATCGCGCTCAAAGACGCGCGCGAGAACCCTGATTTAACGGGGAATTTGCGGCGGGTGGCCGTCGCCGACCGGATGGTGTCTGAGGTCTGCGTCAGCTGCCACAACAGCCATGCCGCCTCCCCGAAAACCGATTGGCAGCAGGCGGTCTGGACATCGCCATTGCCGAGGCGGACCGGCAGGATGAAATCGGCGCAATTGGCAGAACACTTGTGGAAATGCAGGGGGGACCTGAAAAAGGCCCGCAACGCCGACCAGGAACGTGCGGAAAACAGCGCCAGCAACAAAAGGTGGTGGACAGCTTGCGCACCGGGTTGTCGCGCCTGTCCAAGGGCGACTTTGCCTTCCATCTGACCGGGACCTTTCCGGAAGAACATGAAGAACTGCGCCAGGACTTCAACCTGACCTCCGAAACGCTGAGTTCTACTGTCGCCCAGGTGATTGGGGCGGCAGGCAGCATCCGCAATGGCGGCGCTGGATGAGCTGACCGCTTCGGTCATTTCCGCTTCCGAAGGCGCCAGCAGCGTTGAAACCACCATTGCGGAGGCACGCTTGCAGGCCGAATCCAACCGCACCATTGTGCAAAATGCCGTCACCGCCATGGCGGAGATCGAACAAAGCTCGAAACACATTTCGCAAATCCTCAGCGTGATCGACGACACCGCTTTCCCGACCAACCTTTTGGCGTTGAACGCCGGTGTCGAGGCAGCACGCGCGGGCGAGGCCGGCAAGGGTTTTGCGGTGCTCGCCTCCAAGGTGCGGGCGCTGGCGCAGCGCTCATCAGACGCGGCGATGGAGATCAAGACGCTGATCGGCGACAGTTCAAGATAAGTAGAGCGCGGCGTCGATCTGATCGGCAAGGCAGGCGAGGCGCTGCAAAGCATTGTCGAGCAGGTCACCCTTACTTCTCAGCTGGTATCCGGCATTGCCGAAGGTGCGGCCGGGCAATCGACCGGACTGAACGAGATCAACACAGGTGTCATCCAGTTGGACCAAGTCACCCAGCAGAACGCAGCGATGGTGGAAGAGGCCACCGCAGCCGGCCACATGCTGAACACTGATGCCGGCAAACTCTCGGAACTGGTGGCGCATTCCCGGGTATCCGGCGGCAGTGCTGCCCCCGCTCCGGCCATCGCTGCTCTCCAGCCGGGGCCTTCTGCGCATAGTGATGATTACTGGGAAACCGAGACCAGCCCGGCGCCTTGCGCGGCTCCCGAAACCGGCCGCGGAAATGCCGCCCGTAATCTCTGGCAGGAATTCCAGCGCCGCCTTGACAGCACCGCACCCGATGGTGCCGCGTTCCCGGCTGCCGCCTTCGGACGGCCAGGGGAACGATTCTCCGCGGCCCGCGCACCCGCAAAAACGCCTCGCAGAAAGTTACCCGGCCTTTGCGGGCGCTTAACCCAGGGGCAGCTTGAGGCCGGGGCACTCCCTGCAAGATCCCCAAATTCGAATGTGTTCCTACATGACGGTTTGCGCCACCCAGGCTTGTATTTTTGGAACACATACGGTGGCAAACACAAGAATAATAAGAGAAAACCCGCGGCTGCCACCGATGGGACCTGAAATTCAAATTTGCGGCATCAAGTTTCCCGGAATTCCGGAAAACTTCATTTGCGATAGGCTTGCGGTACACACTTTTTCAGGACTTTCCTGATTAACACTCCTATAGGCCCCGGCTGCAACCGGTGCGCCGCCGCTAGCAGGAGACCTTCGCCAATGCCCCGGACCACGAAATTGCCGCTCAAGCTGAAGCTGCCGCTGATCATGGTAGCGCTGACCGGGGCCTTCCTCGTTACCGTGTCACTGCTGGTTTATTCAATGGCTGAGCGCAGCATCCGGGAAAACGCCTTTGCCGCGCAAAAGATAGAAGCCAAATCCGGCGCTCAGGCGCTGGAATTCCTGATCAGGGCAGCCCGGTCCGATGTTTCCAGCCTGGCCGGCCAGCCCGCAGTATTCCGGGCGATCGGCAACTTCGAACGGGTGATCGGCATGGTCGAAGAAGACGACCCGATCGCCTATCTGAAACAGACCTATGCCGCAGAAAACCCGCATCCAGCGCAGCAGCGCGAGGAGCTGACAGACGCGGGCGACGGCAGCTATTACAACCAGTCGCATGTCACCTATCACCCCACTTTCCTGCAAAGCCTGCGCCTGAACGGCTATCAGGACCTTTATCTGATCAGCGCCAAAGGGCAGGTGGTCTACTCGGTCAAAAAGCAGGATGACTTTCTGACCGGTATCGCGCCGGATGCGGACAGCGGACTGGCCCAAGCATTCAAAGCCGCACTGCAGGCAGAGGCCGGCACGGTGGTCGCCGCAGACTTTGCCGCCTACAGCCACAGTCCCGATGGCGTTGCAGCCTTCCTGGCCGCGCCCGTCTTCTCCAAACGCAAACAGATAGTCGGCGTTATCGCCGTGCAGCTGGGCACCAAGGGCGTCGTCACTGCGCTGACCAGCAATCTGTCGGGCGGCACGCATCAGAACATTTTTGTTGCCAGCAGCGACGGCCTGGCCCGCAGCCCGTCCTCGGTTGAGGGATTGTTCCCGGTGCTGCAGAAAATGCCGGACACCCCGCAGATCCAGGCCGCCAAGGCGCGCGAAGCCGGCCAGTTTGAGGCGGTTGCCTCCTCTCTGGGCGAACGTGCCATAGCTCTGGTGATGCCGCTGGAGCTGCCCGGCTTTGACTGGTCGCTGGTGCTGGAAACCGACGAACACACTGCCTTTGCCGTGGTTGAACGCATCCGGCTGATTGCCGCCGGGCTGATCGGCGCCGCTCTGCTGGCAGCCATCGCCGTGTCCTGGCTGGCGGCGCGCAGCGTCACCCGCCCGATCCATGCCCTGCGCGAGGCCACAAATGCGCTGGCGGACAACAACTATGACACCGACATACTGGGCCGCGACCGCGGTGACGAACTGGGCGACCTGGCCCGCAGCCTTGACAGTTTCCGCGGCAAGCTGAAGGAGGCCGACGCCGCAGCGGCGCGCGAAGTCGAGGCCGCCCGCCACACCGCTGCTGTGGTCGACAGTATGAGCGCAGCCTTGTCCGAGCTGCAGCGCGGCAACCTGACCTGTGACATTCAGGCGCCTTTTGACGGGCATTACGAGACCTTGCGGGAAAACTTCAACCGCAGCCTTGACCGGCTGCGCGGGTCTATGGGCGACGTGGTGGAGGCGGCGGAAAACGTCGGGCGGTTCTCCGAGGAACAACGGGGCGCGGCTACCGAAATGGCCCATCGCACCGAAAGCCAGGCAGCGACGCTGGAAGAAACCGCCGGCGCCATCCGCGAGCTGACCGGCGGTATCCGCGACACCGCTGACCAAGCGGGCCGGATGGATGAAACCATGCGCGGCGCCCGCAGTGAAGCGGAACAAAGCACGGATGTGGTGACCTCTGCGGTGGCCGCGATGGACCAGATTCAGGAAGCCTCTTCAGAGATTTCCAAAATTATCAACATGATCGACGACATTGCCTTCCAGACCAACCTGCTGGCCCTCAATGCCGGGGTGGAGGCCGCCCGCGCAGGCCCCGCCGGCGCAGGCTTTGCCGTGGTCGCCTCCGAAGTGCGCGCCCTGGCGCAACGGGCCTCAAATGCGGCCGGACAGATCAAGGGACTGACCTCCGCCAGCGAGGAACACGTGGCAAATGGCGTCGCGATGGTGGGCCGTGCGGGGGACGCGCTGACCAGCATCATCGAACAGGTCTCGGCGGTATCCGGGCTGGTCACCGACATTGCCGACGGTGTGCGCACCCAATCGCGCGGGCTGGAAAAAATCGACGGCGCCATGCACCAGCTGGACAATATGACTCAGCAGAATGCCGCCATGTCCGAGGAAGCCGCGGCTGCCAGCCAGCTGCTGCAAAATGAATCGCACAGCTTGACTGGTATCATTGGCCGGTTTGATCTGGGCAGCGGCAGCGCCGCCCCCGCGGCCAGCCACGAGGTCAACAACGCCCCCGGCCGCCTGAGTGCCTAATACCAAACCTGACTGGCTGATGTTCCGCCTCCGCCAGTCAGAAGACAACCTGTAAACCGGCTGCTCTTTCAACATAATCATGTTTACAGGCTTTTTCATTGCAGCCGCAAAGCAGTAATGTCACCCTTTGGCAAAGCAGAAGTGTCACTCTCCTCGCATAAGGCAGCGAGGACGAGCGGACATGGGATGGGTGATGATGAGCGAGCGCGAGTTGAACCGCGTTGAGGTTCTGGCGCAGGTCGATGACGGCCGGTTGACAGTTGATAACGCGGCGAACCTGCTGGATCTGACACGGCGGCAAATATTCCGGCTGTTGAAGCGGTGCCGCCAGGACGGCGCATCCGCGATCCGTCACAAGGCGCGCGGCAAGCCTCCGAACAACCGGTTTCACAAAGCGAAGCGTGACTATGCTCTGAGCCTGATCAAAGAAAATTATTCTGATTTCGGCCCGGCGCTGGCGGCTGAGATGCTGGGTGAGCATCACGGGATCAAGGTGTCCCGCGAGACCTTGCGCAAATGGATGATCAAAGACGGCCTTTGGCTGTCCCGCAAACAGCGGCGCCAGTTCCACCAGCCGCGCCTGCGCCGGGAATGTTATGGCGAGCTGATCCAGATCGACGGTTCCGATCATCGCTGGTTTGAGGATCGCGCGCTGCCCTGCACCCTGCTCGTCTTCATTGATGATGCCACCAGCACCTTGATGGAATTGCGTTTTGTGAAGTCGGAAAGCACCTTCAGCTATTTCGAGGCACTGGAAAGTTATCTGGTTCAGCATGGCCGTCCGGTGGCCTTTTACAGCGACAAGCACACTGTGTTCCGGGTGGCTAAAACCGATGCCAGGAACGGCGCAGGCATGACCCGGTCCGGGCGCGCGCTGAATGAGCTGAACATCGAGATCCTCTGCGCAAACAGCTCTCAGGCCAAAGGCCGGGTTGAACGTGCGAACCGCACGCTTCAGGATCGGCTAGTCAAAGAACTGAGACTGGCCGGTGTTTCGGATATGGAGGCCGGAAACGCCTTTCTTGAAGGCTTCAAAACCCGCTACAACGCCAAATTTTCCAAGGCCCCGGCCAAACCGGACAACCTGCACCGGGCACTGAATGTCGAGCCGGACCGGCTGGCGGAAGTGCTGTGCTGGCGTGAGAACCGCTATGTCGGCAAGCAGCTCACATTTTCCTATGACCGCAAGCGGATCATGCTGGAAGGTAACCGTCGTTTGCGCCCCACGTTGTAGCGCCCATCCCGTGCTGCGAGATCTTGCACATCTCACAGTGGGGAGTGCGTTTCGCAATGTGCGCTACAAATTCGTTTCTCAAATCGTTGGGCGTGGAGATCTACGCGTCGGGCCACCGGCGGTGGCCGGATGAAGCCAAGGCCCAGGCAGTGGCGGACACGCTCCAGCCGGGTGCGACTGTGAATGGCGTGGCGGCGCGGTATGGAGTCTTGCCAAACCAGCTGTCGGCTTGGCGCCGGCTGGCGAAGCAGGGGAAGCTGGTGTTGCCAGCGGCGGAGCCGGACGAACCGGTCTTCGCCCGCTGGTGGTTTGTGATGTTCCGGAGGAGCAGCCGGAGCCGGACATTGCGGCATCCGATGAGGTGATCCGGATCGTCTCGGGCGAAGTCAGGATCGAGCTGGCGCCAGGCACGCCCGCAGCGCGGATCGCCGAGATTGTGCATGCGCTCGGGGCCACGCCATGCTGATGCCCTCACAGGGCGTCCGGATACTGGTGGCAACGAAGCCGGTGGCTCGCCATTGGGCTCGAACCAATGGCGTCCAAGGCTCGCTCCGCAAAGGCCATGACGGCCTGGCGGCGCTCGTGCAGTCAGCGCTGGCGGAAGATCCGTTCACGGGCACGGTCTTCGTGTTCCGCGCCAAACGGGCGGACAGGATGAAGATCCTGTTCTGAGAGTTTGCGCCGGCCTGCGTGAAACGCAGCAAACTGTCCGGGGGACAGTTTGAGGCAAGAACGGGCGGAGCCCAGCGGGCTTGTCATGGCATACAAACGGCTGGAGGAAAGCACGTTCACCTGGCCCGCGATCCGCGACGGGGCGATGACCTTGAACCGTGCCCAATTCGAGGCGCTGCTTGCCGGGCCGGACTGGCGGCGGGTGCGGTCCCTGGAAGAGCGCCGCCCGGCTGTGGCAGAGTGACTCGGGCAGCGGAATGACTGCTCCCAGAGGGGCCGATCAGGGTATGGTCCAGCCATGTCCAACACCCCGCCCATCGACCTCTCGGTCATTCCAGAAGACCAGCGTGATGCTGTTCTGGCAGTGTTGCGCGGGCGGGATGTGCTTCGGGAGGCCAACAAACGCCTGGAGCACCTCGTCGCCGAGCTGAACCAGGCCGTGCATGGCAAGCGGTCGGAGAGGCTGAGCGAGGAGCAAGTCATTGATGCGCCATTGGTCCGAGCAACAATGGCGGCCGGCAGCTGGCTTTCGAGGATCTCGAGACAGCAGTGGCCGAGGCCGAGACGCAGCAGGGCGCGCAGACGTCCACCGGTCCGGCGCCGCGCAAGGCAGCCCGCCGCAACCGGGGCAATCTGCCCAAGGATCTGCCGCGGATCGAGAAGGTGATCGAACCGGCCAGCCTGGACTGCCCATGCGGGTGCGGCGAGATGCACCGGATCGGCGTCGTGCCGCAGGCACGCCTTCGGCGTGACGATCGCACCGAGCGGCTGGATATTATTCCCGCGCAGCTCCGCGTCATCCACTGCCCGGCAGTGCATGTTTACATGCACGAGAGGGGGCACTGTCCGGCCCAAGTATGCCTGCCGCGCCTGCGCAGAGGGCGTCACCCAGGCACCAGCCCCCGCGTACCTGATCGAGGGCGGTTTGCCGACCGAGGGCGCCATCGCGCATGTGCTGGTCAGCAAGTTCTCGGATCATCTGCCGTTATACCGCCAGAGCCAGATCCTGGCCCGCTCCGGGATCGATCTGCACCGCAGCACGCTCGCCGATTGGGTGAGGACAGCTGCCTTCCACCTCGGTCCCGTAGTCGACCGGCTCGCCGAACACCTGAAAAGATCGGGCAAGCTGTTCATGCCTCTCGGCAGCATGCTTCGCATGCGCCTGCCGGGTAATAGACGAGACCACGGCGCCGGTCCTGGACCCGGGCCGCGGCCGGACAAAGACCGGGTATCTCTGGGCGCTGGCCCGGGACGACCGCGGATGGGGCGGCGATGACCCGCCCGGCGTGGTCTTCACCTATGCTCCCGGCCGCGCCGGGCAGAACGCGGAACTGATCCTGCAGGGCTTCGACGGCATCCTGCAGCTGCCCTCCCGGCAGCATCCTGCGGATGCGCCTGCCGGGTGACAGACGGCTATACCGGCTACAACCGGCTGACGCGCCCCTCGCGGAAAGGCGGCGCGCCGGTCACCTTCGCGCATTGCTGGGCGCATGCCCGCAGGAAGCTGAAGGAGGTCTTCGCCCGCGACGGCGTCGTGCTGGAAGCACGCCTCCGGCATGACGATCGCCGCCGAGGGGCTGCGCCGGATCGCGGAGCTCTACCGTATCGAGGGTGAGATCCGCGGCATGGGCCCCGGCCAGCGGCTGTCGGCCCGGCAAGCCCGCACCGCGCCGCTGGTTGCCGGGTTCGGAGAGTGGCTGCAAAGCCAGCGCCGCCGGATCTCCTCAAAGTCGCGTCTCGGGGAGAAGCTGGCCTACATCCACCGCCAGTGGGACGGGCTGCAGACTTTCCTCCACGACGGCCGCGTCGAGATCGACTCTAATGCCCCCTTTCGGCAGATTGCTTCGCAATCGCCTGCCGGGCAGTGGTGCGAGAACCTGATCCGCCCAATCGCCCTGACAAGAAAGAACGCGCTATTCGCCGGCCATGATGAAGGCGGCCGCGCTTGGGGCCGCATCGCTTCGCTCATTGCCACGGCGAAGATCAATGGCGTCGAGCCCTTCGCCTACCTCAAGGTCACCCTCGAAGCCATCGCTGCAGGTCACCCTGCCAGCCGGCTCGATGAACTCCTCCCCTGGAACTTCCAGCTGTCAAGCTGAAAGCCCGGTGCCCTCCAGGCGCCGCTTACCTGGAAGCGAACGAGCTTTAACGCGCTTTGGTCGGCAAATACGTGGATACCGATGTCCGGTTTGAGGTTAGCTGGATAGGCCGACCCTGCCCTACAGGGTCTTTGATATGGAACAGCGGGTCACTCATGCTGCCGTCTGGCCCTTGTCAAAGAGATGCAGGAGAAAGCACCGCCAAAGCCCAAGGTGCGGACCAATTCCGAGAAGATGGGGTATAAGCCCAGGCCTCGTAAAAAGGAATTGTCGGAGGCGGTGACCGGCAAGCGAATGACGGCAACGCGGACTTCTCAGATTTAGTCGAAACTGCAAGTTCCTTGGAACGACTTAACTGTAGGGATAACGTCGTCATCGGCTTGTTGCACCGTCAGAGTGGCTGGAGGATTGTCTGGATCAAAGCCTATAGGGTGCGGTCGGAAAAGTTTCTATGAATGGCTAGAGTATACACACCTCTAGTATCCATATTACTCGAAACAGCAATGCTCGGAGAATGACTATGGTCCCAGAGAGGGGTTACTCTGTGGATCTCCAACTCATTGATTTTTAGCTTAATATCCTCTCCGATGGTTCTAAGAACTGCGTGAACCTCTTCACCTTCTGAGCCCTTTAAGTAGCACCTGATGACGGTTTCGTTCGGAGAGTTTTGCTCTCCATACGCAGGCGAAAAGGCAAGGCCAGCCAGGAAAAATAGCAACCTAACTGACCAAACCTGAAGAAGTCGCACAGTCATCTACCTGCTCGTTGCATCACAGCTTTCGAAGCTAACATATGCCCATATCCTGAGGCCATCCAATTTGAGCTCAAGCCGGCAATTCGAGATTGAATGCATACCACCGCGTCACTTCTCACCCGTAAGGCTTTTCAGCCCTTCGGTATTTGAGGTCTCCGGGCTGCCAAGCCTTGTTCCTGTTGCGCTAGGCGGTGACAGTCCTGCTTTGCGCGGCCAGTGGCATTTCTGAATGGGGTTTGCAATCTAAACCCCTAGAAACCGGTCCGCCACTTCTGCCGGCAGTTGGCCGATGCCACCGCCCCAAGCATTGCTGCCCTTGTTCAGGATCACCGCACGGTCTGCAATAGCCGACAGCTCCTTCAGCGACTTGTCCACCACCAGAATGGCCAGCCCCGCCTCACGCTTGAGGCGCCCAATCGCGGCCCAGATCTCTTGCCGGACCACAGGCGCCAAACCTTCGGTTGCCTCGTCCAGGATCAGCAGACGCGGGTTGGTCATCAAGGCGCGGCTTATGGTCAGCATCTGCTGCTCGCCGCCCGACAACGATCCGGCTTTCTGGCTTCGCCGTTCCTCCAGCCGCGGAAACAGCTCTGCTGCTTTCTTGAAATCCCACGGGCCAGGGCGTGCTGCAGCCGTCAGGTTTTCCTCAACCGTCAGCGGCGCAAAGCAGCGCCGTCCTTCGGGCACCAGCCCGATACCCAGCCGGGCAATCTTGTAAGAGGGCAGCCGGCGCAGGTCGTGGCCGTCAAACCGCAGCTCTCCCTTGGTGGCTGCAAGCATGCCGCAAATGGTCTTGATGGTGGTGGATTTGCCCATGCCGTTGCGGCCCATCAACGCCACCACTTCGCCCTCGGCGATGTCCAGATCGACCCCGAACAGCGCCTGCGCCGGGCCGTAGGCGGCTTCAACCCCTTGTAAAGACAGCAGGCTCATGCGGCGTCCTCCTCTCCCAGATAGGCACGGCGCACATCGGAATTGGCGCGGATCTCGTCCGCGGTGCCGGTTGCGATGATCTGGCCGTAAACCAGTACGCTGATCCGGTCGGCCAGGGCAAAAACCGCGTCCATGTCGTGCTCCACCAAAAGGATCGGCGCCTCCTGACGCAAGCCGTCAAGGAAGCCCGTCAGCGCCTTGGAGCCTGCGGACCCAAGCCCGGCCATCGGCTCATCCATCAGGAACAATTTTGGCTGCAGCGTCAGCGCCACGGCGACCTCCAACTGGCGGCGCTGGCCGTGCGACAGGTCGGCAGTGCGGCGATGCGCGTCCTGTGCCAGCCCGACCCGCTCCAGCGCGTCGCCTGCCTGCTCCAGCAGTTCCGGATCCTTCATCACGTTGCGGAAAAACCGGAACGGGCCGCCCCTGCCCCCCAAAGCGCCCAGCACAGCGTTCTGCAGGACGCTGTAGTCCATCGCCAGCGCCGAGATCTGGAACGTCCGCCCCAGCCCCATCCGCGCCCGCGCAACGGTATTCAGCCCAGTCACATCACGCTCCAGCAGCTCAACCGAGCCGCTGTCGGGCGCCAGATTGCCCGCGATCTGCTTGATCAGGGTGGATTTTCCCGCGCCATTGGGGCCGATCAGCGCGTGGATTTCGCCCGCCCGCAGGTCCAGCGACACATCGCGGCTCGCCTGCAGCGCGCCAAAGCTCTTGTTCAGGCACTTGGTTTTCAGAACCGTTTCAGCCATGCGCCTTCTCCCGTCCGGCAATGGCTCCGATCAGCCCGCCGCGGGCAAACAGCACGATCAGAAGCAGCAAAACGCCCAGGAAGATCTGCCAGTAATCACTGATCCCGCCCAGAAGATGCTCCAAGAGGATGTACAGCGCAGCGCCCGCCACCGGCCCGTACAGCCGCCCGACACCGCCAAGGATTACAAAAATCATGATCTCGCCGCTGGTGTGCCAGCTGAGCATGGTGGGGCTGACGAACCGGTTCAGATCGGCAAACAGCGCCCCTGCCAGCCCGGTGACAGCACCGGAAATCACAAAGGCGGTCAGCCGCAGGGTAAAAGGCGTAAGGCCCACTGCCTCCACCCGGTCCTCGTTCTGGCGCGCGGCGGCCAGTGCCAGCCCAAAGGGTGAGCGCGCAAGCCGGGCGGCAAAAAACAGCGCGCCGCACAGGATCACATAGGCTATGGCAAAGAACTGGATCGGGTCCAATGTGTTCAGGCCCGGGAAGTCATTCCTGACCCAGATCGACAGCCCGTCCTCGCCGCCATAGGCGCTCCAGCTGATCGCGAAGTAATACAGCATTTGGCCGAACGCCAAGGTGATCATGATGAAATAGACGCCCGAAGTGCGCAAGGACAGTGCGCCGATCACCAGCGCCGCAAGCGCGCTGAACACCACCGCCACCAGCCAGATCAGCGGCATCTGGTTGCTGCCTTCAAACAGGAACGGCCAGTCAAACAGCGGCTCATAGTTCTGCGCATGGGCGGCAAGGATGCCCATGGCATAGCCGCCAATGCCGAAAAACGCCGCATGGCCCAGGCTGATCAGCCCGCCCTGCCCCAGCGCGATGTTCAGCCCCACCCCGGCCAGCGCCAGGATCGCAGCCTTGGTTGCCAGGGTGATGATGAACGGCTCATCCAGGCTCCACGCTGCCAGCGGAACAATCAGCAGCGCCGCAATCATTGCCCAGTTCAGCAGGGTTTCGCGGGTCAGCATCATGCGCTCCCTCCATAAAGGCCCGAGGGGCGCACCAGCAGAACCGCCGCCATCAGAATGTAGATCAGCATCGAGGCCAGCGACGCACCCGCCGAGGCCGCACTGGCAGGCTCCATGAACAGGGTGAAAAGCCGCGGCAGGAACACCCCGCCCAGCGTGTCGGTCATCCCCACCAGCAGCGCGCCGGCCAATGCGCCCTTGATCGAACCGATGCCGCCGATGACGATCACCACAAAGGCCAGGATCAGCACCGGCTCGCCCATGCCGACCTGCACCGATTGGATCGCGCCCACCAGCGCGCCGGCCAGACCGGCCAGTGCGGCGCCAAGGGCAAACACCAGCGTGTAGAGTTTGGAGATATCGACACCAAGGGCGGCAATCATCTCGCGGTCGGCTTCGCCTGCGCGGATCTGGATGCCAATTCGCGTGCGGGCGATCAGCAGGAACAGGCCCGCGGCGATGGCCAGCCCAATCAGGATGATCGCCAGCCGGTACAGCGGGTATTCAATGCCGCCCGGCAGGGTAACCGGCCCCGACAGATAAGACGGAACATCCAGAAACAGCGGGAAAGATCCGAACAGCCAGCGGGTGCCTTCGGAAAAGATCAGGATCAGCGCAAATGTCGCCAGCACCTGGTCCAGATGGTCGCGCCGGTACAGGCGGCGGATCACCACCAGCTCCATCAGCGCCCCGGCTGCGGCGGCGGCGGCAAGGCTGGCGATCAGCGCCAGCAGGAACGAGCCGGTCCAGCCCGCCACCGCGGCAGCTGCAAAGGCGCCCACCATATAGAGCGAGCCATGGGCCAGATTGATCAGCCCCATCACCCCGAACACCAGCGTCAGCCCGGCGGCCATCAGAAACAGCATGACGCCGAACTGCAGCCCGTTCAGGATCTGCTCCAGAACTAGAATATAGGTCATTTGAATTTCCGAAGGGGTAATTTTGCCGCGGCGGAGGCGCTGTGGCGCCTCCGTTTGACGGTCTGTCTTACATCTTGCACTCGCCGGCGTAAGCGTCGGCGTGGTCGCTCAGCCCGGTGGCGATGATCTTGTTGGTAAAGACGTCACCTTCCTTGATCACTTCGCGGACATAGATGTCCTGCACCGGGTGATGGTTGTCACCGAATTTGAAATCGCCGCGGACCGATGCGAACTCTGCCGCCTTCAGTGCTGCACGGAAGGCATCCGCATCGGAGGCCTCAGCCTTGTTCAATGCGCTCAGGATCAGGTTGGCGGTATCAAAGCCCTGGCTGGCATAAAGCGAGGGAAGACGGCCGTATTTTTCCTGAAAAGACGCGACAAAACCGGCATTGGCCGCGTTGTCGATGTCCTTGTTCCACTGCGAGGTGTTTTTGACCCCCAGCGCGGCGTCGCCCACTGCCTGCAGGATGCCCTGATCGAACGAGAACGCAGGACCAACCACCGGCAGGTCCACACCGCTGCCAGCGTATTGTTTCAGGAAGGAAATCCCCATGCCGCCGGGCAGGAAGAAATAGACCGAGTCGGCACCGGAGGCGCGGATCTGCGCGATCTCAGCAGCATAGTCGGTCTGACCCAGCTTGGTATAAATCTCACCGGCCAGTTCACCGCCGTACATCCGTTTGTAGCCGGTCAGCGCGTCCTTGCCCGCCGGGTAGTTCGGCGCCAGAATGAAGCTGTTTTTCAGATCTACCTCATTGGCATAGGCACCCGCGGCCTCGTGCAGGTTGTCGTTCTGCCAGGCAACGTTGAAGTAGTTCGGATGGCAGCGCTTGCCCGCCAGCGCCGACGGTCCGGCGTTCGGCGACAGGTAGAACACACCCTGCGCAGTGGCAGCGGGCACCACCGCCATCGCCAGGTTGGACCAGATGATGCCGGTCAGGATATCCACCTTTTCGGACTGGATCATCCGGTCAGCGATCTGAACCGCGGCATCGGGTTTGCGCTGATCGTCCTCGATCACCACCTCGACACCGTCGCGGCCGTCCTGTTCGATTGCCAGCATAAAGCCGTCGCGCACGTCCACACCCAGCCCCGCGCCGCCGCCGGACAATGTGGTGATCATGCCGATCTTGGTGTCAGCCTGGGCCGCAGCCGCCAGCGCCGGGACTGCTGCTGCCATGGCGAGCATCCGAATGGTCTTCATTACGTCTTTCCTCCCAGAACATACCCTGGACCGAAGCCAGGGTTTTGGATCAAATGCTTGCGACTTTAACGCCGCCCCGGCAGAAGCCAAGACCCGCTGCAGCCTGCATCTCCCCGGCTGATCTTCCGCCAGCCCTTGATACGAGCCTACGCAGGCTTGAAGATTTATTTCAAGTATAAAATATATAGGGCAACAATGTTGCCTACCGGTCCGGAACCGTTCCGAAAACCGGACCCGGGCTGCGAGGGGCCAGCCCCTCGCGCTCCCCGGAGTATTTGGAGAAAGATGAAGAAGGGCCGGCAGGACCGTGCTGCGCGCCTAGGTCAGCCCGGTCCAAAGTAGGCCGCCAAATGGTCGATCAAGGCGCGGATCCGCGCCGTCAGATGGCGGCTGGGCGGGTAAACAGCGTAGAGCGTGATCGGGTCGGTTTCCTGTTTTTCGAACAGCACTTGCAGTCTGCCGTCCTGCAGAAACGGCAGTGCAGTATAGTGCGGGCAACGGGCAATCCCCAGGCCGCTGGACGCCATATGGGCCACCGCACGCGGTGAATTGGCGCGAAAGCTGCCGCCGACAATTATGGTACGCTGCCGGTCCTTGCGGCCAAAGGTCCAGGCATCCGGCTGCGGCGAGGTCATCTGCAGCAGGCAGTTGTGGGTGGCCAGTGTTTCAGGTTCGGCGGGGGTGCCCTGTGCCGCCAGATAGGCCGGCGACGCCACCACCACCAGCCGCATGGCGCAGAGTTTTCGGGCTACCAGCGTCGAATCCTTGAGGGTTCCAAAACGGACCGCCAGATCCACCCCCTCCTCCAAGATAGGCAGATGGCGGTCGGACAGAACCAGCTCAACCGTCACATTGGGGTGCATCTGCTGGAACGGCTGCAGGGCTTCGACCAGCTCGCGGCTGCCAAAGCCGGTGGGGGCGGTGATCCGGACCGGGCCTGCCAGCTCTTGCTGGCGCAGCTGCACCACATCCTCCAGCTCGTCGAACTGATCCAGCAGCGGCAGGCAGCGCTCCAGATAGGCGCGGCCCGTGTCGGTCAGCGTCACCTTGCGGGTGGTGCGGTTCAGCAGCTGCGCACCCAGCTGCTCCTCCAGCCGGGCGACATATTTGCTGGCCAGTTTGGTGCTGATCCCCAGCTGCAAGGCACCGCTGGTAAAGGAGCTTTGCGCCGCAACGGCGGCAAAGGTGCGCATGCAGTCCAATTTGTCCATCACGTCTCCCCCGGCGCGGCGTTTTATGAACCCTGCATACACAATCAATCGCCAAAAGAGAATATTATCGCCTATGCCTGCGGCCGCTATCTTGCCTGTGTCTTCAACACCTCATGGCACATGCCACAGAAAAGGACCCCGAAACATGTCGCATTCCATCCGCATTCACAGCTTCCCCCTCTCCGGCCACGCCCACCGGGTGGAGCTGTTCGCCAATCTTGCCGGCATCGCCCACGAGGTGATCAACGTCGACCTCGCAGGCGGCGAACACAAGCAGCCCGCCTTCCTGGCGCTGAATCCTGCCGGCCAGGTCCCGGTGATTGAGGACGGCAGCACCGTCATCACCGATTCCAACGCCATTCTGGTCTATCTCGCCCGCAAATACGCGCCGTCCTGGCTGCCGTCCGATCCGGTTCTGGAAGCGGAAGTGCAGAAGTTCCTGACCTTGGCCGCAGGCGAAATTGCCTTTGGGCCCGCTGCAGCGCGGCTGATCACCGTCTTCAACGCAGCCCTGGACGCGGAGTTCTGCGCCACCGTCGCCGCCCGTGTGCTGGGCAAGATCGATGCCCATATGGAGGGCCGCAGCTTCCTGGCCGGCGACGCCCCCACAATCGCCGACGTGGCGGTCTACTCTTATGTGGCACACGCGCCCGAGGGCGGTATCTCGCTGGAACCCTACCCGAATGTGCGCGCCCATCTGGCCCGCATCGAAGGCCTGAACGGTTTCAAGCCGATGCCCGCCACCAAGGTTGGCCTCGCGGCCTGACCCCTTGCGCGGCGGCTCCTTTGGCGGCTGCCGCCTCTTTCTTTCAGCAAACAGGAGGTTTCCATGACTCCCTTTGACGCAGACAGCCCCTCTCCCTTTCATGAGGGCGAGCAGGAAATGCAGCGCCGCGCAGGCAAGCGCGACGCAATGGAAGCCTTCGCCCGCCGGGTGATCCGCCCCTTTATGCCCGATCAGCACCGGGAATTTTATGCGCAGCTGCCGTTTCTTGCGGCAGGCGCGGTGGATCATCAGGGCTGGCCCTGGGCAAGCCTGCTGAGCGGCCCGCCCGGCTTTGCCGCAACGCCGGATGCGCGGCATCTGCATGTTTCGCTGAGCGACGGCACAGGGGATCCTGTCCATGCCGCCATCCGCAAAGGTGCCCCCTTGGGGCTGTTGGGGATCGAGCTGCACAGCCGCCGCCGCAACCGGGTCAACGGCCGGGTCATTGCTGCCGCGCGCAACGGGTTTACCCTGCGGGTCGATCAGTCCTTTGGCAATTGCCCGCAATACATCCAGCTGCGGGACTTGAAGCCGGCTGAGCCGCAGCCGCCTGCCAAGCCGCAGCGCTTTGACAGGTTTGACAGCGCCCATACTGCGCTGATTTCCGATGCCGACATGTTCTTTGCCGCCAGCCATGTGCCTGCAGCGGATCACCCTGAACGCGAAGGCGTCGATGTCTCGCACCGGGGCGGGCGGCCCGGCTTTGTCCGCATCGACGGCAACACCCTCACCATCCCCGACTTTCCCGGTAACAACCATTTCAACACGCTGGGAAACTTCCTGCTGAACCCGCGCGCGGGCCTGGCGTTTGCGGATTTTACCACCGGCAGCCTGCTGCTGCTGACCGGCACGGTTGAACTGCTGGGCGAAGACCACCCGGATGTCACCGCCTTTCACGGCGCCGAGCGCGGCTGGCGCTTCACCCTGCGCCAAGGCGTCTGGCTGGAGGGCGCTCTGCCATTCCGCGCCGAACGCGGTGATTTGTCACCCAACTCAGGTTTGACGGATACCTGGGCCGAGGCCGAGGCCCGCAAAACCCTGGAAACACAGCGCAGCACCTGGCGCCGCTTCCGGATTGCGCGTGTCGAACAGGAAAGCACCTCAATCCGCTCCTTTTATCTGCAACCGGAGGATGGCGGCCCGCTGCTGCCGTTTGAGGCTGGCCAGTTCCTGACCCTCCGCGCCACGCCGCCCGGCGCTCAAAAACCGCTGTTGCGGACTTACACCGTGTCTTCTGCACCAGGCGAAGGCCACTATCGTATCTCGGTCAAACGCGAGGAAAACGGCACCGTGTCCCGCCTGCTGCATGACGCCCTGCAGCCGGGTTCGGTGATCGAGGCCAAAGCCCCGCGGGGCGCGTTCTTTCTGGATGCCTCAGACCGGCGTCCTGCACTTCTGGTCGCAGGCGGCGTCGGCGTCACCCCGATGATCGCCATGGCCCGGCATGTTCTCCGCGAGAGGCTGCGCATCCGGCATCTGCGCCCGCTCACCATCCTGCACGCAGCCCGCACAGTGCAGGACCGCGCCTTTGCCCGCGAATTCCGTGCATTGGAGCAGGCCTCTGGCGGGCAGATCCGCTATTTCTCCCTGATCAGCACGCCTGCAAAGGGCGAAACCGAGGGTCGGGATTTCGATCTGGAAGGCCGGGTCAATGCTGAAATCCTGCAACAGCTGCTGCCGCAGGAAGGGGCTGATATCTATCTCTGCGGTCCCGGCGGGTTTATGCAAGCTGCCTATGACGGCCTCCTCAGTCTTGGGGTTGATGACGCGGACATCCACGCCGAGGCGTTCGGGCCGTCCGCCTTGGCGCGCACCGCAGATGCCCCGCCTGTCCATGAAACCGTGCCAGAAACGGAAACCGCCATTGTCCGCTTCACCAGATCCGGATTTGAACAACCATGGACCCCTGCAGACGGCACCCTGCTGGAACTGGCCGAAAACCATGGCCTGACGCCCGAATTCAGCTGCCGATCCGGCAAGTGCGGCAGCTGCAGCACCCGGCTGCTGGCAGGCAAGCTCGCCTACCGAACCCCGCCTTCTGCCGAACCTGTGGAGGGTGAAGCTCTGATCTGCTGTGCCGTCCCTGCCACTGGTGCAATCGAACTGGATTTGTGACCCGGCCCCGCTCCTGACCCCACTGCGCACGATTTTTCTGGACAAGACTGTCCAGGATCGCCGATCAATTGGACAGGAATGTCCAAAAGGCGGATTCGGGGGGGCCCGGCCCCGCGGCAGCAGACAGGGAGCAAGCCCATGAAATCGCACTATCGTGCCGTTGTTATCGGGGGCGGCGTTGTCGGCGCCTCCGTCCTTTATCACTTGGCGAAATTCGGCTGGACCGACGTCTGCCTGATCGAGCGTTCGGTGCTGACCGCCGGGTCCAGCTGGCACGCCGCGGGCGGGTTTCATGCGTTGAACGCCGACCCGAACATCGCCTCGTTGCAGGCCTACACAATTGACCTGTTGTCCGAAATCGAACAGGAATCCGGCCAATCCGTCGGCATGCATATGACCGGCGGCATGACCCTGGCAGGCACCCCGGACCGCTGGGAATGGCTGCAATCGGCCTACCGCACCTTCCAATCCATCGGCATTGACGATTGCCGCCTGATCACCCCGCAGGAAGCGGGTGAGCTGTGTCCGATCATGTCCACCGAAGGCATCCTCGGCGGCATGTGGGCCGACCGCGAGGGGTACGTCGACACCACCGGCACCGTGCACGCCTATGCGGGTGCTGCCAAGAAACGCGGCGCGGAAGTGATTGAGAACAACCGGGTGCTGGAACTGCATCAGGTGGACGATGGCTGGCAGATCGTCACCGAAAAAGGCACCATTCACGCCGAACATGTGGTCAACGCCGCCGGTCTTTGGGCCAAACAGGTGGGGCGCATGGCGGGCGTAGACCTGCCGGTCTCGCCGCTGAACCACCACTACCTGATTTCCGACACCATTCCCGCACTGGAACAGCTCGATTTCGAGGTGCCGATGACCGTCGACCTCGAAGGCTTCACCTATATGCGGCAGGACCAAAAGGGCATCCTCTTGGGTATCTACGAGATCGACCATCAGCATTGGATGATGGACGGCGCGCCTTGGGAGTATGGCTTTGAGCTGCAGCAGGAAGACCCTGACCGGATTGAACGTGAACTGACGCTGGGGTTCGAACGCTACCCGGCGCTGCAAACCACCGGCGTCAAGACCTGGGTCAACGGCGCCTTCACCTTTGCCCCCGACGGCAACCCGCTGGTCGGCCCGGTGCGCGGCAAGCCCGGCTACTGGTGCGCCTGTGGCGTGATGGCGGGCTTCCTGCAGGGCGGCGGCGTCGGCAAATCGCTGGCTGAGTGGATGATCCATGGCGAGCCGGAGGCGGATGTTTTCGGCATGGATGTGGCGCGTTTCGGCGACTACGCCCAGAACAAGCGGTTCATCAAGGAGACCACCGGCCAGTTCTACACCCGCCGCTTCGTGATGACCTATCCGAACGAGCAATTGCCCGCAGGCCGCCCGCTGAAGAAGGCCCCCGCCTATTCGGACATGACCCGCGCAGGCTGCCGCTGGGGCGCCAGCTACGGGCTGGAAATCCCGCTGTACTTTGCTCCGTCGGAGGACTTCACCGAAACCCCGACCCTGAAACGCTCCAATGCCTTCGGCATCGTCGCCGAGGAATGCAAGGCGGTGCGCGAGGCCGTGGGACTCTTGGACATCTCCGCCTTCTCCCGGTTCGAGGTCTCGGGTACGGGCGCCGAGGCCTGGCTCAACCGCATCATGGCGTCAAAACTGCCCAAGCCGGGCCGCGCCAAACTGGCGCCGATGCTGTCATCCGAGGGCCGCCTCAAGGGCGACCTCACGGTGTTCAACTGGGGCGGCGGAACATGGTGGATCATGGGCAGTTACTACTTGCGCGAATGGCACATGCGCTGGTTCCAGGATCACATGGGCGAAGGGGTCGAGTTGCGCGATGTGACCGATGCCGTTACCGGCTTCAGCCTCTCCGGCCCGAACAGCCGCAAGATATTGGAAAAGCTGACAGACGGCCCCATCGCAGACCTGCCCTTCATGGGCTGCGGCACCTTCGACATCGGCATGCTGCGCCTCAAGGTTGGCCGCCTCTCTGTCGCGGGCGAACTGGGATACGAACTTCACTGTTCCGCCGCCGAACACATCACCCTGCGCGAGACCCTGCTGAAGGCTGACGCGGACCTGGGGCTGCGCGAAATCGGCTTCAATGCGCTCCTTAGCCTGCGGCTGGAGAAAAGCTTTGGCATCTGGAGCGCCGAATTCACCCAAGGCTATACAGCGGCGCAGACCGGCATGGACCGCTGGATCGACTGGCAAAAGGACTTCATCGGCCGCGAGGCCGCGCAGAAGGAACGCGAGGCAGGCGGCCCCGCACAGGTCGTTGTGACGCTGGAAGTCGAGGCGACGGACGCAGACGCCAGCGGCTACGAACCGGTCTGGCAAGGCGGAACCCGCGTCGGATTTGTCACCTCCGGCGGCTATGGCCACAGCACCGGAAAATCGCTGGCAATGGCAATGGTGGACCGCGACGCAGCCGTTGAAGGCACTGGCTTGACCCTGCACATCGTCGGCCAGGAACGCGCCGCGCGGGTGATTGCCCCTTCCCCCTATGACCCCTCCGGCACAGCGATGAGAGGCTGACCCGATGACCCTTGAGAACGAAGGCAATTCCCGCGGGCGCCGCCGGACCCGCAAATCCGCAGCCGGGGCCGCGCCGCAGCGCAATGTGAATTACCGCCAGCTGAAAAACCCATTTCCGCTGATGGAGGTATTCCCGGAGCATCAGATCGCGGACATGCACGAAACCGCGCTGAAGATGCTCGAGGAACTGGGCATGAAGGTGCTGTTGCCCGAGGCGCGCCGGATCTATGCCAAGGGCGGTGCCCGCGTCGATGAAGACAGCCAGATGGTCTATATTGGCCGCGACATCATCGAGGCGGCGCTGGCCACCGCGCCCCGCTCAATCATCTGCCGGGCCGGGGCGCGGGAGCGCGACATCACGCTGGAGCTGGGCAGCCTGGTGTTTCAGGCCGGTGCAGGCGCGCCCAATGCCACCGATCTGGAGCGCGGACGCCGCCCCGGATCAGCGCAGGATTACCTGGAATATCTGCAGCTTACCCATCACTTCGACGTCTTTCACATGATCTCCCCCCAGGTGGAGCCGCAGGACGTGCCGATGCATCTGCGCCACTATTTCACCACCGAGGCGCAAATGACGCGCACCGATAAGTTCCCCTTCATCTTCTCACGCGGGACGCCGCAGGTGATGGATTGTTTCGAGATGATCCGCGATTTCCGCGGGCTGTCGGATGCGGATTTCCGGTCTGAGCCGCGCTGCTACACCATCATAAACACCAACAGCCCGCGCACGCTGGATATTCCGATGGCGCAGGGGCTGATCGACTTTGCACGGCACGGCCAGGTTTCGATCATCACGCCCTTCACGCTGATGGGGGCCATGGCACCGATCACCGTTGCGGGCGCCATCACCCTTAGCCATGCCGAGGTGCTGGCGGCCCTGACGCTGACCCAGCTGACCAATCCCGGCGCGCCGGTCTGTTATGGCACTTTTACCTCCAACGTGGACATGAAGTCCGGCGCGCCTGCGTTCGGCACCCCGTCGCATTTCCAGGCGTCCTTGGCGGCAGGCCAGCTGGCGCGCTTCCTCGGTCTGCCCTGGCGGTCGGCTGCGGGGTCGGCGTCAAACAGCAATGACGTGCAGGCGGCAAATGAGAACCAGATGGGCCTTTGGGGCTGCCTGATGGCAGGCGCCACGGTAATCATCCACTCGGCCGGCTGGCTGGAGGGCGGGCTGTCAGTGTCTTATGAAAAGCTGATCACCGACGCCGAAGTGCTGAACATGATTGCCGAGCTGTGCGCCGGAGCCCAGGCCGGCACGGACGAGATCGGCTACGACACTGCGATCAAGGAGGTGGAGCCAAGCGGCCATTTCTTTGCCACTCCCCAGACCATGGCGCGCTATAATACAGAATTCTACGAACCCGTGGTGCATGACTATGCCAATTTCGGCACCTGGAGCGAGCGCGGGGCGTTGGACGCCAACCAGCGCGCAACCCGGGTCTGGAAGGACATCCTGGCCCATGATAACCGGCCCAAGACTGACGACACCCGCGTTGAGGCTTTGAAGAGCTTCATCGCCAAGCGCACCGCCCAGGGCGGCGCACCGCCGGAGAGCTGACATGGCCAAACGCGCCGCCCCGGTGTTGCACCGGGATAACCCGGACAAGGAACCCCTTAGCGGCCATGTCAAAGTGACGCCCGAGGACTGGCTGAACGTGGCCCGCGACCTGCTGATCAGCGACGGGGTGGCAGGCGTCAAGGTGCTGGCCATCGGCGAGCGGCTGGGCGTCTCGCGCTCCAGCTTCTACTGGTATTTCAAAAGCCGCAAGCACCTGCTGGAGGCGCTGCTGGACGATTGGGAGACCCGCAACACCGATCCGATCCTTACCCATTGCGAATTGCCGGCCGGCAATGTTTCCTGGGCGGTCTGCAATTTCTTCCGCTGTTTTGTCGATCCGGAGCTGTTCGACGCGTCGCTGGACTTTGCAGTCCGCGAATGGTCGCGGCGCGACGGCAACGTGCGCAACCGGATCGATGCGGCGGATGCACTGCGGCTGGAGGCGGTCACCGCCATGTTCATGCGCCACGGGTATGCGCCGTATGAGGCCGATTCCCGCGCCCGGATCCTGTATTTCATGCAATGCGGCTACCACGCGCTGGAGGTGCGCGAACCGATGCAGGCCCGCACCGCGCGGCTGGAAGGGTATTTGCTGGGATTCACCGGGGCAGAGCCTGATCCGGAGGCGGTCGCAGCCGCCCGGGCCTTTGCCGAGGGTAAGATGGCCTCCTGACACCCCGGCGCCTGCGGCAATGGCAGGAGCGAGGGGCCGGCCCCTCGCGCTCCCCGGGGTATTTCCAACCAGAAAGAAGCAGCCCCTGAAGTGTCAGCGCCGGTTGTGGAAGATGAAGCCGATGAAATTCAACAAGAGCTGTGCAGCCAGAATCTGAGTGCTTTCCGAAGGGTCATAGGCTGGGGCCACTTCCACCAGGTCGATACCGGCAACATCGCCGCGTTTGCTGAGACCCTGCAGGATCTCCAGCACGTCGTAATACTGGAAACCGCCATGGCTCGGCGTGCCGGTGCCCGGCGCGATCGACGGGCAGAAGGCGTCGATGTCAATGGTGACGTAATAGCGGGCACCTTTAGGGATGCGCGCCAGCACCGCATCCGTCCCCAGCTTGCGCACCTGGCGAACCGACAGAATGTCCGAGCCGCGCGCCCGTGCGTCAGTATACCCTTCGCGGGCGGTGGAGGACACATTGCGAATGCCCAGCTGGGTCATTCCGGAGACATAATCCTTTTCGATCGCACGGCGCATCGGGTTGCCGTGCCCGTCCGTAACCCCATGACGTACATCGACAAAATCCAGATGCGCGTCAATCTGCACCACATGGATCGGGCCGTTTCCGGCGCAGTCTGCGGCGTAGGCGCTGATGCAGGGAATGTTGATCGAATGATCGCCGCCGATCGTGACAGGCAAGGCGCCGGCTGCCAGGATCTTCTTCACGCCGTATTCGATATTGGCGTGGCTTTCCTCAGTCTTGGTGTGGATGATGTCAGCATCGCCCAGATCGACGATCCGCACATCTTCGCCCAGGTAGGTGGCGTCATCTTCGTGGTCGTAAGCGCCGGCATGGCCGAAGCTGAACAGCGTCGAGGCCTCGCGCACTGCGCGCGGGCCGAAACGCGCGCCTGGGCGGAACTGGCAGCCGGAATCAAACGGCGCGCCAAGGATGGCAACGTCAGCGTTTATGCTGTCCCAATCCTCGACATAGGGTTTCTTGCCGAAGGTGGCGATGCCGACAAAGGGCAGGTTCAGGCGGCCGGCTTCGTAACCGTGTCCAGACATATGTGTCTCCATTTGCGGGTCCGGCAGCACCTCAGCA
Organism: Leisingera sp. NJS204; assembly: GCF_004123675.1. NCBI lineage: Bacteria > Pseudomonadati > Pseudomonadota > Alphaproteobacteria > Rhodobacterales > Roseobacteraceae > Leisingera > Leisingera sp. NJS204. The sequence goes on along the minus strand of NZ_CP035418.1, from coordinate 15,959 downwards.
CAGATCACTGTATGAAAAAATATTATGCTGTTTATCTTCACATGAAAGATTATCATGCAATGCCTGCAGGACCGCCGGGGAGGAACAGGCACGTGAAACTGCTGCGCAACACGCTGCTGGAAACTTTTGTCACCGTGACCGACTGCGGCGGGTTCTCCGATGCGCAATATGCGTTGGGGATCACCCAATCCGCCATCAGCATCCGCATCCGCGATCTGGAAACCGCGCTCGGCTACCGGGTGTGCGAGCGCGGCCGCGGCGGGTTCCGGCTGACGGAACGCGGCGCCATCGCCTATCAGAAGGCCCGCAGCATCCTGCGCAGCGCCCGCGATTTCGACGCCGAACTGCTGGAGCTGCGCGATGCGGTCACCGGCGATCTGCGCATCGGCGTGGTCGATGCCGTGAGCAGCCTGCCCGGCCTCAATCTGGCCCAGGCCCTGCAGCGTTTTCTGGCCCGCCCGAACGAGGTGCGGCTGGAAATCGTTGTCGCCTCTCCTGCTGGTTTGACCCAGCAGCTGATCTCAGGCGCGCTGAATCTGGCCATTGCGCCGTTTCGCAACCAGGTCACGGACCTGTCATATGAGCCGCTGTGCCGCGAAGAGCACCGGCTTTATTGCGGCCGGGACCACCCTTTGTTCACAGCGCCGGATGCGTTGATCAACCCGCAGGAGATCGCCAGGTATCCGCACTGCCAGCGTTCTTATGACAGGCCTGTCTCTCCCGGTCTTGACCGCCCGGATCCAACTGCAGTGGCCGCCAATATGGAAGCGATGGCGATGCTGATCGAGACCGGGCAATATCTGGGTCCGCTGCCGGTGCATTTCGCGGAAAGCCGGGTCAAGGCAGGCCGGTTCCGGGAGCTGGCACACCCGCAGTTGCGCTGGCAGTCCGCCTTTTCGCTTGCCGTCCGGCGCAGTCAGGTCCAGCGGCGCGCGGTGGAACTGTTTGGCCAGGATATGCGCGACGCCTGCAGCGCGGCCCTGTAAAGCCCGAAGGCGCCGGGCCAGACACATGTGCGGCACCCGCCAAAAGGCGCCGCCGCGGCCCAGCCGCCCGAGCCAAAGCGCAGCTCGGCATCCCCTTGATCCGGCGCCTCGGATCTGGCCCAGCAGCAGCCGCCGCGCCCGCAGGCTGGACAAGGTTCCCCCCATTGCCGCACTATCCGGGTATTGGCCGTTTCGTGCGGAACCTTTGCGCAATAGCGCGCGTTCTCCTTTGCGACAGCAATCTGCCCGTCTCTGCGGCTCCAAAGGAAGTGATCACCCCGTGAATGCAATGCCCGGTACAAGGACGCATTCTATAACGACAAAAGCCAGGCACGCGGATCCAACCGCACCGCCAAGCCCCTGAAGGAGCGACGGAAAACATGTCCCAGATATCCAGCACCGTACTGGCGCTGCTCGAATTCCTGTCTTATGCGTTTATCTTTGCCTTCGGCGCCGGCGTTTTGTGGCTGGTGGTGATCTACATCCGCGACAAGACCCAGACCGACAGCACTTTGCGCCGCAATTACCCGGTGGTGGCCCGTTTCCGTTATTTCTTCGAACATATGGGGGAGTTTTTCCGGCAGTATTTCTTTGCCCTGGACCGCGAGGAGATGCCATTCAACCGGGCCGAACGCTCCTGGGCGTACCGCGCAGCCAAGAATGTGGATTCCACCGTCGCCTTCGGCTCCACCCGCGATCTGCGCCCGGCGGGCACGGTCTATTTCGCCAACTGCCCCTTCCCGGCGCTGGAGCAGGACGCCAGGGATCCAGCGGCTGTCACTATCGGGCCCTATGCCCGCACGCCGTATACCACCGCATCGATCTTCAACATTTCCGGCATGAGCTTTGGCGCCATTTCCGTTCCCGCCGTGCGGGCGCTGTCGCATGGCGCCAAAAAGGCCGGGATCTGGCTCAACACCGGCGAGGGCGGATTGTCGCCCTATCACCTGGAGGGCGGCGCCGACATCGTGTTCCAGATCGGCACCGGCAAGTTCGGCGTGCGCAAGCCCGGGGGCGGCTTTGACGAGGATAAGCTGCGCGCGGTCGCGGCGCATGACTGCGTGCGTATGTTCGAACTCAAGCTCAGCCAGGGCGCCAAACCGGGCAAGGGCGGCATCCTGCCCGGCGCCAAGGTGACCGAGGAAATCGCCGCCATCCGCGGCCTTACCCCGGGCGAGGACGCCATCAGCCCCAACCGCCATCCCGAGGTCGACTGCGTCGGCGATCTGCTGGACATGATCGCCTATGTCCGCGACGTGACCGGCAAGCCGGTGGGCTTCAAGGCGGTGGTCGGCGCCTATGGGTTTGTCGAAGGGCTGTGCCAGGAAATCCTGTCGCGCGGTGTTGAAAGCGCGCCGGACTTCATCACCATCGACAGCGCCGATGGCGGCACCGGCGCCGCCCCGATGAGCCTGATCGACAATATGGGCATGCCCCTGCGCGAAAGCCTGCCGCTGACGGTGGACATCCTGACCCGCTACGGGTTGCGCGGCCGCATCAAGGTCTGCGCCAGCGGCAAGCTGATCAACCCGTCCGAGGTTGCCTGGGCGTTCTGCGCCGGAGCGGATTTTGTGAACTCGGCGCGCGGTTTCATGTTTGCGCTTGGCTGCATCCAGGCGCTGCAGTGCAACAAGAACACCTGCCCCACCGGCATCACCACCCATGACCCCAAACTGCAATTCGGCCTGGATCCTGCCAGCAAATCCGAACGCGTCGCCTATTACGCCAAAAACATGGTTAAGGAGGTCGGCATTCTCGCCCACAGCTGCGGCGTTGCCGAACCGCGGCTGCTGAAACGCTATCACGCCAGGATTGTGATGGATAACGGCCGCTCTGTCTCGATGGAGGAGCTGTTTCCGGTGCCGGAACAGAAACACGCAGCGGAATAACCTCATCCGCCGTCAACACCACATTCAACGAACAGGAGCCCTCATGCCTGACTCTCATTCTGTACCCGATGGGCCGGTCAAAGCCTCGGACCTTCTTGTCGCCGCGCTGGAGGCTGAAGGTGTCGAGTATGTCTTTGCCGTTCCGGGAGAAGAAAACCTTGACCTGCTGGAATCCCTGCGTCCCTCATCGATCGAACTGGTGCTGACCCGGCATGAACAGGGCGCCGCCTTCATGGCCGCAACCTATGGCCGTCTCACCGGCAAGGCGGGTGTCTGCATGGCGACGCTTGGCCCTGGCGCCACCAACCTGGCCACCCCTGCCGCTTATGCCCATCTGGGCGGCATGCCGCTGATCATGATCACCGGCCAGAAGCCGATCAAGAAATCGAAACAGGGCCAGTTCCAGATCATTGACGTGGTCAGCCTGTTCGATCCGATTTGCAAGATGTCCAAGCAGATCGTGCACGGCAACACCATCCCGGCGCTGATCCGCGAGGCCTTCCGCACCGCGCAGGAGGAACGCCCCGGTGCCGTGCTGCTGGAACTGCCCGAGGATATCGCCGCCGAAGACACCGATACCACGGTCCTGCAGCCGCATCCCCGCCATTACGCGGTGGCCGGCGACGCGGTGCTGAACGAGGCGGCAGAGATGATCCGCAATGCCAAGATGCCGCTGCTGCTGCTGGGGGCCGGCGCCAACCGGCGCAAGGCGCGTTCAGCCCTGTGTGATTTTGCGGATCTGACCCGGATCCCCTTCTTCAACACCCAGATGGGCAAGGGGGTGATCGACGAACGCTCGGACCTGTTCCTGGGCACAGCGGCGCTGTCGGACGGCGATTATCTGCACTGCGCCATCGACCGTGCCGATCTGATCATCAACGTCGGCCACGATGTGGTCGAAAAACCGCCCTTCTTCATGGAGCACGGCGGCACCAAGGTGATCCATGTGAACTATAAGGCGGCGCAGGTCGATCAGGTCTATTTCCCGCAGGTGGAGGTGGTTGGCGATCTGGAACAATCCATCAACCGGCTGGGGGAAATACTGGGCGGGCCGCTGGAGTTTGACCGCGGCTATTTCCAGCGCATCAAGAAAGAGACCGACCAGCATATCGCCGAAGGCGCCGATGACCCGCGCTTTCCCATCATCCCGCAGCGGCTGGTCGCGGACACCCGCAAGGTGATGGGTGACTGCGATATCATTGCGCTCGACAATGGCATCTACAAGATCTGGTACGCCCGCAACTACAAGGCTTATCAGCCCAATACCGTGCTTTTGGACAACGCGCTGGCGACCATGGGGGCGGGCCTGCCCTCGGCAATGATGGCCGCGCAGCTGAACCCGGACCGCCGGGTGATGGCGATCTGCGGCGACGGCGGCTTTATGATGAACAGTCAGGAGCTGGAAACCGCTGTCCGCCTAGGCCTCAACCTCGTGGTGACAGTGCTGAACGACAGCTCATACGGCATGATCCGCTGGAAACAGGCGCACGCGGGATTTGATGACTGGGGGCTGGAATTCAACAACCCGGATTTTGTCCAGTATGCAAACAGTTACGGCGCTACCGGCCACCGGATCGCGCGCACCGAAGATCTGGTGCCCACGTTTGAGAAAGCCTTTACCGCAGGCGGCGTGCATCTGATCGACGTGCCGGTTGATTACAGCGAAAACCAGCGCGTGCTGATTGATGAGCTGGCCGCAAAGGTGTGCCTGATATGACCAAAACCGTCGAAGTCGTGAACCCCTACAGCCTGGAACGCATCGGCACGGTCGAGACCAGTGATTGGGCGCAGATAGATGCGATGCTGGACACCGCGCATGGGTTGTTCCGCCAGCGGGATGGCTGGCTGCCCGCCTATCAGCGCATTGAAATCCTGCGGAAAACCGCCCGATTGATGGAGGCGCGGTTTGACGAGCTGGCCCTTTTGATCGCCAGCGAAGGCGGCAAGCCGCTGGTGGACGCACGCGTCGAGGTCAAACGCGCCATCGACGGGGTGGAACTGTGCGTGCATGAGACCGGCCAGATGACAGGGCGGGAAATCCCGATGGACCTGACCGCGGCAGGCGCAGGCCGCATCGCCTTTACCCAGCGCGAGCCGATCGGCGTGGTGGTGGCTGCCAGCGCCTTTAACCACCCGCTGAACCTGATCGTGCATCAGGTCGCCCCCGCCGTGGCCACCGGCTGCCCGGTGATTGTGAAACCGGCGCAGGACACGCCGCTGTCGTGCCAGACCTTTGTTGCCATGCTGCATGAGGCCGGGCTGCCGCAGGACTGGTGCCGTTCAGTGGTCTGCAGCAACGACATAGCCGAGAAGATGATCACCGACGCCCGCGCCGGCTTCTTCTCCTTCATCGGCTCTGCCCGTGTGGGTTGGATGCTGCGTTCCAAACTGGCCCCCGGCACCCGCTGCGCGCTGGAACACGGCGGCGCCGCCCCGGTGATCGTGGCCGGGGACGCGGACATTGACGCGATGATCCCGGCACTGGCCAAGGGCGGTTTCTATCACTCCGGCCAGGTCTGCGTCTCGGTCCAGCGGGTGTTCGCGCCCGCCGCCAAGGCCGAAGAGATCGCGCAGAAACTGGCAGAGGCGGCACAAGCGCTGACGGTCGGCGACGCCACCGACCCGAGCGTCGATTGCGGCCCGCTGATCCGCCCTGCCGAGGTTGACCGGGTCGAGGAATGGGTGCAGGAAGCTGTCGACGGCGGCGCCAAGGTCCTGACCGGCGGCAAGCGCCTGGGCGAGACCACCTATGCTCCCACCGTGCTGCTGGACCCGCCGGCGGACGCCCGCGTCTCGCAACAGGAAATCTTCGGCCCGGTGATCTGCGTTTACAGCTCCGCCAGCATCCCGCAAGCGATTGAGGTTGCCAACAGCCTGCCGGTCGCGTTTCAGGCGGCGGTCTTTACCAAAAACCTGGACACCGCAATGCAGGCCGTGCGCCAGCTGGACGCCACCGCCGTCATGGTCAATGACCACACCGCTTTCCGCGTTGACTGGATGCCCTTTGCCGGCCGCCGCCAGTCCGGCTACAACACCGGCGGCATCGGTTACACCATGCATGACATGACCCAGGACAAGATGGCGGTGATCAAGCTGTGATACCAGCGGGCCGGGATGCCGCAAACCCCGGCCCGGCATGTCTTTTGCATCTGCGGCCTTTCCGCCAGCAGCTCCAACCGGTATGTCCGCAGCATCTCATGACAGAAAAGGCGTACAGCATGACCATCACCCGTTCCGGCACCACCGCCCGCTCCAGCAAAATCGTCAAGCACAACGGTGTTGCCTATTTCAGCGGCCAAGTGTCCGAAGCAGACACCGCAGCCGAGCAGACCCGTGAAATCCTGGCCAAGGTCGACGCCCTGCTGGCCGAGGCCGGCAGCGACAAGACCCGCCTGCTGCAGACCGTGATCTGGCTGTCGGACATGTCCTACTTCGCCGAGCTGAACGAGGTTTGGAACGCCTGGGTTCCCGAGGGCCACGCCCCGGCGCGTGCCTGCGGCGAGGCCAAATTGGCGCGCGAGATCCTGAAGGTTGAGATCATCGTCACCGCTGCCTGCGACTGATCAAAATTGTCAGCTGACAATTTTTTGCGCCGGGCCTTTCTACAGGCCCGGCGCATTTTCGTATCACCGGCGGGGTCCGCCTCAGGCGCGCAGGTCCTGCACAATACGGGTGCCATCCGGCGCAGCGCCGGCTTCACTGATCGGCGACGCAGACGGATCAGTTTTCAGTGACTTGTAAAGCCCCAGTGTCATCGCGATGATCACGAACGAAATCGGGAAGGCCGCAGCAATCGACGCGGTCTGCAGGGCGCCAAGCCCCCCGGCCCACAGCAGCACAATCGCAGTGGCGCCAATGCCCGCGCCCCAGATAATCCGGAACTTCTTGGGCGGGTTGTCGTCGCCCATCGACAGCATGGTGGTGATCACCAGCGTGCCGGAATCCGCTGAGGTCACAAACCACGAGAACAACAGCAGCGTCGCCAGCGCCGACAGCGGCCAGGCGGTCCAGCTCAGATCCCCCAGCCAGGAAGTGGCGCCCAGATTGCCGATGGTGCCGTACAGCGCCGACGGCAGATCCCAGGCCTGCACGGTGGCAATAACGCCTGCGCCGCCATCGGCACCCGGACCGCCGGCCATGTTCAGCTCCTGCCAGATGGCGTTGCCGCCGAACATGCACAGCCAGAAGAAAGCAATCGCGGTCGGCACGAACAGCACGCCCACCATGAACTCGCGGATAGTGCGCCCGCGCGAGATGCGGGCAATGAACATGCCCACCATCGGCGCCCAGGCAATCCACCAGCCCCAGTAAAAGATAGTCCAGCCGCCTTGCCAGGCGATGTTTTCCTCGGAACTGGCTGTCCAGAACCCCATCGGGATGAAGTTCCAGATGTAATCGCCCAGCGTCGTCACATAGAACCCCAGCAGCCATTTGACCGGCCCGATCACCACAAAGGCCGCAAGCAGGAACATAGACAGCCAGATATTCCATTCGGAAATCAGCCGGATGCCCTTGCCCACGCCGGAAACGGTCGACACGGTTGCAATGATTGTCACGATCACAATCAGCACAATCTTAAGCGTCATAGTCGGCTCCAGCCCGAACAGCACATTAAGGCCGGTGGCCATCTGGCTGGTGCCCAGACCCAGCGATGTCGCAATCCCGAACACCGAACCGAACACCGCCAGCAGGTCCACACAGTGGCCCCAGGGACCGTAGATCCGCTCACCGATCAGCGGATACAGCGCCGAGCGCATGGTCAGCGGCAGCTTCTTGCGAAAGCCGAAATAAGCCAGGCACAGGCCGACGATCACGTATAAGGCCCAGCCGTGGAAACCCCAGTGGAAATAAGTCACCCGCATCGCATCAACGGCGCGCTGCATGTTCATTTCCGAATGGCCCTGAAGCTCGGCATGCGGGTTGTTAGGATAGCCCCAGACCGCCGAGTTATCGAAGTAAAAGATCGGCTCCGCCACGCCAAAGAACAGGATGCCAATGCCGATCCCGGCCGAGAACAGCATCGCAAACCAGCTGAAGCTGCTGAATTCAGGGCGCGAGTCATCGTCCCCCAGCCGCAGGCTGCCAAACTTCGAGAACATCAGGAAGAAGCAGAAAAACATGATCCCGGCCAGAACCGAGATATAATACCAGCTGAGGCCGCCTTCGATCCAGCCGCGGATGGATTTGTATAATCCGCCTGCAAATTCGACATTCAGGACGGTGAAAATCACAAAGGCGGCAATCATCGCCTTGGCGGCGATGCCCATCCCCGGATGCAGACCGGTAAAGAAACCGGACTTTGCCACCAGGTGGCTGTTGTTGGAATTCCTCTCAGACATCTTGTCCTCCCTTGTCCCTGAACAATTGCCCCCGGCGCTCCTCCGCCGCGGGGGCTGCCCGGTTGCCCGGGCGGCAAATTTCCGGCCCTCCCCAACGGCCATGGTTCAAAATTGCGGGCCGGACCGGGGAGGAGGCCCGGCCCGCAAGAGAAAACCGGCAGCCCGCACGCCGCCGGTTTCCAATTCAGCCCCGCTGGCCGACGTGGCGCCCCGCGCCCCCGGGCAGCGGCATCCCGGCATGGGCGGCGGCATATGACGCCAGCTTGTCCGCCACGGCCTGCGACGGCAGTGAAGTGCCGCGCGCCGTCAGATCCATGTGCAACAGCAGCGTCTCCACGGTTGCTGCCAGCCGGCCCTCGGGGCCGTGCAGGCGATGGAACAGATGCATCTTCTTGCCGTCGCCCTGCAGCACCTGGGTGGTCACAGTCAGCGCATCGCCTTCGTGCAGCTCATCCAGAAATCGCACGTGGTTCTCGACCGTGAAATAGCTGCCGCCCGCGGCGATATATTCCGCATCGCAGCCGATCATCTCCATGAAGCGGTCGGTCGCCTGGGCCGAGGCCTCGGTGTAATGCGCCTCGTTCATATGGCCGTTGTAGTCGGTCCAGCTCTGCGGCACGGGGCGGCTGACGGTGACCGGCAGCTCCACCGCCTCCGGCACGGGCAGCGTGGCCTCATGGGTGTTGATGACGCCCCCTGCCCCGCTGCCGGACTTCTTCAGCGCCCGCATCATGCCGACCAGGTTGTCATCGCGCAGCCGCTCCAGTACGCGGATCGGCATATGGCCCGATTGCGCGTCCGACTGGCCCGCGATCAGGTCGACCAGTTCCTCGGTGAACTCAGGCACATCCATCAGCTTGGTCCAGGGCCATTCCAGCGCCGGGCCGAACTGGGCCATGAAATGCTTCATGCCTGCCTCGCCGCCGGCAATCCGGTAGGTCTCGAAAAGGCCCATCTGCGCCCACCGCAGGCCAAAGCCCATGCGGATCGACTCGTCCAGCTCCTCGGTGGTGCAGATGCCGTCCTTGATCAGCCACAGCCCCTCGCGCCAGACCGCTTCCAGCAGCCGGTCGGCGATATGGGCGTCGATCTCCTTGCGCACGGTCAGCGGATACATCCCCACTCCGCGCAGCAGGTCCGAGGCCTGCGCGCAAGTGCCCGCATCGCCCACCAGCTCGACCAACGGCAGCAGGTAAACCGGGTTGAACGGATGCGCCACCACCGCGCGGGCACCCGCAGCATTCAGCTCCGAGGGTTTAAAACCGCTGGTAGACGAGCCGATTACCGCGTTCACCGGCGCGTGCGCCTGGATCTGCGCATGGATCCTGTGCTTCAGGTCCAACCGCTCCGGCACGCTCTCCTGGATCCAAGACGCGTCCGCCACGGCTTCGGCCATATCCGCGTGAAAGGTCAGCGCGCCCTCAGGCGGCAAAGCCTTGTCATACAGCGACGGCAGCGAGCGGCGGGCGTTGGCCAGCACCTCGCCGATCTTGCGTTCTGCCTCCGGGTCCGGGTCGAACACCCGCACGTTCCAGCCGTTCAGAAGGAACCGCGCGGCCCAGCCGCCACCGATCACCCCGCCGCCGATAATTGCTGCTGTCTTCATCTGATGTCCTCATTAGAACCGCACGGTTCTTCCTCTTGCCGAAAATATCCTGGGGGTTTGGGGGCTAGCCCCCAATCCGCCCTCTTTGCCGCAACGCAGCGGTGCATAAGCGGTGTACAGGCGGCGCACGCAAAGCACCCCCTGCACCGCCGCCTACTTTGCCACCGGCGCCCGCTTGGTCAGGCCCAGCTTTTCACGCACCGCATCCGGGCCGATGATCCGGGCGCCCAGGCCCTCGATCACGCCTGCCGCGCGCTCCACCAGCTGCGCGTTGGTGGCCAGAACGCCTTTTTCCAGAAACAGGTTGTCCTCCAGCCCGACCCGCACATTGCCGCCCGCCAGCACCGCAGCGGCGGCATAAGGCATCTGATCCCTGCCCAAGGAGAACGCCGACCAGGTCCAATCGCCGGGCACGTTGTTGACCATCGCCATAAAGGTGTTGAGGTCATTGGGCGCCCCCCACGGCACCCCCATGCACAGCTGCACCAGCGCGTTCGGCTCCAGAATCCCCTCTTTTACCAGTTGCTTGGCAAACCACAGATGACCGGTATCAAAGGCCTCGATCTCTGGCTTCACACCCAGATCGGTCATCATCTGCCCCATCGTGCGCAGCATGCCGGGCGTGTTGGTCATCACGTAATCGGCCTCGGCAAAGTTCATGGTGCCGCAGTCCAGGGTGCAGATTTCCGGCAGGCATTCGGCGATATGGGCCATCCGTTCGGTCGCGCCGATCATATCGGTGGCGGCCTCATTCACCGGGAACGGGCTCTCAACCCCGCCAAAGACAATATCGCCGCCCATGCCCGCGGTCAGGTTCAGCACCACGTCCACCTCGGAATCGCGGATACGGTCGGTCAGCTCCCGGTAAAGCTCAAGTTTCCGGCTCGGCGCACCGGTTTCCGGGTCGCGCACATGGCAGTGAACTACGGCGGCGCCGGCTTTGGCGGCTGCGATTGCGCTGTCGGCAATCTGCTTGGGCGAACGCGGCACGTGGGGAGATTTATCCTGGGTGCCGCCCGAGCCGGTCACGGCACAGGTGATGAAGACGTCTCGGTTCATGGTCAGGGGCATGATCGGGATCCTTTGAGGTCAGAATTGCAATTCGGGGTGATCCGCAAACAGCTCCAGCGCCTGCGGATTGGCGAGACCTGAGAGGTTGCGGACAGGGTGTTTGTTCACCACATCACGCACCGCCAGCTCGGCGGTCTTGCCGGATTTGGTGCGCGGGATGTCAGAGACAGCGATGATTTTCACGGGCACATGGCGCGCCGAGGCATTCTTGCGGATTTCCGTTTTGACACGGGTGGTTAGCGCATCATCCAGCTCCGCGCCCCCGGCAGTCTGCACAAACAGAACCACCCGCACGTCGTTGTCAAAGGACTGGCCGACAACCACCGCGTCGGCGACCTCATTGATCTTGTCGAGCTGCCGGTAAATCTCCGCCGTGCCGATCCGTACGCCGCCGGGGTTCAGGGTCGCATCCGAACGGCCCAGCACCACAAAACCGCCGTGCCCGGTGCGGATGGTGAAATCGCCCTGCCGCCAGATATCCGGATAAGTCTCATAGTAACTGGCGCGATAGCGCGCATTGCCGGGATCGTCCAGAAACCGCGTCGGCATCGACGGATGCGCGTTGCGGCAGACCAGCTCGCCCGCCACGCCCTCAACCACTTCGCCCTGATCGTTCAGGGTCGCCGCATCCAGCCCCAGCATCGGCGCCTGGATCTCACCCTGATGCACCGGCAGCACCGGGCAGCCGCCAATGAAGCAGCCCAGAATATCAGTGCCGCCGCAGATCGAAGCCAGCTGCACATCCGCTTTCCAGTCGGCGTAGACATGGGCAAAGCCTTCGGGCGAGAGCGGCGAGCCGGTCGACAGAACCACCCGCAACGCGGCCAGATCGTGGCTGTCCGCAGGCCGGTTCCGGCGTTTCAGCGAGGCGTCTATGTATTTGGCGGAAATACCAAAATGGGTGACTTTTTCGGCTTCCACGACGTCAAACAGCCGCTTGATGCCGGGATGAGCCGGGTTGCCGTCGAACAGCACGATTGAGGCCCCCGAGGCCAGCGCCGCCACCTGCCAGTTCCACATCATCCAGTTGCAGGTGGTGTAATAGAACATCCGGTCGCCGGGGCGCAGATCGCAATGCAGCTGCTGTTCCACCAGCATCCGCAAGAGGGTGCCGCCGCCCGAATGCTCGATGCATTTCGGCTTGCCGGTGGTGCCGGAGGAGAACATCACATAAAGCGGATCGCGAAAGCCCATCACACGGCTGTCCAGCGCCGGGGCGTCCGGCTGCTTGAAGGCCTCATAGGCCATCATCCCCTCGGGCAAGTCCTCGGCCCCGCCTGCATAAGGCCAGACCACGATCTGCTCTATCGAGGGCACCCGGGACGCAACCTCGGTAATCGCATCGCGGGTCTCGAAGGTCTTGCCATTGTAGAAGTAACCGTCGGCGGCAAACATCAGCTTGGGCGCGATCTGGCCAAGCCGGTCCACCACCACATCCGGCCCGCTTTCCGGCGCGCAGGAGGACCAGACCGCCCCCAAAGACGCCGTGGCCAGCATCGCCGCCACACTCTGCGGCATGTTCGGCACGTAACCCGCAACATGGTCGCCTGCGGTGATCCCGGCGGCGTACAGTGCAGCGGCGAGCTGTTCAACCTCGCGCTTCAGCCCGGCGCGGGTCCAGGCCATGCGGCGGCCGTCTTCGCCTATGAAGACAATCGCCTCGCGGCCGTCGGCGTTCTTCAGGAAGGTGTCCGCGATGTTCAGCCGCGCCTCGGGGAAGAACCGCACCTGCATCGGATCGGCATCAGGCAGCAGCGGCACCGCGCCCTTGTCCCCTTCCAGCCCGCAGAAATCCCAGGCCAGCGGCCAGAATTCCTGTGGCCGGGCAACCGACCAGGCGTGCAGATCCGCGAACGTATCCAGCGCCCGGCCTGCGGTTTTCGCCGCCTGCGTCGTGAAATCACACATCAGAGGTTTGCGGCGCGCCGAAAGATCCGGCTGCCAAAGAAGCGGAGCGGTTGTCATGGCATCATTCGTGGTTAGAGAGCGGTCGTCAGGTCATCGGCGGATCGTCAAGAAGCTTGACTTTCCGCGTCAATAGCGCAGGAAATGACGCGGCGTTTATACAGTTTCAGTCAGATAGCATACAGATGTCGCCAAATGTGCCGCCGATCTTTGAATTTCTGCTGTTCGACGGGTTTTCGAACATGGTGCTGGCCAGCGCCATGGAACCCCTGCGCGATGTGCGGATGAACGCAGGTCAGGAAACAGCGGGCTGGCGGGTCACCACTCTGGACGGGGCGCCGGTACGCAGCTCCAGCGGGCTGCAGATCACGCCCGACGGCGGTTTTGACGAACGCCAGGGCAACCGCACCCTGGTGCTGGTTGCGGGTTACCGCGTGCGCGGGCAGCTCAGCCCGGCGCTGCTGGCAAAACTCAGAACCGCCGCCCGGCAGGCAAAGCTGGTTCTAGCGCTGGACACCGCCGCCTGGCTGCTGGCGGCAGCGGGGATCCTGGAGGGCCATGCAGCGACAATCCACTGGCAGGAGCTGGACGCCTTTGCCGAGGCCTTTCCCAAGGTCGAAGTCTCCACCGCGCGGTTTGTGCGTTCCGGCCCGTTCTTCACCTGCGGCGGTGCCAGCACCGCGCTGGATTTGATGCTGAGCCTCATTCAGGACCTTTATGGATCCGCCGCAGCCTTTGGCGCCTCGACCATGTTTGTCTATGACCCCTCACGCCAGTCGGAACTGAACCGCGGCGCCGCCCGGCTGGAGCAGAAAGGCTCGCCCAAGGTGCTGAAAGCTGCAAACCTGATGGCAGAGACGATCGAGGCGCCTTTGAATACCGCTGAGCTGGCAAAGCGTGTATCGCTGTCCGAACGCACTCTGGCCCGCGCCTTTCAGCGCGAATTGGGCATGACACCGGGCAAATACTACAAGATGCTGCGGTTGCAGCACGCCCGTTACCTCTCCGAGGAAACCCATCTGAGCCTGGAGCAAATCGCGCTGCGCTGCGGGTTTTCCTCGGCGTCTTCATTGGGGCGGTCGTACAGCGGGCTTTATGGCCGGACCCTCCGCGAGGCGCGGGTTCAGGAACGGCCTTGGGCGGCATCCGGCGATAACGGCAGGGAACGCTAGGACACAGCAGCCGGCACCGGTTTTTCATCCCGCGGCGGCACCCCGAATTTGCGGGCATATTCCCGGCTGAACTGGGTCGGGCTTTCATAACCCACGTCATAAGCCGCCGCCGCAACCGAGGTGCCGCCGCTGATCAGCAGGCGGCGGGCCTCCATCAGGCGCATCTCCTTTTGGTACTGCAACGGCGTGGTAGAGGTCAGGGTCTTGAAATGCTCATGAAAGCTGGACTGGCTCATCCCCGCCGCGGCGGCCAGATCCGCCACCGGCAGGGGCGCCTTGTACCGGTCCCGGAGCATTGCAATTGCCTTGGAAATCCGGCTGGCCGGACTTTCATGCAGCAGCAACTGCCGCAGCATGCCGCCATGCTGGGCGCGCAGCAGGCGGAAATGGATCTCCCGCAGCACCAGGGGCGCCAGCGCCTGCACCTCAACCGGGTTCTGCGACAGGCGGAACAACCGCCCGACCGCATCAATCAGCGCTGCATCGCTGTCTGCCACGCTCATCGAATGCGCGGCCTTTTCCTGCCCGTCTGCCACGCCTATTTCATCATAGAGGCTGCGCGCCGTGGCCAGATCCAGCCGCAGCGCCAGCGCGACATAGGGCTGGTCCGGCGTGGCATCGGTCACCCCGGCACTGACCGGCAGCGCATGGCTGACAATCAGCGACATGCCCGCGCCGTACCTGACCCTGCGGTCCTCCAGCTGTGCCTCCTTGGCGCCTTGCAGGACCAGGCACATGATCGGCTCATAGATGATCGCTTCAAACCGGGTCGGGTTCTCGCGGCAGATGGCATACAACCCGTCAACCCCGGTTCCGCAGCCGGTCTCAAGCCCGCCTTGTTCGCGCACATAAGTCGCGACGCCATTAATCAGATCCTGCGGCACCATGGGCGTGTCTCCTGTTGGGGTTGAATATAGGCGGCCTTCCGAAGGAAAGAACCGCAAAACCCGGCACGGCGGAGGATCAGGCAGATTTTCCGGAGAATCGGGCACGGCGAACCGCCTCTCTCGGCCTACCTTGCGGGTACTAAGAACAGAACTGCCTGTCGTTGCCCGGTCCGCACCGGGCGGATTTTTCCAGCCAAGGGGAGGCCCCGCAGCTATGACAACAACATTGAAACTCAACGGCCGGACGCATCAGGTCGAGGCCGAGCCGGGAACCCCGCTGCTATGGGTGATCCGGGATGAACTGAAGCTGACCGGCACCAAATTCGGCTGCGGCGTTGCGTCTTGCGGCGCTTGCACCGTGCATCTGGACGGCGAGCCGGTGCGCGCGTGCCAGACCTATGTCGAGGACGTGGAAGGCGCTGAAATCACCACCATCGAAGGGCTGGAATCGAAGGTCTCGCAAGCAGTGCAGGCCGCCTGGGTCGAGCTGGATGTGGTGCAATGCGGTTATTGCCAGTCGGGCCAGATCATGTCCGCCGTGGGTTTGCTGAGCGAAAACCCCAATCCAACCGTGGAAGAGATTGACGATTACATGAACGGCAATGCCTGCCGCTGCGCCACCTACCAGCGCATCCGCGCCGCAATCCTGCGCGCATCCGACATGATGGAGGCCTGATATGACCCTGAACACCTCCCGCCGCGGTTTTTTGAAAAGTGCCGCCGCCGCCGCCGCGGTTCTCTATGTGGGCGCCCGCGCCGATGGCGTGCTGGCAGCCGGTTCCGCTCCGGCCCAGCTGAACCCCTTCGTGAAAATCGACGCTGACGGCACCGTCACCGCCATCGTCAAGCATTTCGAGAAGGGCCAGGGACCGGCCACCGGCCTGACCACCCTGATCGCCGAAGAGCTGGGCGTGTCGATCGAAGACATCCAGTATGAGTTCGCGCCTTCCGACCCGTCGCGCTACAACAACCTGATGTTCGGGCCGTTCCAGGGCACCGGCGGCTCTACTGCGATGGCGAATTCCTTTATGCAGTACCGCAAGGCCGGGGCAGCAGCGCGGGAGATGCTGATCTCTGCGGCGGCCAAGGACTGGGGCGCCGACC
>NZ_CP035417.1:267500-485000 GCF_004123675.1 Leisingera sp. NJS204 | reverse complement strand
TGGCTATTCCTTAGAGAAGGGCACGTTCCCACGCGTTACTAACCCGTCCGCCGCTCCCTCCGAAGAGAGCGCTCGACTTGCATGTGTTAGGCCTGCCGCCAGCGTTCGTTCTGAGCCAGGATCAAACTCTCAAGTTGAAAAGCTGTTGCCAGCTTATCCTTGACGTTCGAACCTCTGCACATCACTGGTTGCTTTAACAAAACGCTCAAACACGGGGGCTTGAGACGCCTTGCGATCCGACCCGGCTAGGAACCGGAACTGCAACCAATTATTCTCTGTCTGTTGTGCTTGGTTTCAAAAGAAACCGAAGCCGAACAAGACAGTGAAGCTGACACTCAATCATCGGAAGCGAACTTCCTATGAGCGTTGATATACAGACGTTGATCCATCGAAACGAACCAAACCGCCCACATATCTCTTCAGTTATCCATCAATGTCAAAGAGCAGCACCAAGAGGCCAAAAACAAGACCGATGCGCCAGTATTCCCCAGCGCGCCCGCCTGTCAGATCTATCAAAGTGCCTCAGTCTCTCCTGAGCGTCCGGCCGCCTCTCCAGCCCGTCCCACCGTCTCTCCGGTGTGTTTCCCGTCCCGTCCTGCGTTCCCGCCGTCCCGTCCGGTGTGTCTCAGCAGCATCTCGTCGCTGCCGGTGAAGGGGGTTCTAAGGTTAGACCAACAAACCCGCAAGCCCTTTTTTGACGTTTGCATGACTTTTTGCAAAACACTCGTGAAATTTCCTTTCTTTCAATGGCTTACGCGATTGAAAAAGATGGCCGGCTTGCTGTTTTCCGGCAATCGGCCGGGCCTTGGCACGACAGGCGCGATGGCTTGAGGATTACCTCCCGCTAGATGTTGGGGTTTCGAACCAAAGGCACACAAGAGGGGTAGAGTTTCGCGAGTCGCCTCCGGCAGTTTCCCTACAAATCAGGCATCCGATTCCATGGATTTTTCCCGAAAATCCCGAAAACCGCCCTAGCGCCAGGCGATCCTCCCGGCTGAGGCACCAAGTACACCTCGCCAGCGGTGCTTAGCCCCTGCGCCCGGTGAATTGACGGATCATGATCCCGCCCTCCGTCAGGCTGGTGCGGACCGATTGTGCCAGCTGCACCGCTTCCGCCGTATCCCCATGCAGGCAGATGGTATCGATTGAGGCGGGAATGCGCTTGCCGCTTTCGGTGATGATGGCGCCCTCTTCCACCATTTGCAGAATGCGCGGACCGGCCAGGGCCGGGTCATGAATGACAGCCCCCGGCAAGGACCGGTCGACCAGCGTGCCGTCATCATTATAGGCACGGTCGGCAAAGATCTCACCGCACCAATTGCAGCCCAGGCCGCGCACCGCCTCTTCCATGGCCGTGGCCGCCAGCACCATGATGATGATGTCCGGTTCCACCTCCAGCGCCGCCTCGTAGCAGGCCCGCGCCAGCGCGTGATCGGTGCAGGCCATGTTGGACAGGGCCCCGTGCAGTTTCAGGTGGCGCACCTGGGTTCCGGCCGCCCGTGCCATGCCCTGCGCTGCGCCCAGCTGGTAGCGGATCATATTGGCCAGTGTGCCATGCGGCACATGCATCTTGCGCCGCCCGAAGCCCTGCAAGTCCAGGAACCCGGGATGGGCGCCGATCCCGACGCCGTTGTCATGCGCCAGCGCCATGGTCCGGGCCATCACATCCGGATCGCCCGCATGAAAGCCGCAAGCAATATTGGCCGAGGAGACGATGTCCAGCAGCGCCGCGTCATCCCCCATGGTCCAGGGGCCGAAGCTTTCACCCATGTCGGCGTTCAGGTCGACGGTCTTGGTCATGCGGTCTCTCCCGTTGCAAATGGGTCCGCCTCCGCAGAGACCGCCCCGCTGATCAATTGATAGGATAACAGGTCCCGGAGCGCTGCCGGATCGCGTACCAGCGGGTGGCAAGCAGCGGGCAGCCCCTTTAAAACCGTCTCAAACCTGGCCTGAATTTCCAGAGCCTGTTCCAGGCTGGTCCAGCAGAAGCGGAGCGCAGCGCCGCCCTGCGCCTGCGCCACCTTGGGGAGATCGCATGGCAGAACGGTGCCGATCCGCGGGTAACCGCCAGTTGTCTGGCATTCGCGCAGCAGCACGAAAGGCTTACCATCGCCGGTCATCTGCACATCCCCCGGCAGGATCACTTCGGACAGGATGTTGAGCTGGCCATCAGCGGCAAAGCCTTCGCCCTCCGAGACCATTTCCACCCCCATCCGGTTGGCACGGCTGCCGCGCCGGAAAGCCGTGGCTGCAAACCGGACACGGACCGCCTCGGGAAACAGGCTGCTTTGGAAACTTTCGACAATACGCAATTCACCGCCCTGAAAACGGTCCTCGGCGGCCAGTACCAGACCTGTTTCATTATTCCGGTCTGAACCGGCAGGCAGCAGGTCTCCGGCTTCGGCCGCCCGCCCCAGCCCCGCCATCAGATGCACAGCGCGGGAGCCAAGCAGCGGCTCCGTGGCAATACCGCCGCCAAGATGCAGGTATCCATAGACGCCGCGGCGGGCGGCACCGATTGACAGACGCTGGCCCGCCTCCATCCGGTGCGACGCATTCCAGGCCAGCGGTTCACCCTCCAGCACTGCCGCCATCGGCGCGCCGGTCAGGGCAATGCGCAGGGGGCCGGTTGCTTCGAACTCGCCGCCCATGCCACCCATTTCCAAGGCTGCCAATCCGGAATCCTGCCGCAGCAGCGCAGCCCCCTCGGCCAATGCCAGCGGGTCAGCAGCGCCGCCTTGGGACACCCCCTGCCCCAGTAAACCGGGCCGCCCCAAATCCTGGACCGAAGCTGCCGGTCCGATCCGCAGTATCTTGAGGCCGCTCATGCTGCGATCTCCGAGACGACGGCGCCGCCAAGCAGCGGGTCATCCTGACAGTGTTTCAGGAAGTCCGGTTTGGAGACCGGCTCAAACTGCATCTCATCACCCGGGCGCAGAACAAAAGGCTGCGCTGCCCCCGGCTGGAACAGGGTCAGCCCGGTCTGACCCACATGGCGCCAGCCGGTTGGTGCCGGATTGGAGAACAAGACGAACTGGCTGATCGCCTGCACCAGCGCGCCGCGCGGCACCAACGGTGTCAGCTCCGTCTGCCGTGGCAGGTTCCATTCCGGCCCCAAAGACCCAAGGTAGGGCTGGCCGGGGGCAAAGCCGATGGTCAGCACCCGCACCTGTGCAGCACCCAGGCTTTCGATGGCCTGTGCCTCGCTCATCCCCGCGGCATCGGCTGCTTCTCCCAGCTGGGGTGCCAGATCGGTGCCGTATACTGTGGGCACCCGCCAGAACCGGCGCCCGGGCGGCAGCGGCGCCTGCAGCCAGTTTTGGGCGGTCAGAAGGGTCTGCAAAGCAGCCTCCAGCGCCTCATGCCGCAGTTCTGCAGGATCAAAACGGACAAAGACCGAGGCCAAAGAGGCCATGGTCTCTACAACCCCTTCAAGCGGCAGTGCTTCCACCGCACTGCCAAAAGCCAGCGCGGCGCGGTTCGAGGCCTCGCTAAGGCTGCTGTCAAAGCTCACCAGCATGCCGTTCTGCCCGGCCCGCCGGACCAGCGGATAGGCTGGTGCGTCCTGGCTGTTCATGTTTTCACCCCGTCATTTTTGCGCGCAAGCGTTGCGGTGCAAACAGAGAGTGTCAACATGTCAATTCATAGAAAGCCTTGCCGCTGCCACAGGCAAGAACCGCAAGCCGGCTTCAGAAATCATCCCACCCTTGCGCCGCAGGCAGCGCATCTGCATCCAAACCGCCGGCGCCTTGTGCCGCCGGGGCTGCTGTCGGCGCTGCTGCCGCCGGGCGCTGGAAAGCCACCACATCCGCAACCGGGGCGGGGGCCGGGTTGCCTGCGGAGCTGAACTTGGACACTTCGCGGGTCAGCTGGCTGGCGTCCGCGGACAGCAACTGGCTGGCGGCCGAGGTTTCCTCAACCATCGCCGCATTCTGCTGGGTCACCTGGTCCAGCTGTGAAACACCAAGGTTGATCTCGCTCAGCGACGTTGCCTGTTCCTTGGCGCCAGTGGCAATCCCGCTGATGTGGGTGGAAATATGCCCCACACTGTCAATGATCTGCTTAAGCTCAATTCCGGTTCTGCCAACCAGGTCCACACCGCTGGCCACCTGCTGTTTGCTTTGACCGATAAGCTGTTTGATTTCGCCGGCCGCCCCAGCAGACCTTTGCGCCAGCGCCCGCACTTCTGAGGCAACAACCGCAAAGCCACGGCCTGCTTCCCCCGCCCGGGCGGCTTCGACCCCGGCATTCAGCGCCAGCAAGTTGGTCTGAAAGGCAATATCGTCAATCATCCCGATGATCTTGGCGATTTCCTCAGAGGAACTCTCGATCTGCGACATCGCCGCAACAGCGTCCGAGACAACCTGGCCGCTGCGTTCCGCGGCAGTCTGGGCCTCGCTGACGATGCCTTCCACCTTCTCTGCACCTTCCGCCGAGGAATGCACCGTGCCGGTCAGCTCCTCGATGGCCGCTGCGGTTTCCTCCAGCGTAGCAGCCTGGCTCTCGGTACGCTGAGACAGGTCGCTGGCTGATTTGGAAATCTCATCCGCTGTGCGTCCGACAGCTTCGGATACTTGCGTCACCGCGCCCATCGCTGTGCCAAGCTGCTCCGCCGAGCGGTTGAACGCCTCGCCCAGTGCGGCAATGTCCGCCTGATCGGACAGTTTGACCCGGAAACCCAGATCCCCCTGGCTCATCGCGTCCAGCCCCTTGGCGATTTCCTGCAGCCCAAGACGGCGCACCGTTACATCTGTGGCCACTTTGACCACCCTTTCCACTGTGCCATCCGCGTTTTCAACCGGAGCATAGGTCGCCTGGATCCAAATGGTGGCGCCGTCTTTGGTCACCCGCGGGAACTGATCCGTGAACACACGGCCAGCGGCCAGGTCTTTCCAGAATGACTTATATTCCGCACCCGCGGCAATTTCAGGCGCCACAAACATCGAATGATGCCGGCCCGTGATTTCTTCCAGCCGGTATCCCAAAGCAGCAAGAAAATTGCCGTTTGCGGTCAGAATTGTACCGTCCGGTTTAAATTGGATTGTCGCCTGAGTGCGATCGACCATACCGGCAATAATCCTGGCACCGCTATCCTGATCTGCGGGCCTGGACGCTTTGAATTTGAAAAACAATGAATTTCTCCGCGCGTTCCTGATTCTCGATGGCTCGCGCCGAAAGTACCGTGAAACCAACAGAAAATTCTTAACGTCCCTGGATACATGCGCCTAAGTGTTCAGCCCCGGCATCTGGCGGATCGGATCCGCAATGATGGCAAAACCAATAAACAGCGGAATGAGCGCTGTCAGAACGGCCTCACCCAAAGTGAGTGCCCAAGTCAGCGCGATAGGGGCGACGGCGAATGAGGTATCCCGCACCTGAGAAGCTGGAGATCATCCGGCTGGTGGAAGGGTCGCACCTGCCGGCCAGTCGCACGCTGGACAAGCCCGGCATCCCCAGGCCGGCGCGGGTCTGGAACCGCATCCCTGAGCCGGTGCGCGAGAAGATCAAGGACCTGGCCCTGCACCAAAGCGATCTGTTGCCGCGCGAGTTGGCCGTGCAACTCACTGACACGGAAAAGTACCCTCGCCCATTGTCTCTCGGACCAATGGCGCTCCAATGGCTCGATGTCAGAGGCTTCGGTCTACCCACTGCCCGGCAGGGCATTGCGCAGCAATGTCCCGAGAGGGGCATCCTCAAGGCCTGTGACCTGATCACCAACCCGGCCTATGTGGTTCTGTCCGGCTCTGACGAGTTCCTTGACAAGACGACCCGACCGAACCAGCTTTGACAGACCGACTTTACTTACCTGAAAGGGCTCTGATGATGTGACCGCCCCCCGACGGCCTCACTATGCCAAAGTGGGTCTGCAACGATCCACAAAGGATAGCGGTCATGTCAGAGATTATCACGGTCGGGCTCGATCTGGCGAAGAATGTGTTTCAGGTGCATGGAGCTGACAGCATGGGCCGAGCAGTTCTGCGCAAGAAATTGCGGCGTGCGCAGGTCTTGGATTTTTTTGGCCAGCTGCCCCCTTGCCTCGTTGCCATGGAGGCGTGCGGCGGTGCGCATTTGCCGGGCTGCGGTTCTTTTTTGAAACGACATGCCAGCGCCCGGAGATGAAGCAATGCCTGCACTACCGCACGGAGCCAAGGAAGCTACCGGTCGTATTCAGCGCCGAAGAGGTGTTCGGGCTGCTGAAGGCCGCGCCCGGCCCGGGGCTGAAGTACCGCGCTGCACTCAGCATTTCCTATGGCACCGGGCTCCGGGCGCCGGAGGTCTGCAATCTCAAGGTCACCGATATTGGCAGCGGCCGGATGCTGATCCATGCCGAGCGCGGAAAGGGCGGCAAGGATCGCAAGGTAATGCTGTCGCCTGACCTTTTGGCGCTTCTGCGCGACTATTGGCGCGAGGCGCGGCCGGATGACTGGCTCTTTCCAGGCAAGCCCCGGATCAATCCGCTCTCACCCCGCCAATTGCATCGTGCCTTCAGCGCAGCCAAGCATCTGGCTGGGATCAAGAAGCCGAGGAGCACGCTGCACAGTTTGCGCCACAGCTTCGCAACCCACCTGCTAGAAGCCGGAACAGATGTGCGGGTCATTCAAGTTCTGCTTGGGCACGCCAAGCTGAGCACGACGGCGCAATACACCCATGTCGCGACCAAGCTGATCCGCGACACCAACAGCCCCTACGAGTTGCTGGTGCAGCTCCGGGACCGAAGGTCGGAGTGACGCGCGCGGGCAGTGCCGCGCCCGAAGCTGGAGGTTGCTGACATCTTTCGAACCCACGGTCCTGCCTATCGGCGGGCCAATGTCGGGCATCTGAACCTGGCGCAGTTGAAGGCCATGTCAGCGATTGAAGCCTGCCGAACGGAGGCGCTCGGTGGTCATGTGGCGGCCTGCCCAAGTGCAACCACCAGCATATTGCGTATAACAGCTGCAAGAACCGGCATTGTCCGAAGTGTCAGGCACCAGCGGCGCGAGACTGGATGGCAGCACGCGCCGAGGACCTTCTACCCGTGGAGTACTTCCACGTGGTCTTCACACTACCGGCCGAGATTGCGCGGATTGCTCTCTGGAACAAGCGGGCGCTCTATAGCCTGCTGTTCAAAGCGTCCGCTCAAACGGTCATGACAATCGCCGCCGATCCCAAGCGCCCCGGCGCCCGTGCCGGCTTGACCAGCGTGCTGCACACATCGCACCAAAGGTGCGTTTCCTAAAAAATGAGGCGCGCCTTTGGCGCGACGGGCTAGGCTCTGACCCATCATCCCCTCATCCACATGATCGTCCCGGGTGGCGGCCTGTCGCCGGACGGCACAAGGTGGGTCGTGTGCAAGCCAGGGTTCTTTCTGCATGTACGCGTGCTGTCGCGGCTGTTCCGGCGGTTGTTTCTGGACGGGCTGATGGCTCTGCACGGTGCCGGGCACTTGAGACTCTTCGGAGATCTTGCGGGATTGGCAGACGCACCCGCCTTCGCCGAATGGCCGGCCCCGCTGCGCAAGATCGACTGGGTTGTTTATGCCAAACCGCCCTTCGGTGGTCCGGAGGCGGTGCTTGCCTATTTGAGCCGGTACACACACCGCGTGGCAATCTCAAACCATCGCCTGGTCAGCGCTGACGCCGGCACCGTAGCGTTCCGCTGGAAGGATTACCGGATCAAGCGCGGGGACCGGATGAAGGTGATGCGACTTGCAACCGACGAGTTCATCCGCCGCTTTCTGATCCATGTACCCCCCGGCCGGTTCCACCGCATCCGGCACTATGGCTTCCTCGCGGGCAGTGGCCGCAAAGAGAACGTCGCCCGGGTCCGCGCGGTTCTCGGAACGGCGGGCTCTGGCGAGCCGGACCAGCCGGAAGACGACCTCAAAGACCCCCTGACCCTGCGCGAACCATGCCCCGATTGCGGCGGACCCATGCGCATCATCGAAACCTTCCGGCGCGGCGAGGTTCCGCGATCCCGGGCACCACCAGGATTGCAGGCCGCATGATGAAAAGCCCGTCTCGCAACCACTCTGAGATCAGAAACTTCCCATGCTGGTCGACGGTGCGCTATGGCCTGCGCGCGTGCTCGCAGCTCAAGGCGATGAAAACCGCCCCGGCAAGACCCGCGAAGTTTCCAGACACTGCCCCAAAGGCCGTGCCGCCAATCGCCCAAGCTCAGCAAACCCCGCGAAAATTCCACCAATATCCATGGCGGATGCCTGCGCTTTCCCCATAGCGCAGCACACACATCCCGCGGCTTCCACCTTGTCAGATTTGTCAACGCGGGCCACCCCGCCAAGCCCAACCTAACCAACTGGCCCGCATCGAAAAATCTTAGACAAAGCACTTTCGCTGCGGGTGTGCCAATGGCGTCAGCGGAGGATCCGGACCGCTCCACATTTTACTATTTGTCTCTCAGGGTCTAAAAGCAACAAACCGTCTGGCGAGTGACGTCCACCAAACTTTAATGAAGGCGTCCCCATGACCACCAAGACAAAGCTGCACCCCCGCAATCAACACTCACGAGGCTACGATTTCGAGCTCTTGATGGCGCAGACACCTGAGCTTGAGGCCTTCATGATCCAAAGCCCAGCCGGTCAGGCGACGATTGATTTTCAAGACGTGCAGGCCGTCCGTATGCTTAATCGGGCGTTGCTAAAGGCGCATTACGATATTGATTTTTGGGATATTCCCGCCGGTTATTTATGCCCACCAATCCCCGGCCGAGTCGACTACATCCACTATCTCGCGGACCTGCTTGCTGGCAGCAACAACCAAGAAATTCCACGTGGCCGTCATATCAAAGCGTTGGACATCGGCACGGGAGCAAGCTTGGTGTACCCCCTTACGGGCCAGAGCGAATACGGCTGGCAATTTACTGGCGTCGATATCGACGCGGGCGCGATCAGATCGGCAAGACAGATATGTAAATTCAACAAGTTGGCAATTACCCTTAGGCGACAAAGCAAACCTGAGAATATCTTTCGCGGTGTGATCCAGCCCAACGATGTTTTTCACGTAACCATGTGCAATCCGCCATTCCATGGGTCTATCGAGAAAGCGAAAAAGGGTACCCAACGCAAGTGGGCGAACCTTGGCAAGGGGCGTTCAGCAAAACTCAACTTTGGTGGCCAAAACGCGGAACTTTGGTGCCCTGGTGGGGAGATAAAGTTTCTCGCCCGCATGGTCGAACAGAGCATGGAGTTCGCCGATCAGTGTCTGTGGTTTACTTCGTTGGTGTCGAAAAAGGATAACCTCCAGCCCCTCGGCCGAATTATAGGAAAAACCAGGGTTGCAGATTGCGAAGTCGTCGAAATGGCACAGGGGCAAAAAACCAGTCGCTTTATTGCGTGGACTTACATGAAGAAAAATCGCCGCTCCTCCTTTGTCAAGAAAGCTCGGACATAGGAGCGCTTTGTTGACGTTCTGTACTGCAGATAATGTCTGCTTCGGTGAAGCGGCATCGCAGCATTCCAGGACACCGTGGATGACCGTTTTGGGCCGCAACCGCGGTAAAAAAGGGTAGGAACACTGGCCGGGCGTGCCACCTCTCCCGCCCCCATCTTGGCGCACTTTGTTGTTTTCGGCCTCCATATTGACTTCCCAAGGGTGACCGGACGGGGTAAGCAGCCCGATCCTTGGAAGGATTGGGAAGATCATGGCGCAAAATTCCACCATCTACAAAGTGGAGCTGTCGGTCTCGGACATGGATCGCCACTACTACGAGACTCATAAGCTAACCGTGGCCAAGCATCCCTCGGAGACCGACGAGCGGCTGATGGTACGCATCGTCGCCTTTGCTCTGAATGCCCATGAGCATTTGGAGCTGACCAAAGGACTGTCTACGGATGACGAGCCCGACATTTGGCAGAAGAGCCTGAGCGGCGAGATCGAGGTATGGGTGGCCCTCGGGCTTCCGAGCGAGAAGGTTATACGGAAATCCTGCAGCAAAGCCGCAAAAGTGATTGTCTACCCCTATGGCGGTCGTACTGCCGAAGTGTGGTGGGACAAGGTTAAAAACAGCACCACCCGTTTCGACAACCTGCGAGTGATCAATTTCCCGGAGTCCGACACTGCTGCACTGGCCAAGCTGGCCAGCCGCGCGATGAAGCTCCAGGTCAATGTCCAGGACGGCGACGTGATGGTCAGCCTTGATGAGAGCGTCGTCTACGTTGCGCCAGTCACATGGAAGGGCGCGGCCTAGCTTGCTATAGCCCGCTGCCAGGCCAAGTCGCCCAAGATGCTCCAGAACGCAAATGCCCGCATTCCGCAAGCTGTCCTGCAGTGCTGATCGCTGTGGTCAACGGCAGCTCCGGGCCGTTCGTCTACTGCTTAAACGGGACGACGTTTGAACCACCGCTGGCAAAAGCGACTGCGCCTTCACTGCGAATGGTGCTGATTGCCTCTTCGAATACTGCTCGGTCGTCTTCCAAGCGATCGTCCCAGACAATGGATGTCCCGTCTCCGGTCACAACTTCCAGTGACCAACCGTCCCCGCCTTCGAGTTTGTAGATGTCCACCTTGAATGGCACCCCATGCTCAACGATGCGCTGGAAATGACAAGGTTGGGTTCGCGTTCCATCTGAATACCTCTTTGATCTGCGGTAGATGATTGAAGCACTGATCACGGAAGCCAATGTCCGCAAAGCGGGATGCGGTCGCAGCATCTTGAGCAATCAACGAAAGGCCGCTCTGGGCCGGTCAGGTTCCGAAGGGCAACCACAGTTCGCAACTTTGCAGCGGCAGCTTCCTGCGCTCCGCTGCCCCGGTGCATCCCGCAGCATCACATGAGGCAGCTTAGCCCTGCTGAGTGTCTGCTTCCGGGAAGGTGACCATAGAATTTCACACCGGCAGCATTCTTGGCGCGGTACCCTTGTCTACGGCCGCATCGGGCTGGGTGCAGCCGATCCGCCCCATGCGGTCCGATCCGATGACAGGTGCAGTTTGCGAGCTCCTCCCCGATTAGACCGGTGCCTCGCTCTGCAGATGGTTGCTATGAAATCTTTGGAGATCAGTCAGTTCCGACCGCAACACTGCGTGTATTCGCGGCCAGACCCGCAGGAGCACGGATCGTTTCGACCTGGTCGAGGACCAGCCTTGAACGGCATGCCGGAAAGATTTTCAGGCTCAGGGCGGGAAAGTTCAGGACGTGACTGGTGCAGTATTGTCGCAACGCAGTTCGGGATCAGATCGGGGGCTTCAAGGTCGATCTGGTCAATTTCGTCGTCCGTGAACTTGCTTTGACCAGTGTAGATGTCCTGTAACGCCATCAAGAAGATCATCGTAGCCCGCGTCTCTTCGTCGGCCTGATCGAGCAGGCGTTCCCAAGCTTCCGCCCGCAGGCCCATGGAACGGGTGAAGCCGTCGACCCAAGGCTCCCACATCGTCTCGTCGCTGTTGGGATCAACCTCGTAGACAGGTTCGATCCAAAACGAGCGGGACATCGCCTCGGCCACCGAATTGTAATGCGCCATGACGGCACCGATCGTTTCTTCTGCGGCTTTCCGGTCAGGAAAATGTGCTTCGCCAGTCTCGCCCCAGACATGGGGCAGCCATTCCGAGGGCGGGATCATGTCATTACAAGCAAGAATGCCGGTCACGTAGTCATCAAATTCGCTAAGCGACATAGGCATGTTTTCTACGGGCAGCGCATGCAGCAGCGCGTTGAGGCGATCAAGCTCTTGATGTGATTGGCCCTTGAAACTTCTCCCGGCGATGTCGGGAATTTTAGCTGCGGGACTGTTAATTCGCAACTATCGCAATGCCGGATGCGGGCTGCGAACCATCGACTGCACTCGCGGCACCCCATCGTCGCGGCAACGTCACCTGTGAGCTCGAATGCCAACTTCCCCTGGGCATCGAAGAGCGGTTCAGACCCACCATTGGTCGATGGCTGCGATCTCCTCGTCAGTCCATCCGAAATGATGGGCGAACTCGTGAATAACAACATGCGCGATCAACTGGTTCAGCTCGACATTATCGCGGTCACGCCATTCCGCCAGGATCGGCTGGCGGAAGAGCCAGACAACATCCGGAGGTGGCGCCATGTCGAGAACCGATTTCTCGGTCATAGGTATTCCCTCGTAGAGCCCTGTCAGTTCATATGGATCTGCAAAACCAAGTTCGTCCAGCATGGCCGGCGCAGGCCATTCGGCAATGCGCAGAATGACGTTATCTGCAGCTGGCCTGAAGGCCCCCGGCAGGGAAGCTATAGTGGCGCGAGCGATCTTCTCGAAATGGTCAAGGTCGTGGTGCATGCGTTGTAATTGGTTTCTCGGAACGGTGTAGTGAACCGCCAAGCCGGAGGGGCAGTTCATACGCCTGGTGCGATCAGCAGCCTCCGGCCCCAAATCGGATTGCGACGGATACCGCACCGCTGTGGCCAGCTGCTTGCCCCAGATGGGTATATCTGCTTTGACCGAGAACAACTGAAAACACACGTGAAACATGGCATTGATCTAAAGAGGCTGAGTGCCGCTGAATTGGAAGCGCTGGCCAAGGAAATCGAAGTCCGCAAAGCGGAAGTAGAGAGCGAGGCAAAGAAAAGCGCTTACGACTTCTATCTGGAGGAGCATGTCCCGTAAGGTCATCTGCTGCGATCGGTTGACCGGCACCTCGATCTGAGCGGCATCCGGGGTCATCTGGCGGGTTTCTACAGCCGCACGGGCCGACCATCGGCCGATCCTGAACCAATGATCCGCATGCTTGTGGTTGGCTACTGCTTTGGCATCCGATCCGAACGGCGGCTTTGCGAAGAGGTGCATCTGAACCTGGCCTGCCGCTGGTTTTGCCGCCTTGATCTGACTGACCGCATCCCGGATCACTCGGCATTCTCCAAGAACCGGCACGGCCGCTTCCGCGACAGTGATCTGCTGCGTCATGTTTTTGAGACGACTGTTGAAAGATGCGTGCCGGAAGGGCTTGTCGGTGGCCAGGGGGTCGCCGTGGATGCCAGCCTGATTGTTGCGGATGTTCAGAAGCAGAACTCCAGCAATCCCGAAGAATGGGTGGCCAGGGAGATCGATCCCAATGATATATCACGGGCGGTGCGCGAGTATCTCGGCACTCCCGATGACGCAGCATTCGGTGCGGCCGGTGAGACAACACCCAAGTTCACGGCACATGCCGATCCCGCCAGCCAATGGACCGCGGCTCGCAAAGGACCTGCATTCTTTGCCTATTCAGACAATTACCTGATCGACACGGATCATGGGATCATTCTTGACGTGGATGCCAGCCGCTCGATCCGGCAGGCAGAGGCGGGTGCCATGCGCAAGATGACCGGCCGGACGGAAGAGCGCTTTGGCCTGAAGCCTGATCGGGCCGCAGCGGACACCGCCTATGGCTCATCTGATAATCTGGTTTGGCTGACGCTCAAGCGGAAGATACTCCCGTTCATTCCGGTCTTTGATCATTCAAAGCGCAAGGATGGCATCCGGTCGCGATCCGACTTCACATGGGACGAAGAAAATGACCGCTACATCTGCCCGGAAGGTAAAGAACTGCGCCACACCCGGCGAAATTATTCTGATCCCAGAAGACACAACCCCAAGCCCGGCCGCCGCCAGTACCGCAGCTCAAAACTCGACAGCCAGACCTGCCTATCGAAGCAAAAATGCTGCCCCGACACTGCAACGCGCAGCATCAATCGAGACAAATATGAGATCGTGAGAGACTTCGCCCGGCTCTGCACGGCCTCCGGCTACAACCCGACCGCCCAGAGGCGGCGTCAGAAGGTCGAAATGCTCTTCGCGCACCTCAAACGCATCCTCGGGCTGGGGCGGCTCCGGCTACGAGGCCCATGTGGCGTCCAGGACGAGTTCACCTTAGCAGCCACCGCCCAGAACCTCAGGAAACCGGCCAAACTGAAGCCAATAGTGCCTGCCGCTGCGTAAAAAGAGCGGTGCAACCACAGATTACTCCAGGAAATCAGGTCCATAACCCCGGGTATGCCGCCAAAAACAACGGGTTTTTCAACGATATCGGCCCAACCTGTACCTTGGATGTTTTCGCTGCGCGCTTGCAGCAGAAAAATCGCTGCGACTGCATCATTTTCGGCTCCGCTGCGCGGCGTGAAAACCAGCCGTTCAAGCATGCTGCAGCGAGATCAGTCACCCGAATTCACTCATCGCGGACAAAGTGGCCGCTCGATGAAACCCCGCTACAAGAATCGCAAGCCCGTGTTAGCTCTTGGGAATGGTAACGGCATCCACACAAAGCAGCACGACTTCGACGGTAGGTAAATTTTCTCGGAACAAAAGTCATCTTCAGAATGTTCAGTCTGTGAAGCAAACAGAAAAGGAACATCACATGTCTCGCCTTGCCTCTATTGCCCTTATCGCTGGCATGGCCGCGGCGCCGGCCGTTGCGGAAACCCTGATGGATACCGAAAACCTGATCCGGACACGCGACATCACCGGTGGTGATATCTACACGCTGAATGGTCCCATGGACGAAGATACTTGGGGAAACTGGGAAGCTGATGGTGTCGGCCCGGACTGGAATGACATCGGCGAAATCGAAGATGTGATCCTTGATCGCGGTGGCAAGATGATTGGTATTGTGGCCGAAGTCGGCGGCTTTCTCGACATTGGCGACAAGCACGTGCTGATCCCCGTTGAAGACATTCGGCTCACGCCGGTGGATGACAAGAGCTATGTCATCGTAACCCGCAAAACCGAAGAGCAGCTCGAAGAGATGGAATCGGTGGATGAAGGCTGGTGGGACTGATCCGGCCCTTATAACGGCATATCAAGCGAAGGGGCTGTCGCGAGCCCCTTTGACCTTTCTTACTGAGTTTCACTTCTCAGGAGTTGTTACCCTGGCGCGATCAGGCGGTGATCCGACATGAATGACGAGACAAAATCTCCGAAGTTAGAGAATGCCCCCACGCTGATGATAGTGCTTGGTTGGTATGCGATTATTGGCTGTATTGTGTTTTCCGCCGCCATCATTGCGGCTGACTTTATTGTCCCTGATCACGATTGGATTGCTGATACGATCAGCGACCTGGGCGCAGGCAAATACGAGTTCATTGTCGATATCGGCATATACGCTTTCTCGGGCTCTCTTATTTCCGTTGCGCTGCTGGCTGCGCATGTTCACATGGGCGGATGGGGCTGGAGTTGCGGGATCATCGGCCTCGCCCTGCTGGGGCTCATCGTCTTTCTTGTCGGGGCACGGAATGAATATGGCGACAATGACAGTGACGGCGTGGTGATCCATATCTATCTTGTCTACGCGCTGGGTCTGCTCATGGCGATCATTCCCTGGTTGATGTCCCAAGGGGCCGCCCGAGCGGGGCGCTACTATGGTCAGGTGCTTGTCGGGATTTCAATCGTCTGGGCGATCTCTGCACCGGTCTTCTTTTTCCTGCCTGACGAAATTGATGGCATTTATGAACGCTATCTCGGGCTCATAGCCTTCGCATTTGTTTTTGTGCTTGCCAGGCTCTTTATCAGGCGCGGGCGAAAGCTCAAAGGGTAACGCCATTGCCAGGATGCGGCGCCGATTTCGATTGCGGCGCTCATTAGGCGAAAGGACAGATTATGCTGTACGATCTCTTAGAGATACTTTTCCGCGCGGCCGTTTGTGTCGCCACGGTTGTCGCACTCACCCGGCTGAACGGCCTGAGATCCTTCTCGAAGATGTCCAGCTATGATTTTGCGGTCACGGTTGCCTGCGGATCAGTCATTGCCAGTTCAATAATCTCGCCAAAGGAAAATTTGTTTCTCGGGGTTGGGGCGCTTGTTGCGCTGTTCGCCGTGCAGAGCCTGATCTCCTTCGTTCGGACGGCGTCTCCGAAGGTCCGCAAGAGTATTGAGAACGATCCAGTGCTCGTCATGGAAAACGGCGAGATTCTGCATCAGAACCTCCGCGATACGCGTATGACAGAAGCTGATCTGTTCGGAAAACTGCGGGAGGCGAACGCATTCGATCTGCGCCGCGTTCATGCGGTCATCCTTGAGCCGACCGGTGATGTCAGTGTCCTGCACGGCTCTGGCGACGAGGATGAGGAAGTGAGCGCGCGGGTGCTGGAAGGCGTGCGAAGGTAGGCCCTTGGCAATTCTCGGGCCGAGAGCGAACCTTCGAAGGTAATGCCCTAGCCCGTGCCTGGATGAATGTCCGCAATTGATGCATTGGCTAGCAAGCCTCGCACCCGCAGCATCCAGCACCGAGTGCCTCATTCGCATGTCCGTTTACGGGCTGAGGGTGTGTGGAAACTCGCTTGGTTTCTCGACGATGAGGATGTTTCAGTCGATTTTGTGGAGGCAGCCGGATTTCGGGTCACTTTAGCGCCTTATACGCCGTAGAGGGCTGAATCCGCGCTCTTGTGGCGTTTTTTTTGCGGTACGATTTGAGCTGAGCGACACCCATCAGGCCGGTTTGGCTGTCAGAAGCCCACGTACCCCGATCAGGTCGATCATCCGTTTGATGTTATAGGCGAGGACATGGAAGGCCATCTCGGTGCGGACGTTCTTCAGCCGCCGCATCCGGAAGTGCGCCGCTCCCATCCAGTTCTTGATTGTGCCGAACGGGTGCTTGACGGTTGAGCGGCGGAGGCCCATCAAGGCCGGGTCGCGGCTCAAACGGCCACGCATCTCGTCGGCCGGATGCTCGCGTTCCCATCGGGTGATACGACGTTCCCTGCCGGTCGTGCAGCGCGCTCTGACAGGGCAGGCCTGACAGACGTTGGTCCAGTATCGCCGTACCCCAGGCCGCCTTCTTCGGTCGTGCAGCGGTATGTCATCTCACCTGCCGGGCATCGGTAGATATCCGTATCCGCGTCATAGGCAAAGCCGGCCTTCACATACATGCCCTTCTTGCTGTTGCCCGAAGTCTCGGGCCGGGGGAGGGTTGTGGTGATGCCATCCTCGTGACAGGCCAGAACTTCCCGGCCGCTGAAATAGCCCTTGTCAGCGACCGCGCTCATTTCGCCGTGTCCGAGAGCGGCCTTCGCCGCCTTCGCCATCGGCGACAGCTGTTCACGGTCATGCCCGGCATTGATCACGTCATGCGCGACAATCAGATGGGTCTCGGTATCCACTGCGGATTGGGCGTTGCAGCCCGCAAAACCGCCGCCTTTGGCGCTGGTGGCCATGGAGCGGGCATCCGGATCAGTCAGGGATATCTGCCTGTCCTGGCTCTCCCTGAGCGCCTCGCCCATGTCCGCCAAGCGCTCGATCTCCTGCCGGATGCGCTCGCAGCGTTGCGCCAGGTTGGCGATCTTCCCGGCCCGGGCCTCGCCCTCTTCCTGACGGTCGATCCGGACCATTTCTTCAAGGTAGCGCTCTCGATGCTTGCGACCAGATGGGCGGTGCGGCTGGCGATCTTGCCTTTGGTGAAGTTCTTGTCGCGATTATTCACCGCCTTGAACTTGGAGCCATGGATGGCAACACAATCCCCCTTCGGCACCCCGATCCGGCTGCAGAGTTCCACGAACTCCGCGCAGGTCCGCCGGATCGCCGGGCCGTTCTCAGGGAAATTGATCCCCCGGATCAATTCCTGGTCCTTCGAACTCGCGCCGAAAGTTGGCGATCGTCTTGTGGTCCGGGACAAGCCGACCCGTCAGCTACATCACCTCGACATTGCGCCCAGCCTCCCGCTCCAGGGCACGGCTCGAAGGGACGCGGTTCAGATAGCCATAGATGAACAGCTTCAGCAGGACCGATGGGTGATAGCCGGGCCGTCCTGTCTGCGCCGGCGCCGTCCGCAGGAAACCAATCTCCCCAAGATTAATCTCGTCCACGAAGAGGTCAATCACGCGGACCGGATTATCCTCGTTTGTCCAGTCTTCCAGCCGGGCCGGAAAAAGTGTCACCTGACTGCGGTCCGTACCCTCGATATATCCCGACATGCCTGCCTCCGGTCTTTGCCGAAAAGCATACAGCATCCGGAGTTTTCACACAGCCTCGGCTGCCTGGCGTCGTCTGGCAGAAGCGTCCTGGTGAAGTTTCGCTGCAACCCTGCCGCCGCATCGCCGCAAGTCGGCAGTGTGAACTTCGTCCCTGTTCCCGGACACCGTGGTAATTTACCCCTGTCCACGGAAGGAGCATGGAATGGGACAATCGAGACGAACGTTCACAGATGAATTCAAAGCCGCAGCTGTTGGCCGGCTTTATAAGCCTGGTGCCACACAATGTGGCGTGGCCAGGGAACTGGGTGTGACGAGTTCCCAGCTGAAGACCTGGCACTTGGAGGCCGAAGCGGCAGGATCAATGGCGGCGCTGCGCAGGCAGCAGGCGGATGCAGCGGAACTGGATCGTCTGCGGAAGGAAAACAAACGTTTGAAGCTGGAAAATGGGATCCTCCACAAGGCTTCCGCTTTTTTCGCCTCAAGGACAGCGAAGACATGAACGCGAAACATGCATTTGTCGCTGCCCGCAAGACTGTTTAGCCGATCGCTCAGCTCTGTCGCATTGCTGGCGTTGCGCGCAGCTGGTTTTACGGCTTTGTCCAGCCGCAACCTGCCCGGGATCAGCGGCAAAAGCTGCGGGACACCCGGGACGCCGCGTTGCTGCCAAAGATCAAAGCGGCGTTTACTCAAAGCAAAAAACGATATGGGGCAAAGCGGGGCCACCAGGATCTGAAAGCCGATGGCGAGGACGTTTCGGAGCGGCGCGTGGCCAGAATAATGCGTGAAAACAATGTCTCACCGTGCCTGTACAAGCGTCGAAAGCGGCGCACCACAGACAGCAATCACAGCCTCAAACCCTCACCAAATCTGTTGGAGCAACAGTTCGATTGCACCGTTCCGAACCGTGTTCGGCTCGCTGACATCACTTATGCCGACACCGCTGAAGGCTGGCTCTACGTGGCTGCCATCAAGGAATGAGACCTTGTTCGCCATTGGTTCGAGAACAATGGTCGAATGCCACGCGTGAAATCGTGGGCTGGGCCATGGACGATCATCTGCGATCGGAACTGTGCTGTGATGCCTTGAACATGGCCCTTGGGCGCCGTGGCCCGGTACCAGGGCTCATCCGCCATGGCGACCGCGGCGTGCAATATGCAGGCGGAGAATACCGCAAGTTGCTTAGGGCGGCACGCATCACGCAATCCATGAGCCGCACCGGAGAATGCCTGGAGTTCAAGCTGGTCCGCGCCAGCGGATCAAATGGTCTGGGGGACCATTTGAAGGCGCAGAACGCACCGATGGAGAGTTTCTTTGCGTCCCTGAAAAAGGAACTGGTTCACCGGGAGCGCTTCAAAACGCGTGCCCAGGCAAAGGCTGCGATCTTCGAATACATAGAGGTCTTCTAAAATCGCCAACAGCGTCATTCCGCCATCGGCTGCCAAACACCCGCGCAAGCATACGAAACCATGACTTGGAGAATTGCCGCATAGGGTCAATAATCAAACTGTCCGGAAACAGGGGCGAACTCCAAGCCAAACAAAACCGAATTGCAAGACGAATGCCCCCTCTCGGCAGATTTGCTGCGCAAATCGCCTGCCGGGCAGCGGATGGCATGTGCGGTCATCCGAAAACCTGAAATCCCGTGCTTTGTCCTGAACTCACAGGTTCGCGTCGCTGATTGGGAGCAGATTTATGGAACCCATCAAGGCCAGCGGCAAGTATCGACGCCGCGATCAAAGGCCGGGCACAGGACTGTACTCACCAACCGCGCAGTCAACGCATTTTTTCCTTGCAAAGCAGGCGCCATCCACACAAGGATAAAGCCGCCTTTTGCTTGCGCAGCTATTGCTGACGCCGCATTTGCTCGCTGCTGCGGCAACCTATTGATGCGATGCAATCCGGTGTCGCCATAGCGGTCCTTGAAAGCCAAACTGAAGCGCGGTTTTCAATCTGCCCATTCGCTGGGGCCTGCCTCTGCAGCCGAGAAGCGGGGCAAAGTGTAAGTTTGCGGTATCCGTGTGGTCAACCGTTTCGAACTGGAAACGAGCGGCCTTTCACGCTCAAGAGGAAAAGGCTTCCAAATCCGCAAGATGCACCAACAACAGCAGCAACTATCTTCCCTATGACTGATAAGGCGGCTTTGCCAATGAGTGACGGGTAACAACTCTGGTATTAATGCAGATCGACCGGCCTTCCGTTTTACCTTCCACAATTGCTGTCAGTTCACACGCTGCCTTTCGTCCCATTTCACGGTGAGGAACATGAACAGTCGTCAGGGCTGGGCTGACGATCTCCGCCAATTCGATGTCATCGAACCCTGTCACCGAAACCTGCTCCGGCACCTGAATTCCTAATCTGTGCGCCTCACGCAGAGCACCAGCCGCCAGCACGTCGTTACCGCACATTACAACTGTCGGGCACGGAGTTAAGGCCATCAGCCGCCCAAAGGCCTCCGCTCCCTTGTCAATTTCGTAAGCGGTCTCGATCAGCGTCAAACTGCCGGTGTCAAGTCCGCTCGCCTCCATCGCCTGCCTGACGCCTTCCACCCGGCCTTGCGCCCGGTCGTTGCCCTGCGTCATGCCGGAGATCATCGCAATCCGCCGGTGGCCGACTGAAATCACGCTGCGCGCCAGTTCGCACATGGCATCTGCGTTTCTGAATCCGACAGACGGCCGCTGCGCCGCCGGATCATAGGACCAAGCAACCAGCGAGGGAACCTGATGGCGATCCAGATACTCGTAGATTTCCGCATCGCGCGCGTGCCCGATCAGCAGCAGACCGTCAGCACCGCGCGCAACAAGGGTACGGATTTGTTCACGCTCCACTTCGGGATCATAGGCGGAACTGGAGACCAGCAGCGTATAGCCGCGCTCCCGCAGCTCATCCTGAAAGGCCTGCAGGCCGCGGGCAAAGATCGCGTTGTCCATGGTTGGAATGATCGCCCCGATGGTGAAGCTGCGCTTGGCCGCCATCACCCGGGCCGCGAAATTCGGCGTGTAGCCCAGTGATTCGACAGCTTGCAGGACCCGCTGGCGGGTCGGCTCAATCACCCGTTCCGGCGAGTTCAGGCAGCGCGACACCGTCGCGGTCGAAACCCCGGCCTCCCGTGCAACATCGTTAAGTGTCGGAGCTGAGCGGGTTTTTCCCATGTCACGCCTGCCATTCCATTGCCCCTGTCTTATCACAAAATGCCGCCGATGCCATCCACCCATGTAAGCGCTTGCATTATTGATGTAAGCGCTTACAAATGGTGTTGGGATCAAAAATCGGGATCTGCTGATGTTTCTCTTTGCTGCTGCAGCCGTCTTTACCGTGTTCTTTGCCAATGTCGCCCTGGGCGCGTTTGGCAGCGGCGGTTTCCTGAGCGATGTCGGAGAGATGCTGGTTCTGTTTGCGGCGTCGGTCCTGTTCGTTGCCGCGATCCTCAAGCGCGAGGCTGACCACAAGAACAAGAACGGCAGCTGACGGATTTCCAAGGGAGGAAGACAATGACGAATGGCAAGGATGGCCTCAAATCTGCTGAGCGCCGCAATTTTCTGAAACTGGCCTCAGCCGGCTCTTTCACCGCAGCGCTGGTGGCGGGTGCAGGCGGTATGCTTTGGTCGTCCGAGGCGGCCGCCCAGACTGCCAAAGAAGAGAAGGAGCGCGAGCGCGCGGCCGAGCACATCATGACCTTGGCGACCGCATACGTGCTGGGCGCCTCGCGCAGCTATCCGATCATGCAGCTGGATCTGAAAGAGAACATCCAGAACGCCACCAACGGCAAGATCTACGTCAAGCTCGCCCCTGGCGGCCAGCTTGGTGCGGGCGGCGCGCTGGTGCAGAAGGTTCAAGGCGGCACAATCCAGGCCGCGCAGCATTCGCTGTCGAACTTCGCGCCCTTTGCCTCCACCGTTGACCTGATCAACATGCCCTATCTTTGCGGCTCCAACCAGCGGTTCACCAATCTGGTGAACTCCGGTTTCTGGAATACCGAGGTCCATCCCAAGGTGGAGGCAAACGGCTTCAAGGCGCTGTTTTATGTCAACATCGACCCCCGCGTGGTCGCGGTGCGCAAAGGCGGCAACGCGGTAATGTCGCCGGGCGACATGGCGGGCGTGAAATTTCGGGTGCCGGGATCAAAGATGCTGCAGCAGTATTACCGCATGGTCGGCGCCAACCCGACGCCGGTGGCCTGGGGCGAGACTCCCTCAGCCATCAAACAGGGGGTGGCGGATGCGCTCGATCCGTCCGTCGGAGCGCTTTATGTCTTTGGCTTCAAGGACATTCTCAGCCATGTGACCTTTACCCAGGCGGTGCCGGACAGCCAAGTCTATTCCTGCAATCTGGAGTGGTTCAACGCGCTGCCTGCGGACGTGCAGGACGGTGTGATGTGGGGTTCAGAAATGACCGCGCATCAGAACCTGTCCAAGGTGCCCTCCGCCCGCGCCTATGCAATGGCGGAACTGGCCAAGGCAGGCGTCGAATTCCATGCGCTGAGCGATGACCAGCTGGCAGAGTGGAAGGACGCCGGCGGCTATCAGCGCAGCGAGTGGGATGCCTTCAAGACCGAACTTGCCGGGTCGATGGACAATTTCGCCAAGCTGGAAGAGGCCGCAGGCACCCAGGGCAAATACTACGTCCACGACGCCTGAGCGCTGCAGGGGCGCACGCCGGAGACCGGCGGTCGCCCGCTTTCGAAATCGCCGCTTCTGCAGCAGCCTGCCGGCTGGCTGCGGGGGTGTGCCTGAACCCCGGGAATAGCGATGAAGATCCTGCGAACGATAGACAAGAACGCAGAGCGCTGGCTGCTGCTGACCTTCTATGTGCTGCTGGTCATCACCATGGCGATCGAGGTGATCCGGCGCGAGCTGTTTGCCTATTCTTCGATCTGGGGCGAGGAAATCGTCCGCTATTCCTTTATCTACCTGGCCTGGATCGGCGCCGCGGCAGCGGTCAAGGAACGCGCCCATATCCGCATTGATGTTCTGATGCACTACCTCGGACCCCGGCCCAAGGCGCTGCTCTACATCTTCGGCGATCTGGTAATGTTCATCGTGGCCCTGGTGGCGCTCTACTGGTCGTTTGAGACGGTGCTGGTCTCGGCCAAGTTCGGATCAGTCAGCCACGGGCTGCGGGTCTCCATGGTCTGGTTCCTGATGGCGGTGCCCGCGGGGTTCACCCTGATGGTCTGGCGACTGCTGCAATCCTTCCTGCGCGACTACCGCAGCCTTCGCGACGGCACCCCCGTCTTTGAAGGCGACAAGCTGTTTGATTGAGGGGCCTTACGCGATGCTGTGGAATTCACTCAACCAAACGGTCGAACTGGGCTGGGACTTCTACCTGCCGGTGATCATGTTCGTGGCGCTGATTGCGCTGGCGGTGCCGGTCTGGGCCGCCATCGGCACGGCGGCTATCACCATGCTGGTGATGTCGGGAGATTTGCCGCTCAGCGCCATCGGCGAAAGCCTGTTCACCGGCATCGACGCCTTTGCCCTGACGGCGGTTCCGCTGTTCATCCTGACCGGCGACGTGCTGGTGCGCACCGGGCTCAGCAAGAAATTTCTGGACGTGGCCGAGGCGCTGACCTGCTGGACGCGGGGCGGCTTCGGCTCGGCGACGGTGCTGGTCTGCGGCATGTTTGCAGCAATCTCCGGCTCTGACGCCGCGGGTGCGGCGGCAGTCGGGCGGATGACCATCGCCCGGCTGGTCGAAAGCGGCTATCCGCGCCCCTATGCCTGCGCCTTGGTGGCGGCGGGCGCCTGCACCGGCATCCTGATCCCGCCCTCCATCGCCTATATCATCATCGGCCTGGTGCTGGGTATTTCCGCCTCCACCCTGTTTCTGGCGGCGCTGATCCCGGGCATCGCGATCCTGGTGTCGATCCTGATCACCAACATCATCATGAACCGGCTTTATACCTATGAGACCGGCGGCAACATGGGGCTGGTCGAGTGGCTGGGCAACCTGGGCCATGCGCTGAAATCCGGCTGGTATGCCTTCATCGTGCCGGGGATCATCTTCTACGGCATCTTCTCCGGCCGCCTGACCCCGACCGAGGCCGGCGCCACCGCCGTGGTCGTCACCATCCTGATGGGCTTCCTGCTCGGCACCCTGAAACTGTCGGACTTCCCGGCAATGCTGGTCAGCTCTGCCAAGGTGAACGGGGTGATCCTGCCGATCATCGCATTCTCCGCCCCGCTGGCAGAGGCACTGGCCATCATGGGCGTGCCGCAGGGGTTCGTGACCGCGGTGACCGGGCTGACCGATGATCCCTCAGTGCTGATCCTGCTGATGATCTGCATCCTGATCGCCGCTGGCTGCGTGATGGAGACGACCCCCAACATCGTGATCCTGGCACCAATCCTGAAGCCATTGGCCGACAACATCGGCATGAACGAAATCCAGTTCTGCATCATGATGATCACCGCCTTGGGGGTGGGCTTCATCACCCCGCCGCTGGGCCTGAACTTGTTCGTTGTCTCCGGCATCACCGGCGAGTCCATCCTCAAGATCGCCGCCCGCGCCATCCCCTTTGTTCTGACCATGCTGATCGTGGTGCTGCTGATCGCCTACATCCCGCCGATCTCGACCACGCTGCTTCCTGATATCTTCAAATAGGACTCCCTGGAAATGACCCGAGAATATCTCAAGAAGGCCGACCTGACCCCCAAGTCGGATGCCTCCGAGACCCATAAGACCGTGCAGGGCATCCTGGACGACATCGAAGCCGGCGGCGACGCCAAGGCGCTG
Source organism: Leisingera sp. NJS204 (assembly GCF_004123675.1). Classification (NCBI taxonomy): domain Bacteria; kingdom Pseudomonadati; phylum Pseudomonadota; class Alphaproteobacteria; order Rhodobacterales; family Roseobacteraceae; genus Leisingera; species Leisingera sp. NJS204. The sequence goes on along the minus strand of NZ_CP035417.1, from coordinate 460,433 downwards.
GAATATGCCGCCAAATTCGACCGGTACGAAGGCAATGTGCTGCTGACGGAAGAGGAGATCGAGGCCGCCTGTGCGCAAGTGCCGGAGAAGCTGAAGGCCGACATCCGGTTCGCCCATGACAATGTGCGCCGCTTTGCGGAGCTGCAGAAAAGCACGATGCAAAATGTGGAAACCGAAATCTCTCCCGGCTTCATCACCGGGCAAAAGGTGATCCCTGTGGATGCGGCGGGCTGTTATGTGCCCGGCGGGCGCTACAGCCATATCGCCAGCGCCATCATGACGGTGACCACCGCCAAAGTGGCCGGCTGCAAGCACATCGCCGCCTGCTCGCCGCCGCGTCCCGGTGTGGGCGTGGCCCCCGCCATCGTCTATGCCGCCCATATCTGCGGCGCGGACCAGATCATGGCGATGGGCGGCGTGCAGGGGGTTGCGGCCATGACATTCGGTCTCTTTGGCCTGCCCAAGGCCAACATCCTGGTCGGCCCCGGCAACCAGTTTGTGGCCGAGGCCAAGCGCATCCTGTTCGGCCGTGTCGGCATCGACATGATCGCAGGCCCCACCGACAGCCTGATCCTGGCCGACGGCACCGCAGACGCCCATATCGTCGCCACCGATCTCGTCAGCCAGGCAGAGCATGGCTACAACTCGCCAGTCTGGCTGGTGACCGACGACCGCAAGCTGGCGGAAGAGGTGATGCGGCTGGTGCCCGGCTATATCGACGACCTGCCGGAGGTGAACCGCGAAAACGCCACCGCCGCCTGGCGCGACTATGCCGAGGTGATCCTGTGTGCGGACCGCGAGGACATGGCGGCCTGTTCCGACGAATACGCGCCGGAGCATTTGACCGTGCAAGCCGCGGATCTGGACTGGTGGCTGCAGCAGCTCACCTGCTACGGCTCGCTGTTCCTGGGGGAGGAGACCACGGTCTCTTACGGCGACAAGGCAGCGGGAACCAACCACGTGCTGCCGACCTCACGCGCGGCCAGCTATACCGGCGGGCTGTCGGTCCACAAATACATGAAGATCGTCACTTGGCAGCGCGCCACCCGCGAAGGCTCCAAACCGGTGGCCGAGGCCACGGCGCGGATTGCCCGGCTGGAAGGGATGGAGGGCCACGCCCGCGCCGCCGACGTGCGGCTGGCCAAGTATTTCCCGGACGAAACCTTTGACCTGACCGCCAATGGCTGACCCGCGCGCCCTGTTCGATCTGACAGGCCGGACCGCCTGCATCACCGGCGCCAGTTCTGGCCTGGGACGTCGGGCGGCCATCGCGCTGGCCGCCGCCGGGGCGCAGGTGGTCGCAGTGGCCCGCCGGGCGGAGGCGCTGGAAAGCCTCTGTGCCGAGATCGGCCCGGCTGCGGCTTATGCGGTCGCGGATGTGGCGGACCGCAGCGCGCTGGAGGCGCTGCGGGACACCGTCACGGCCCCCTTCGGCGCGCCGGACATCCTGATCCACGCAGCCGGCGTCAACACGCGGCAACCCGCAGATGCAGTGACGGCAGAGGGGTGGGATCAGACTCTGGCCTTGAACCTGTCGGCGCCCTTCTTCCTCAGCCAGGCGCTGGTGCCTGCGATGAAAAAGCAGGGCTGGGGGCGGATCGCCAACTTTGCCTCGCTCCAGACCACCCGCGCCTTTCCCGGCGGCATCGCCTATGGCGCCAGCAAGGGCGGGATCGGCCAGCTGACCCGCGCCATGGCAGAGGCCTGGTCGCCCCATGGCATCACCGCCAACGCAATCGGGCCGGGGTTTTTCCCGACCGAGCTGACCCAGGCGGTGTTCGAAGATGACACCCGCGCCGCCCGCAATGCCGCGCAAACCTGCATCGGCCGCAACGGCCGGCTGGAGGATCTCGACGGGCCGCTGCTGTTCCTGTGCTCCGAGGCCTCGGCCTATGTAACCGGGCAAATCCTGATGGTTGACGGGGGGTTCACCGCGAAATGAAAGCCTTGGTTTATGAAGGGGTTGAGACGCTGGTGGTCCGCGACGTGCCCATGGCGGCGGGCCGGGCAGGCGAACATCTGGTCCGCATCCGCGCCTCCGGCATCTGCGGTTCGGACATGCACGCCTATCTGGGCCATGACAGCCGCCGACCCGCACCGCTGATCCTAGGGCATGAAGCCGCTGGCGTGATCGAGGACGGGCCGCAGAAGGGCCGCCGCGTCACCATCAACCCGCTGGTCACCTGCGGCAGCTGCACCGCATGCGTATCGGGGCGCGAGAACCTCTGCGCCAGCCGCCAAATCATTTCGATGCCCCCGCGCGAGGGCGCCTTTGCCCAGTTTGTGGCCATGCCGGAGCGCAACCTGGTGACCGTGCCGGACGATGTGCCGCTTGCAAAGGCCGCGCTGGCCGAGCCGCTGGCGGTCAGCTGGCACGCCGCCCGGCTGGCGCTGGAGGCGCTGCATCCGGACACCGAACGCCGCGCGCTGGTGATCGGCGGCGGTGCCATCGGGCTGGCGGCGGCACTGGCGCTCAGGGCGATGGGGGTGGAGGATGTGACGATCCAGGAACCCAACACAGGGCGCAGGGCCTTTCTAACGGACCGCTGCGGCCAGCAGGCAGTGGCGGAGTTTCAGGGCATGGTGCCGCTGGTGGTGGACGCCGTCGGCTATGCCGCCACCCGCACCGCCGCCTCAGCCGCTGCTGCGCCCGGCGGGGTGATTGCCCATGTCGGCTTGGGCGAGGACACCGGCGGCCTGGATATCCGCCGTATGACCCTGCAGGAGATCACCTTCATCGGCACCTACACCTATACCGCTCAGGACTTCCGCGAAACCGCGCAAGCGATCTTTGACAGCCGCCTTGGTCCGCTGGACTGGCCCGAAACGCGGCCGCTGTCAGACGGCGCTGCTGCCTTCCGCGACCTGCGCAGCGGTGCGGTGGCGGCGCCCAAGATCATCCTCGACCCCTGGGCCTGACCGCGCGCCCCAAACAAACGGAGAGCAACCATGTATGACAATATCCTGGTTCCCATGGCCCTGGATCACGGGGTGTCCGGAACAACGCTGAAGGCCGCCGCCACCCTGTGCAACCCCGGCGGGCAGATCACCGCGCTGCATGTCTACGAGCCGCCGCACAGTTCGGTCACCGCCTACCTGGACGAGGACACCGTGCGCGAAGGTTTTGACAAAGCCCGCGAGGCGCTGGCCGCCAAAACCGCAGGTCACGGCAATGTCACGGCAGAGATCATCAAGGGCCGGTCCTACCGCGCCATCGTCGAATACGCCGAACAGCACGGCATGGACTGCATCGTCGTCGGCTCCCACAAACCGGGGCTCAGCGACTTTTTCCTCGGCTCAACCGCCGCCCGCGTGGTCCGCCACGCGCCCTGCGCGGTGCATGTCTGCCGCACCTCCTGACCCCGAAACGAGACTTCCGAAGCAAAGGCAACCGACCATGAATATCGACAAGAGGATCGCCGACGATCTGGCGGCCAACGGCGTTTCCTTCGTCACGACTGTGCCCTGCAAGCAGCTGGCCGGCGTGATCGAGGAAATCGACCAGCGCGACGACATCTTCCATATCCCCTCCAACAAGGAGGATGAGGGCATGGGGCTCTGCGCCGGCGCCTGGATGGGCGGCAAGCGTCCGGCCATCATCATGCAGAACACCGCCATCGGGGTGACCATCAACACGCTGGCGACACTGATCCAGTACTACCGGATGCCGCTGCCGATGCTGATCTCCTACCGCGGCGAGCTGCGCGAGCCGGTCGCCTGCCAGGTGGAAATGGCAGTGCATACCAAGGCGCTCCTGGCCCAGCTCAATATCCCCACTTACCACTTCCACTGGCAGAAGGACGTCGAGGAGCTGGACAACATCCTGAAATACACCTTCATGTGCAACAAGCCTGTTGCCATCCTGACCGACGCCAACTTCTGGGGAGGCTATGGCGACCAATGATCCGTTCTGAAATCCTGAAAGAGATCGCGCCCATCCTGCGCAATGAACTGGTGGTCTGCAACATCGGCATTCCATCACAGGAGCTGCACGCAATCGACGACCAGCCCACCAATTTCTACATGCTGGGCACCATGGGGCTTGCCTCCTCCATCGGACTGGGGCTGGCGCTGGCGCAGCCGAAGCCGGTGATCGTGATCGATGGTGATGGCTCGATTCTGACCAATCTCGGCACGCTGCCCACCATCGGCAACAACGCGCCCGGCAACTACATCCTGATGATCGTCGACAACGGCTCCTATGGCTCCACCGGCGATCAGCCGACCTACACCAGCCAGCGCACTGATCTGGCCGGCATGGCCCGCGCCGCTGGCTGCGCCCGGGTGGTGGAGGTGCAGGACAAGGACACCGGGGCTGCGCTGGAGGAGGCGCTGGCCAGCGGTGAACCCACAGTTCTGGTGGTCAAATGCGACAGCGGCAACGCCAAGATGCCGGTGATCACGATGGACCCTGTGGTGATCCGCGACCGCTTCATGAAAGCGGTGGCCGGCTGATGGGCGCAGGCGCCATCCATTCCGCCAAGGACGCCCGCCGCCTGGCCCGGCGGCGGCTGCCCTGGATGGTATTTGACTACATCGACGGCGCCGCTGGGCAGGAAACCGGGGCGGCGCGCAACCGCGCCTCCCTGGATGCTATCACCCTGCGGCCCCGCATCCTGCGGGATGTCAGCCAGCGCTCGCTGGCCACGCAGGTCTTTGGCGCCGCGGCCGACCGGCCCTTTGGCATTGCCCCTATGGGCATGTGCAACCTGTCGGCCCCCGGCGCCGACCTGATGCTGGCCCGGCTGGCGGCGCGCTACCGGGTGCCGCATGGGGTTTCCACCGTCGCCTCCACCCCTTTGGAAACCATTCTGGAGGCGGCAGAGGGGCACGCCTGGTTCCAGCTCTATTTCAGCGGCGACGGCAGCGGCACATTCAAGCTGGCCGAGCGCGCCCGTGCAGCAGGCTATCAGACTTTGGTTCTGACCGTGGACGTGCCCGAGGTCGGCCGCCGCCCGCGCGAGCTGCGCCACGGTTTCAAGATGCCTTTCAGCATCGGCCCGCGGCAGTTCTTTGACTTTGCCATGCACCCGCGCTGGTCACTGGCCACTCTGCTGAAGGGCAAACCGGTGATGGCGAATTTCGACATGGAGGGTTATGACTTCGACCGGACCGAAAGCCGGGCGCGCGCCACCTGGGACACGCTGGCCCGGTTGCGCGATCTCTGGCCCGGCAAGCTGGTGGTGAAAGGCGTTCTGGACGTTGAAGACGCCCGCGTGCTGGTGTCTGCAGGTGTTGATGCCATTCAGGTTTCCAGCCACGGTGCGCGGCAGTTGGAAGCTGCGCCAGCCGCGATTGAAGTGCTCGCAAAAATTCGCACTGATCTTGGACCGGATTTTCCTCTCTTCTACGACAGTGGAATCCGATCAGGCGAAGACGTTCTCAAAGCTCTGTCACTTGGTGCAGACTTTGTCTTTATCGGGAGAATTCTGCAATATGCAATTGCGGCCGCTGGCGAACGAGGCCTGGAACAACTGTGGGATACTCTTAGTGAAGAATTGAGCATCGCAATGGCACAAACCGGGCGAACTTCGCTGACTTGCGACAGTTTGCAGTAGCGTGCGATCTGATCAGTGAAATTGCATATTTCTGACGAACCATCCATGCTGATGCGCCGGGGCACCATCCTCAGGCTTCGTTCCTGCTGCCCTGCAGCGAACCAAACGCTGGTAATGCGTTTTCAGCTCTGCACAAGTGAAGCAGTGTTTGTCTGCGGAGATCACAGTTTCGGCGCCATTTCACCAAAACGGTGGAATTCGACCACGAATACAGGGCGCTCAGATTTGGCTTAGGGTCAGGATGCATTGATTTTCAACGCGCTGCGTGATTCACGGCTCAGAAAACGGAGCGGTGACATGAGCGACCTTTACTGGCTGACCGACGAGCAGATGGCCAAACTTGCCCCTTTCTTCCCGAAGTCTCACGGCAAGCCACGGGTCGATGACAGGCGGGTGTTGAGTGGGATTATCTTCATCAATCGCAATGGATTGCGCTGGCGGGATGCGCCGCGGGAATATGCTCCGCACAAGACGCTGTACAGCCGATGGAAGCGTTGGAGCGAGAAAGGCATCTTCGCGCAGATGATGGTCGGCCTGGCTGTCGAACACGGCGAGGAAAAGACCGTGATGATCCCCTTTCGGGACATTGCTGCGCAATGCCCTGCCGGGCAGCGGACGCGACCTATTTGAAGGCACACCGCACTGCGACCAGCATGGCCGCGAAAAAGGGGGGCGTGGACGCCTGATCGGTCGGACCAAGGGCGGCATGAACACCAAACTGCACGCCATCTGCGATAGCCAAGGGCGGCCGCTCAACCTGTTCGTCACCGCCGGCCAAGTCAGCGGCTACATCGGCGCGCGGGCACTGCTCAGTAGCCTGCCAAAGGTCGACTGGTTGCACGGGGATCGTGGCTATGACGCCGACTGGTTCAGGGACGCGTTGAAAGACAAAGGGATACGCGCCTGCATCCCCGGCAGAAAGCAACGCAAGACCCCGGTCAAATACGACAAGCGCCGATACAAACGACGCAACCGCCCCTCTCGTGACATTGCTGCGCAATGCACTGCCGGGCAGTGATTGAGATCATGTTCGGCAGGCTAAAAGACTGGCGGCGTGTGGCGACACGCTATGATCGCTGTCCCAAGGTCTTCCTCTCAGCCATCGCTCTGGCCGCGACCGTCATCTATTGGTTATGAATCCTGACCCTAGGCTTTGCTTGACGTTCACGACTGTGAATTGATCAGGTTTTGAACCAAAAAAGGCATCCACTGGGTCGGCCAGTATCCTTAGAAAATTGCGTCCGCCGGGTCTTGTGGCCCATCCGGCCGCAACTTGATCCCGATTTACAACTGCCGCCACAGCTTCCCCATAAGAAGACAGAGCACCCAGTGAGCACCCTATATGTTGATTGGAGCTCGACTTCGCGACATCCTTGCCCCAATTCCGAGACAACTTTGCCCCGATTTACATTGTAAATCTTGATCGAGTTCCCACCGACCTTAATTTTAATGATTAAAAATCAAATGCTTATGCGATCGCCCATTCTCCGTCCGGCACGAGTTCTCACCAGAATTGGCACGAGTTACCACCGAAACCACTGCGTCCGCCAAAAGAAAAGGGCCCGCAAAGCGGACCCTCGAAACGGCAAATCCTGATTTCGCTATTTGCTATTCGGCACCGACAGCATCTGTCAGAGATACCAGAACTTGCGACAATCCTGGTGGCGTGTCCCGGCGCCAAGCTGGGATTTCACCTGACAGTATGCCGTAGACCAAGTTGAGCGTTGTCCCAGCACCGCGCTGGCAAGCATAGGCGATTGTGTGCAGGTCCTTTCCGGTTTCCGATGCCACCGGGAGCGCGTTGAGCGTTTCGAGGAATGTGTCGAGATGGCGCCGTGAGAAGACAACATTCCGCACAGCACCAGGCTTATCGCGGGGAACCAAAGGGCGAATGATCCCACCAGCGTAGAGGGTTTGGAACTGGTTTTTGGATGCGCCAATATAGGCCGGGACGTCCTTCATCTCGATGGCAGTCTGGAAATCTGCAATCAATCCGGTGATCTCCTGGGCATCGAACCGCAACAGACCACATTCGGCATGGGTCGCCCCCGCAGGTATCTTCCCCAATTTTTGCAACATCCGGGACATGCGAACACGGGGAATATTGGTTTCCTCGCTCAGGCTATGGACAGAGTGGTACCGGCGTTCCTTGATTTCGTATCCAAGCACCGTGTCACCTCGGCTGAGTGCGTCATGCTTGATAATGTGGTTGCGCAACAGATCCCGTATCGGGCCGGGGTCAATTGCGTTGCAGCGGCGGTCCAGCCAATCGAACAGGGGGCCATACTTTGCGAGCGGCCCGGCTTGAACCGCAGTCGCCGGAGATCTGCGGCGGATAGTGTCGAGAGCCTCGGTCACGGCACCTGCGCCTTCCCGGTAAATAGCAAAGCCAATGTCGGCAGCCGCTTCCTGATCATTTGCGCGGAGCTTGTGAGGTCGCACCTTGTGACCATGCTCCAACACCGCGCCCAGCATCATGGAGGTTTCGAGAACCTGTTGGACTGTTTGACCGGCCAGCCACTTTGGTTCTTCTCGTGGTCCGTGCAAGCGGTTGTCCAGCCAGGCCAGATACTCAGGCTGGTCCCCGTGACAGGGTGTGACTGCACCTGCTCCCGGCGCGACCAGGCCATCCCGCAGATCGAACCCTTTCTGGGTAATCCGACGGAGCGATGTGTTATGATGGACGCATCGGTGGGCCGGTGCAAAACACCAGATCAGCTGTTGCCGTCATGCGAATGGGCTGCCGTCCTCGGCAAGGCAGACAGGACAGTACTTGTCTGTTTGCCGCACAAGGAAGGTTTTCGCCATTTTCGCACCACGAAATTCGACGTGTTTTTTCTTCCCTGTCAGAGCAGCAGATTTCAGGATTTCGGCGTCACCGCCGGTGGCGCTGGCAAACGCTTCGACGGCTTCGTGGCGGCCCATCAGGAAATTCTCGACTGGGATGCGGAGATCATTCAACAGCCGTCTCATGCCCTTTCTTGTGTGGACAGCAGAAAGGCGAGCCGCATAAGACAGCAGGGTTTCCCGAAGATCGAAAGGGATGTAGGGCCTTAAAGTGCTCATCGGACCCACCCCATGCTTTCCAGGTTCTCGCGAATGGCGGACCAATCACCACTGGAAAATGGAGCAGCCTCCCGTCCGAGATGAAGCTTTTCGAAACAGAGGGCTGCATCGCTCAGATCAACGGCCCTCCTGTTCATGATCATGGCACGGCGCAGGGTCTGTTTGGCGAGGCGAATGCTCCGGCCGGCATCGCCATTTTCTGCAAACAGAACGCGCTCCGCGAAGCACATTTCCGCTGGCAGATCGAGCCCGAGATGCTGGGCACATTTTGCGACGCAAAGGCCGAAACGATGTGCCTCGCCAGACCCTTCCTGAATGCGCCGCAGGCGCATTTTGATAAACCGCCGGTCTGTTTCTGGGTCTGACAAGACCCCCTCGTACAGCTTCTGAACACCGGAGAGAATGACCGCCACGGAACTGTCGCCCTGCAACAGGTTCTTCATCGTCTGAACCGCACCTTCAGTATCTCTGCCGCTGCCCTTCCGAAGAAGATGATGAGCTTCATCGATCACGAGAAGGCTCACCCCGCACACAGACATGCGGTGGCGCGCCACCTCCCAGGCTTCGTCGCCGTGAATGTTCGACTTCATCTTTGTATAACCGGTTCGTTCTGCGATCGTGATGGCAAGGCTCTTAATAGTCGCGGCAGGCTTCACTGTTTCGAACAGCGTATTCCCTTCGGATGTCTCAGAAATCACTGAGAATGCGGGATTGGTGCGCAGCATGCGCCGCAAAAGCGACGACTTGCCCGACCCGGAATCCCCTATCAGCATCAGCCCAGCGGTCTCACCATTCAACGGGTCGCGAACCGGCGTGGCGGTCAGCGCCCCGGCCCCATCAATGGTGAAAAGATCTGTCAGGCAGTCGGCCAGTGCCTCGTCGCGATCGAGCCGAAAATACCTGTCAGCAAGCCAAGTTTGCAGGTTGGAAACATCGGGAGCGGCAGTGCATGTGGGTTGGATATTATTCATCTTGGATTACTCCATCAGGTCGTCGTCGGGGTTTTCGGAAGTTTGGGGGGTCGTGGCCGCGGCGCCGTTGTCCAATCGCCGTTGTCGTAGCGCACTTCGATGGCTCCGACATCGCCGTGCCAATAGCAAACCTCGGCGGTCTCAGGCCCTTGTTTGGCGAACTGCTTTATTACAAAGTCTGTCTGATAGTTCAGGCACATTACCCGAATGCCATGGCGCCCGGACTTCCGTGTCAGCCGGGTGCCAAAAGCAAGACGCATCTCACGGTTTGATAACGTTTTTGGACGGACATCGGCGGTGGCCCGCTCCCAGGCTTGCAGCGGAGTAATGCCAAGCCCGGAATGCCGATCATTGTGATAGGCATCAACTCTCCAGCGAACCAGCCAACAGAGGAACTCCTCCACCGTCAGGGTTGCCCTTGCAGCAGGGTCGTTGCTGCCCCTCTCCACAGGGTTGGAGAAGTTCCGGCCAGAAAACCGCGCCAGGAGCTTGCGATGGATAGTTCGGAACACACGCTCGATAAATGGCTTCAACCAAGGTTTACCAGCAGGTGCCCCAAGGTTGGTAATCCCAAGCGATGCCAAGATGTGGTACGCTTCATCTGAAATGTACTTACCAGCCCGATCGATTATGAGCTCCTCCACCTTGCCGTGCTGATACCAATCATGCTCGCAGCCGAGTTCGTCCGAGATACGGGACTTGTCGGTGTAAATCATTTCGAGGGTCTGGCGCAGCGGATCCGCGATCCCCTCTGGAACGATCTGCAAAGCCAACAAGCAGCGAGTGTGAACGTCGATGGCCGCCGAGATGACAACTCGCCGGCGGCCTCCATCAAGTCCAAGCGCCTTTTTTTCGTCAGGTGTCAGATATTCAAAAAGACCTGTGATCTTCATCAATAGGGTCAGGTCGATCGTGTATTCGTCGATTTCGACCCTTTCCAGTGCGCGGGACGTTTTGGACGTGTCCCGCTTTCGTGCCGCTCCAAGTGCTCGTTTAGGCCACTTTCCGTTCGAATGCGACGGGGCTTTTCCAGCCCAATGCTGAGTGCCGCCGTCGCGGATTGTAGAAGCCATTGATGTAGTTGAAGATGGCCAGTTCAACGGCCCTACGCGTTGGCCACGACCTTCGCCAGATCAGCTCTGCCTTGATCGTCTTGAAGAAGGTCTCGATGGCCGCATTGTCATAGCAATTTCCTTTGCCGCTCATCCACTGCCCCGGCAGTGCATGTTTACATGCATGAGAGGGGGACACGCTGAACCCGTGTTGTCGCAGGATTATCTGATAGTCATGAGAACAGTATTGCGATCCACGATCCGTATGATGAATGCAGCCCATAGGCGGTGATCTGAAGGCTATAGCCATGTTCAGCGCCCGGATCGCCAAGTCCCGCTTCATCCGATTGCTGATGGCCCAACCGATCACCCGCCGGGAATGCAGATCAAGGATCACCGCCAGGTAGAGCCAGCCCTCGCGCGTCCACACGTAACTTATGTCACCTGCCCATTTCTGATTGGGCGCATCTGCGCAGAAATCCCGGTTCAGCAGATTGGGTGCGATGTTGAAGGCGTGGTTGCTGTCCCCCTCTCGGCTGATTGCTTCGCAATCGTCTGCCGGGCAATGGTCGTCACCTTGTATTTCTTAGATCGTTCGACACGGATGCCATTCTCACGCATCAAACGCCCGACGCGACGATGGCCAATGTTCAGGCCCAACTCCTTCAGTTCCTCGGTCATCCGTGGGCGGCCATAACTGCCCAGGCTGAGGCGAGATTGTTCCTTGATATGCGCCAGAACGACCATGTCAGTGCGCTGCCTTTGACTGGCCGGGCGGCTGCGATAGGCCCGTAGACCGCGCTCACTGACATCCAGCACATTGCACATCCGCTTGGCGCTGAAGGTATCAGTGTGTTCTTCGATGAACCTGAACCTCATGGCTTTTGGCCCGCGAAGAACTGCGTTGCCTTTTTTAAGATCTCCCTCTCCTCCTTGAGAATGCGGTTCTCCCGTCGAAGCCGTTCATTCTCTCGGGCAAGGTCGAGGTCTTTGTCGGATACCACCTCGGTGTCGCGATGCGCTGTGATCCACTTGTTCAGGGTCGAAAGGCCAACACCCAAATCAGAGGCCACTTGCTTCCTGCTCAGCCCGCTCGTCAGCGCAATCCGCACCGCATCGGCCCGGAATTCTTCTGTCCGTTTCAGTCCCATAGTTCGTCTCCTTTGCTGCAATAAATGCTATCAAAGGAGCGGCATCAAACCGCGACACGTCCAAGACGACGCCAGGCAGCCCCGAAGCAGACCTCCGGCCTGCCGCATATCCACTGCTGGTTCGCATGCAGGTAGGGCGGAAACCAGAAGTTCGCTGCGAGCGAGATAATTCACATACGTTGTCTCAAGAGCGGACATTCACTTTGCTAACAAACTACCGATTGCCACCCTGGGCTACAGTTTTGACAGATCCAAGCCGACAAGGGGTGAACGATGTACTAGTATTTTCGACGTGATCCCGGCGAATTGCACAACGTTCTTGATCGCAAAAGCTGGGGCTACTAGCTTTGTTTAGATCTGACCAAAACTGCAATGAAATTTCTTTTCAACCAGTCGTTTCAACACGTTGCCCCCTGAACGTGTTTACCTTGATCTCTCTCTCCAAGTATGTAGTCTTCGACGACGAGATTACCCTCTTTTCTTCCAACCACGCGGCAAACGCACGGTTGACCGGTGTGTTCTTTATCCTTGGCGACTTACCGAAAATTGCGATGTCAGAATATGGTTCAGGAAGCGCGCGCAAGACTTCTCGAACCTCTTCGACAGACAACGATTTGTGGCACTTATTCAGTAGAGAAATTTGTTCAGTCACTGGATGAGAATGGATAGCAATCGCCTTTATGAGATCAAAGCCAAGCCCTTCAATATCGCTGGGTAACGCTGTTAGTATCGTACCTAGAGACGCCGCACGCGCCGCATCCTCCGAAACCGCTGCCGGGTTTAGCTCAGCAATCACCGAACGCTTTTGATCCTCTGAGAGGTCTTCCTGCAACAGGTCCATTCGAAACTCGTCATCTATGCCGATCCCGTCAGCTTCCTTCGCAAAGGCAGGGAAATTACGAGCAACAAACAAAACTTGAAGGTCACGATACTCTCCAAGCCGGTTGAAGTTTGCCCCCGAGAACGTCGCTTTGCCCTCTTCAATCAGTATCCGCAGTTTGTCCTTATTGAGGTCCGCTCGAAAATCTTTGAATTTCTTGGGAAGACGTCGAACGTAAGCCCTGTAGGTACCACTATCGAAACTGTCATTGTCGATAATAAATCTACGCAAATCGTACGCACTTTTGTCCTCTGGGATAGCCTCATTCGTGAGAAATTTTTGCGTATCAGGGTTTGCTAGATAGGCGGTCAAAATATCTGGGTCAAAATTATCACCAGATAAGAACGTCAAACAGTTCTCCCAAGATGCGCTGATCAAATCTCGAGCCAGCGCGGTCGCGTGAAGATGGAGCGGAACGTCTGAAAGCACTGGCAAGGACGTTGATTGCATTGACCAGAACTCTTCTAAAAATTCTGCGGCCACCTCTTCGTGATTGAGGGCTGCCAAAATAGCAAACTCTTCCTCGTTTGAATTGCTCTCCATCGGAAGCAAAACACGCCTGACATACCGGATGAAGTCATCTTCAACACGCTGAATAAGCCCCTTGTTCTCTGAGCGCAGAACCGTTGAATAGTGCTTGGTCTCAAGGTAGCTAACAATGTCAGAGCCGTGGGTGTGTTCAAGTACACATCGAATGTTCTCCGTGGAGACCTGATACAAGGCTTCGTCGATCAAGAACTCAAGCACGTCAGGGAACTGATCAACCGAAGACAGTTCTGCCACCTGGACTTGTAGTAGTTTCAGCCTCGACAGATCGAATTCGATCCCCTCACCCAGTATTTCTGCCGCACCTATCGAGAACGACGCCGACAGATCGCCCTCTGCGTAGGGAGGATTCGCAATCACCTCCTGAGGCGCGTACGCGATTATCCTCGCGACATGAGCGGTACTATGCGCACTCTCTGCTGCTAACGAGGCGAAACCGGGCCACTGGGAAACCAACGTGGACACCAACGCTGGAACTTGTGTGCCCCTTTCGTAGTAGCTTGAGAAAAACTGTTCGCATTGGTCGAAATTTTCAGAAATGTATCGAACTGCTTTTTCGATTCGTGAACTATGAGTGATTGGGGCTTCCATAATGTGGTCCATCAACCGCCGGTTTAGCACATAGCTCTGATCAAAATCCTCATCGCGCATTGCCGCCACAACCTCCGCCGGGTTGTCGATTGGAAAGTCTGGATCAGGAGTGTTGAAGCTGCGGATTTGTATTAGGAATTTGTTGTCGTTGGGTGAAAGGCGTCCTGAGTGGAACAATGACGTGTATTGATAGTAGGTGTCGTCGAGGAAACCCTCGAAGACCAAGAACTTCATGAGTTCCCGATTGTCACCCAGTTTTTCGAAGCAGTCATCGACTGCATCAGCATTCGCACGAATTATCTCGTTGAATTTTTGAAGCCGTAGGTTCGTCACCTTTGACTTCAACTCACGAACTTTTTGCCCCGACTGCGCGATTTGTTTGACGGACTTTCGTTCGATGTCTCCCAGCCGCTCTTGGAAACTCCTGTTTGTGTCAACCGTTCTGTCCACGCCAGGGTTTTGGGTGCGTGACCACCCCCCATTTGGGTGTTGAGCACTTAGTATCGGATTCTCCGAAAGGATTCTTTCAAAATCTGTATGCTCGGAGATTTTGTCAAAGGTGATATTCGTATTTCCCAATCGAATGTACCCGTGCCCCGCAGGCAACAACTCAATAAGAGCCATCGCATAGATTTTACGAAGCTCTGTCACATCTTTTGGAAGTTGCTTTTTAGCCAACGTAATTTCGGTCTCAACATCGCCAATTTGAGATTTATAGTCAGCCTCAACTTTTGCAATGAAGTCATCGTATCGCGCAAGTAATGCTGAGAGAACACCCTTCTGCTGGTGTAGCTCTTCAAAATCCCGTGGCAAAACATTCTTGTAAATCAGAACTGCAAGAAGCTTGTTGGGGTTCAGAACTTCCTCTTCATCGGCCTCAAGATTCGCAACGTAAATTGCGTATTCATTAAAGATATTTCGGATTAGCCGAAGGTCATTGAGATACCGGGAAACGTCCCTCAAGAACTGAGCGTTAAGCCGCTCGTCAAGAGACAGCCGCTGCCCCTGTTCCAGAACTTTGTCGATAGAGTTCGAATGGTTGATAATGGGTACGATTGGAACAATGAACTCAAAGAACTTTGTCCGATCTGTATTGGCAAACATGTCGTCGCGAAGTGCGTAAAGGAAGCGAACTTGTTGCTTCACACCGGCATTGGCATTTATTAGGCCGTTGATCTCGCGCAATGTCACAAAGATATCGGGATTTTCAAACCGATCTAAGTCTTCGACAACCACAAGGTCATATGACGTGGACTGAAAAAAATAGATGATTTCGTCTAAATGCCTATTCAGGATCGACTCTTCCTCAGCCGATTCTGGTGCGATCTCGACGTCCTTGAGGGAAACACCCTTGAGCGACATGCCAAAGCTTTTAAGATAAATGTGGTGCAAGGAACGCCACAGAAACACGAACCCGAACGCGAACACTCCCAGGTTGAACCAATTTGAGCGGTCAAACGGGGTGAAAAATTCACCTGAAATTATGTCCTCTCTGTTCTGGAAGAGATACCAAAGTGCGATGCCGCCAAGGACGATCAACAATGAGACGCCTCCGGCCCACCATTTTGGCGATTGAATTCTTTTGAATCTGGAAAGAGGAAGATTGTTGGCGCTAGCGCCATACAGCATTTGTTGGAGAATGCTCCTTTCGATTTCTTGCTTGTTTGTCTTGCCATTTGACCCACCCATTCCATCCGCTTCAGGGAGGAATGCCGCCAGCGAGATTTGGAGTGCGTTTCCCCTATAAGTACGAAGGAAGGACTTGATTACACTACTTTTCCCTGAACCGTACGGGCCTGTCAGAGCGATATTCGAAACATCGGGGTTGGTGGTAGCGAATTCAAGCGCCTCTGCGTAAATGCCATCTTCGTCGGCTTTGCTAGTAGGCGCAAGGTCAACAAACTTTGCCCGCGCCTCTGTTGAGCCATCCATTCCAAACAGGCGCTTAAAGGACACGCCGCGAAGCCATCTAAAAAATTTCACTGCGATCTTGTCTCGTACAATTTGGTGTGTTCAAGGATATTAATCAACTCTGACAGGTATGCTGGGAAGCCACAACGGATTTTGAAGTTCGACTGAGCGGTTCGGTCAATGAACAAGCACCAGCTTGCAAGGATCACATCGGATGCCCACGAACGTTACCCGTGTTTCAACGTCTGCTCCGCGCTTAGCAGCGCTGCGGCGATGGGAGTTTGAACGAGCGGCCGCTTTGGGCCGGATTCACGAATTGACCAAGCGCCAAAACCCATGTTTTCGACCGTGTTCCTTCCTGAGCATCTCGAGGAACTGCGGGTGGGAGGGGTGGTCACCATAATCTGTTATGATGGCATCGCAGGACCGGCATTCGGCCAGATGGCGCGCCGCGTGGCGGTAGCGCGTGGATTTTCCGCCGGTCAGCGTGTCCAACACCATAGCACGGCGCATCAGTGTGGCGGCGAGCGGATGCTCGGCCTCGAGAGCGTCTGCCGCGCTCGTGAGGGTGTGATAGGAATCTCCGTTCAGTTCCTCGGCCCGCGCCACCACGATCCGCGCCGCGCGGCCGAAAGATGGCCAATTCACCAGAAAACTGATCGCCGCACCCAGATGCGGATAGGCCTCGGCAAAGTCCAGGGCAGCCTCTTCTGCCTCGATGTCGTCGAAATCGGGAAGCAATTTCAGGTACTTTCGAAGGCAGGGCGCGCTGAGGGTCTGCTCGAAGGTCCTCCGCAGATGCGCCATCAACTCCTCCGTCTTGCCCTGTTTTTCGAGGCATTCTTCATAGACCGCGTCGAGATCGTAACGGAACATCCGGATAGACTTGCCGTCCTCGGCGGTGCGGGCACGGGTGACGATGTCGAACGCCTCGTCAACGCGCCCCGCATCCAGCAATCTGCGCGCGACGTCGGGGGCGATGGTGCCATAGGTCAGCTGTTCTTCGGAATAGCGTGCCATGTAGGCATCGACATCCCCCTGGGCGTCCGCCACATCTGCAAGGATGATCGACCGCGTCACCTGCTTGTTGCGCCGCACGCTGTCTTCGGCAGAAGACATGAGGCCGTAGCCCCGGTATTGCTCGAGTTCCTGCTCTGTCGGCGGAGCGTCCGCCCATACTTGCGTGATCTGCTTGAGATGCTCGAGCCCCTCCTGCCCCAGCGCCTCCGCCGTCGCGGGGATAATCCCGTCGAACTCGCCGTAGCCCGCATCTGCGACAGCGTCGAGAACGCGTTCCGCCAGGGTGGTGCGGTCCTGGGAAACAGTGGGCGATAGTTTCGCGATCAGGTCCACCGCCTCACTCATGACGCCGCCAATCGCGCCGTTACTGTCATCCGTGCGCTCGTGGACCGAGGGGGCCAGGTGCAGGAAAGACCAGAGCAGTTCGAACGCTTCGTTCGGGTCATGCGGGGCGATGGTGTTTTCGATCATTGCCAAGAGCCCCTCCAGATCCTTGACCAGCGCCCTTTGCTTGCGCCAATCGACGAAGCTGGTCGCGCGGCGCAGAGAGGCGAAGCGTTTGCGGAGATCGGCAGCCACTTCCCTGGGACCCTGGGCGGCGCTGAGCTCCATCCTCGCGCGGCGCTGCAAAGCGGCGCTTCCCTGGACAAGATCCATGACCAGTGCGGCGAGCTTCTCCGCGCCCAGCTTTTCAAGGTTGGCTTGGTTCAGGGTTTTCTTGGACATGGTGAGGCGCCGGGCTCCATTGCAATGATTGCCGCGGACAATGTCGTACAGGTCTTGCTGCGGCAAGCACCAATGGCCGCTTCCAGGAAGCTGCCCGAGACTATCGAACGGCAGGTCTGGACCGACCAGGTTCTGAAGGGCGAAGACGGTTCGCAACTTTGCAGCGGCAGCTTCCTGCGCCTTGCTGACCCTGCTCCAACTGGCGATATCAGAAGAAGTGCTCGTGCCCGGCTGAAGGTCCGCTTTTGCCGGAAGGCTTGGAAAAGCCCGCACATGCAACGATCGGCGCCAAGCATTTCAACTCAACGGCAAAATTGGACTGACTGCCGCCTTTGAGCAGGTTGATGCAAAACTCTATCTTTTCACTGCTGCAGAAAGCGGCTGCTGCCCCAATCGCCAGGCATGAAGTTACCCAGCCCCCGAATATGCATGCACAGAAAAACGAAGGAGCCTGTTCTCTGTTTCCGCAATGCATTCGGCCTCCGCAACAATACTCCAACCCAGATATAAAAAAGGCGCCCGCTGGGCGCCCTATATGTAGATCCTGGTGAGAACTCGTGCCGAAACGGTGGGAACTCGTGGAAGATTTACAACATCTTCAGTGTGTCCAGGGCCTGCGGCGGTTGGTGGCGAAGTTGTCGCCATAGCCGCCCGGGCGGATGTTGGGCTTGCGTTCCTTGGGCTCGGCCACCTGCACTTCGATGCCGTGGTCCTTGGCATATTCCAGTGCCGCCTCCTTGCTCTCGAACCGCAATTTGACCTGGCTCTGGGTGTCGCCGGAGGAGGTCCAGCCCATCAGCGGATCCACTTCACGGGCCGAGGCAGGCGCATATTCCAGCACCCATTTCCGCGTCTTGGCCATGCCCGAGGTCATGGCATTGCGTGCCGGCCGGTAAATCCGCGCTTGCATGGGCTGTCTCCCGCTTCGAGTCTTCGTCCAGCGCTTTTATGCGCCGGATACGGCGCTGCGGCAAGGTGCCATTTGCACAGGATTAGCCGGGGTTTGCTGCCGTGCCACAGGCCGCCCACGCCAGCCCGCCCAGATGGGATTGCCGCGCGCACAGGAATTCCATCAGCCGGGCCGGATACCCCTGCGGCGGCGCCTCTTGCACCGAGGGCCGCGCCATGACAGCAGCCCGCCACGCTGCCATATGCGCGGCCTCCGGCATCAGTCCGAAATCCCCAATGGCCTCAAATGTCTCAAAATACCGGAAGATGGTACCCCAGACGCCATCCACCAGGCGGAATGTTTCTCCGGCAAAGAAAGGCCCCTCCACCTCCGGCGCAATCCGCGCAAGCCGGATGCGCAGATCTCTGGCAGCCGCGGCAAATGCCGCCTCATCCGCGGCACTGTACAGTTTGCCGATGGCCGCCAGCGTCTCGGAGCCGAATGCGATCCAGGCCCGGTGCCGCGCCCGCTCCAGCGGATCGGCGGGATGCAGGCTGCCGGGCGTGGCTTCATCCAGGTATTCGGCAATCACCTGGCTTTCAAACAACACCCGCCCGCCGGTTTCCAGCACCGGCACCCGGCCCAGCGGCGACAGCGATCGGAACCATTCGGGCTTGTCCGCCAGATCGATATAGGTGCGCCGGTGCGGGATGGCTTTTTCACGCAGCACAATCACTGCGCGTTGCACATAGGGGCACAGATGGTGGCTGATCAGATGCAAGTCAGTCATGGGATCCTCACTTAAATGCAATTGCATGCACATCAGATGGGTGGTCCGCTCTTGCATATCAATGCACATGCATTTAAATTTCCCGTATGGAAACACCTGACCCGTTCCGCATCTGGCTGCCGCTGGCCCGCGCCCATAAATCCATCCTCGCCACAGTGGAGGCCGCATTGAAACAGGCGGGCCTGCCGGGCCTGGACTGGTACGATCTGCTGTGGGAGCTTGAGTGCGCCGGCGGCACCGGTCTGCGCCCTTTTGAGCTGCAGGAAAAACTGCTGCTGCCGCAATACGGCGTCTCGCGCCTGGCGGAGCGGCTGGCCAAGGCGGGCCTGCTGGAACGCCAGACCTGCAACGGCGACGGGCGCGGCCAGACACTGGTGATCACGCCGGACGGCGCCGCCATGCGCGCCCGCATCTGGGCGGTTTACGCCGATGCCATGCAGCAGGCCGTCGGCAGCCGTTTCAGCCCGGGCGAAGCACGGCGGCTGGCGGAACTGCTTGGCAAATTCCATCGTCCTGCGCGCAGCTGACAAAAACAGGCTGCATTCCGGCGAAACCCCGCCCTGCCCCCTTGCACCGGAACAAAAACAGACCAAAATCAGCGCCAGCCGCCAACGGAGTCGCCTGATGCCCTATGCCCATTCCGATAAGACCATGCCGATGATGACCCAGCGCGCGCCGCAGCAGCGGCCCAAGCTGGAAGGCGGCAAGCGGTTTGTGATGCATACCCCGTTTCAGCCCGCCGGCGACCAGCCCACTGCGATCCGCGAACTGTCCGAGGGCGTGCTGGACGGCGAGCGCAACCAGGTGCTGCTGGGCGCCACCGGCACCGGCAAGACCTTCACCATGGCCAAGGTGATCGAGGAGACCCAGCGTCCCGCCATCATCCTCGCCCCGAACAAAACCCTCGCCGCGCAATTGTATGGCGAATTCAAGGGCTTTTTCCCGGAAAACTCGGTCGAATACTTCGTCTCCTTCTATGACTACTACCAGCCCGAAGCCTATGTTCCCCGCTCGGATACCTACATCGAGAAGGAAAGCCAGATTAACGAGCAGATCGACCGGATGCGCCACTCCGCCACCCGCGCCCTGTTGGAACGCGATGACGTGATCATCATCGCGTCTGTCTCCTGCATCTACGGCATCGGCTCGGTTGAGACCTACTCGGCGATGACCCAGGACCTGAAAGCGGGCGAAATCTACGACCAGCGCCAGATCATGGCCGATCTGGTCGCCCAGCAGTACAAGCGCAACGACCAGGCCTTCCAGCGCGGCTCATTCCGGGTGCGCGGCGACACGCTGGAAATCTTCCCGGCCCACCTCGAAGACCGCGCCTGGAAGCTCTCTTTCTTCGGCGAGGAGCTGGAAGCGATCACCGAATTCGACCCGCTGACCGGCGAAAAGACCGGCAGCTTCGACCAGATCCGCATCTATGCGAACTCCCACTACGTGACGCCGAAACCGACGCTGAACCAGGCCGTGATCTCGATCAAGAATGAGCTGAAGATGCGGCTGGAAAACCTGCTCGGCGAGGGCAAGCTGCTGGAGGCCCAGCGGCTGGAACAGCGCTGCAACTTTGATATCGAAATGCTCGAGGCGACAGGCCACTGCAACGGGATCGAGAACTACTCCCGCTATCTGACCGGCCGCGCACCGGGTGAGCCGCCCCCCACCCTATTTGAATTCATCCCCGACAACGCCATCGTCTTTGCCGACGAAAGCCATGTCTCGGTGCCGCAGATCGGCGGCATGTACAAGGGCGACCACCGGCGCAAGATGACATTGGCCGAACACGGCTTCCGCCTGCCGTCGTGCATGGACAACCGCCCGCTGAAGTTTGAGGAATGGGACGCCATGCGCCCGCAATCGGTGTTTGTCTCTGCCACCCCGTCGAAATGGGAGCTGGAACAGTCCAGCGGTGTCTTTGCCGAACAGGTGATCCGCCCCACCGGCCTGCTGGATCCGCAGGTTGAAATCCGCCCCGTCGACATGCAGGTGGACGATCTGCTGGACGAGGTGCGCCGCGTCACTGCTGACGGGTTCCGCACGCTTGTGACCACGCTGACCAAACGCATGGCCGAGGATCTGACCGAATACCTGCACGAACAGGGGATCAAGGTCCGCTACATGCATTCCGACATCGACACGCTGGAACGCATTGAAATCCTGCGTGATTTGCGCCTTGGCGCCTTTGACGTGCTGATCGGCATCAACCTGCTGCGCGAGGGGCTTGATATTCCCGAATGCGGGCTGGTCGCCATTCTGGACGCCGACAAGGAGGGCTTTCTGCGGTCTGAAACCTCGCTGATCCAGACCATCGGCCGCGCCGCCCGCAACGCCGACGGCCGCGTCATCATGTACGCCGACCGCATCACCGGCTCGATGGAGCGCGCCCTGGGCGAAACCGACCGCCGCCGCGACAAGCAGATCGCCTATAACACCGAGCACGGTATCACGCCTGAGACCGTCAAGAAAAACGTCGAGGACGTGCTGGCCGGGCTTTATGCCGGCGACACCGACATGAGCCGCGTCACCGCCCAGATCGACAAGCCGATGCACGGCGCCAATCTGGAGGCGCATCTGAACGGCTTGCGCGACCAGATGCGCAAGGCCGCCGAGAACCTGGAGTTCGAAGAAGCCGCCCGCCTGCGCGACGAAGTGAAACGGCTGGAGGCAGTGGATCTGGCGATCTCCGACGACCCGCTGGCCCGGCAATCGGCGGTGGAGGCGGCATCCGAAGCGGCGGTCAAGTCGCGTGGGCGTTCAACCGCGGGCAAGGCTGGGACAAGGGCGTACCGGGGGAAATCGCAGAAGAAATTTTCGTGACACTAAGTTAATCGACCAAGGAGATTTGAGCTCAATGAAAAACGATTATTCCCGAAGCATTGCAATGCTTTGTCCAACTTGCGGGTCCGACGAATTCTCTTTTGACAATGACCTAACCGAAACTGAGCGTACGTATGAATGCACGTCCTGCGGGATGGAGTTTACGCACGAAGATATCATGGATCAAAATCAAGACACGATTTCGCGTGCCGTCGAGGGCATGAAGAAAGAAATAGTTGCGGACATTCGAACGGACTTTAGGAAAATTTTCAAATAGGTAAACCCATGGAAATTTCCGAATTTGTTGCAGGTTTAGCTTTCCTTATATCGCTACTTGCATACATTGAAACGAAAAGAGCCAACAGGTCTCAAAGTCGGCTTACTGACAGAGAGGTCGAACTCGTTCGCATTCAAATACAAACTGCACAAAATGAAGCAAAAAGGGAAAAAACCGCAGCAGTGTCTGCGCGTCTGAACAAAGTTGATAAATCCTCCTGGAAGCTGCGCGTCTTCAATACTGGCCCTGCCCCTGCTTTAAACGTCCGACTTGTACTGGATGAGCAAAACAGCATCATTCAGGAAAATTCAGCCAGCCGGAAATTTCCGATGTCCAAATTGGAGAAGGGGCAAAGTGTTGAATTAGCCGCATTTGTTCACATGCAATCTAACCCAAAAGAGTGGCTTAGAATTCGCTGGGATGATCCTTCCGGCAAGGATCGTGAGAACCGCATTGAAATAACGATCTAGTTGCAGTGTGCCATTTATACAATAAACCAGCATCCCATCCAGAGGAAGGGCGTTCGCGCCCGCCGTCACGCCAAAGGCGTGCCACGCACGCCGCCGCGCGCGCCCTTGCCCGACCTGCTCTTTAGGCGCAGGCTGGCAGACACCAGAAACCTGCGCGCACCCCGGCTTACCACTTGCTTTAGCCACAACGAATAAGGGCGGCCAATTGGCCGCCCCGTTCGCGCATATCACCGCACAAACTTCTTGTGCTTCAGGCGCTTGGGCTCCAGCGCGTCGGCTCCCAGACGGCGTTTCTTGTCTTCCTCGTAGTCCTCGAAGTTGCCTTCGAACCACTCCACATGCGCGTCGCCTTCAAACGCCAGCATATGGGTGCAGATCCGGTCGAGGAAGAAACGGTCGTGCGAGATCACCACAGCGCAGCCGGCGAAATCGACCAGCGCGTCTTCCAGTGCCCGCAGCGTTTCCACGTCCAGGTCGTTGGTCGGCTCGTCGAGCAGCAGCACGTTGCCGCCCTCTTTCAGCAGCCGCGCCATATGGACCCGGTTGCGTTCACCGCCCGACAGCAGATTCAGCGGTTTCTGCTGATCGCCGCCTTTGAAGTTGAACGAAGAGCAATAGGCGCGGGAATTGACCTGCGCATCGCCCAGCTGGATGATCTCGGAGCCGCCGGAAATCGCTTCCCAGACGGTTTCATTGTCTTTCAGGTCATCGCGCGATTGATCGACATAGGACAGCTTCACGGTGTCACCATAAGTGACGGTGCCCGCATCGGGCTGCTCCTGGCCGGTCAGCATACGGAACAGTGTTGATTTACCGGCGCCGTTGGGGCCGATCACACCGACAATGCCGCCGGGGGGCAGATCAAAGGACAGGCCCTCCACCAGCTGCTTGTCGCCGTAGTGTTTGGAGATGCCTTCGACGTCGATCACCTTGGATCCCAGACGCGGGCCGTTGGGAATGACGATCTGGGCGCGGGTCAGCTTTTCACGCTCGGACTGGCCGGCCAGATCGTTATAGGCGTTGATCCGGGCTTTGGATTTCGCCTGACGCGCCTTGGCGCCCTGACGCATCCATTCCAGCTCGCGCTCCAGCGTCTTCTGCTTGGATTTGTCTTCGCGCGCTTCCTGCTGCAGGCGTTTGGCCTTTTGCTCCAGCCAGGCAGAATAATTGCCCTCGTAGGGAATGCCGCGGCCGCGGTCCAGTTCCAGGATCCAGCTGGTGATATCGTCCAGAAAATAGCGGTCGTGGGTGACGCAGAGGATGGTGCCCTTGTAGTCGATCAGGTGCTGCTGCAGCCAGGCGATGGTCTCGGCGTCCAGGTGGTTGGTCGGCTCATCGAGCAGCAGCATTTCCGGCGCTTCCAGCAGCAGCTTGCACAGGGCTACGCGGCGGCGTTCACCGCCCGACAGGTTGGCAATCTCGGCATCATCCGGCGGGCAGCGGAGCGCCTCCATCGAGATGTCGATCTGGCTGTCCAGATCCCAGAGGTTTTCCGCATCAATGCTGTCTTGCAGCGCGGTCATCTCTTCCATCAGCTCGTCGGTGTAGTTCTCGGCCATTTCGACCGCGATCTGATTGAAGCGGTCGACCTTGTCCTTCTTGGCCTTGACGCCCAGCATGACGTTTTCCCGCACAGTCAGGCTCTCGTCCAGCTTCGGCTCCTGCGGCAGATAGCCGACTTTGGCACCTTCGGCAGACCAGGCTTCACCGGTGAAATCGGTATCAAGACCGGCCATGATCTTCATCAGGGTGGACTTACCGGCGCCGTTGACGCCGACCACACCGATTTTCACACCGGGGAGAAAGGACAGGTGGATGTTTTCAAAGCATTTCTTGCCACCGGGGTAGGTCTTGGAGACACCCTGCATGTGGTAGACGTACTGATAGGCGGCCATGTGACTGCTCCATGATGGGGGAATTCTAGCTGGCTGGTGTGATAGCGGATGGGCGGCGGCGGGGCAATGAGGGATGCAGAGGGCAGGAACCAGCGTGCGCGCCGGGGAGGGAACACCTGCCTCTTGCCCGACTCACCCCTCCTGCCGCAGACTGGATGGCACCGGAAACTTCGGGGCGCCCCGGCTTGCCGCTGGCTGCGCCCAGACCTGACGATGCCGCCCATTCCAGGATCGCAAACCCACTGGCGGCATTCCAGACCTGCGCCACAGCGGCCGGGGGGCCTTTCCTAACACAGGAGGACCCTTTGATGATCGCCTCACGCCTGAAACATCATCTGGAGGCACAAGGCCTGCCGTTCGGCACGGTCCGCCATCCCTATACCGCCACGTCCGCCGAATGCGCCGAAAGCGCCCATGTGCCGGGGGACCATCTGGCAAAATCGGTGCTTATCCACATGGAGGAAGGCCCGGTGCTTGCCGTGGTGCCCTCCAATCAGACGGTTGATCTGCACGCGCTGCAATCAATGATGGACCGCCGTCTTGGCCTGGCGCCGGAATATGAGCTGAACCAGGTCTTTGACGATTGCGACCCTGGCGCTGCCCCCTGCGTGGGCCAAGCCTATCATGTGCCGACGGTCATTGACGACAGCCTCAGCGGCCTGGACAAAGTCTGGTTCGAGGCCGGCGACCACAAGACATTGGTGGAAATGAAAGGGGATGATTTCGACACTCTGATGAAGGATGCCAAACACGGATCCTTCTGCACCATGCATTAGCGCCCCTGAGCCAATGGCCTGCCGCCCCCGCGTCACCGGGGCGGCGCCTGATGCGGGTCAGAAGTCGAACAGATCTTCCAGAAGATTCTTCTTTTTCTTCTTATAGGGTTTCTTGCCGTAGCGCGGATCATAATCGCCGCCCCGGTCGTCATTCCGCTGCGGCTGCTGCGGGGCGGTCTGCACTGGCTGGGCGGAGCGCTCGATGATCTTGTCCAGCTCGCCCCGGTCCAGCCACACGCCGCGGCATTTCGGGCAATAATCAATTTCCACCCCGGCGCGGTCGCTCATGACCAGCTGGGTTCCGTCAATCGGGCACTGCATCTGCGTCTCCTTACACAACTCCAGCAACTCAGGTGGGCAGCGCCGCAGCCCGGCACAAGACAACAGTGCCGTAAATTCGCGATAATTGCGGGATTCCGCCCATTCACACGGGGCTGACCCGTGGTAAGCTGACCAAAAATCACAGCAAAAACCGCGGAGGCACACTTGAGCAGCAAAACCATTCAGGCCGGAGTTCTGACCCTGATCCTCGCCAGCACCCCTGCCTTTGGCGGCGAAGGCGGCGGCGGCGGCAGCCGGGACAGCGGCGCAAGCAGCGGCGGCGGCGGCCAGCGCAGCGGGCTGAGCTCGCGGGCGACAAAAAGCGTTGTCACCACATTGACGCGCGGTTTTGACCGCTGCGGGACCTTGCCGAAGGTCTACAAATACGACTGCTACCGCCACACCTATAAACTGGCGGTTCAGCAGCTGGGCGGCAACCATGCCTATGCCGAAGCAACCAAAGCGCTGGTCCTGGTGCAGGACACGCTGACCCAGGCGGTCAACAGCAATCTGGACCCGGCGCAAAAGCCAAAGCGCAAGGGATTGAATCTGTACCGTGCGGTAAAACCAGCTGCTGTGCCGCAGATCAAGCGGCAGACCGAGCGGGCGATGCAGCAGGCCGAAACCATCCTGCTGCGCTCGCCTGCGGACAAGCAGGTGCACTATGCCCGTATCGCCGAAGCGGTGAATTCCAACAAGGTGCTGCTGCGCTCAGCCATGCTGCCGGGGGCGGCGATCCGGCTGGCCTGGAGGTTGCTAAAGGCGGCGGTCCCGGCCTGACGGGGCGGCGTCAGCGCACCACATGCACCGCACAAGCAGCGTGGCGCACCACATGGCCCGAGGTCGATCCCCACAGCAGATCCTGCATTGACGGGCGGTGCGAGGCGAGGATGATCAGGTCCGGCTGGTTCTGCTCGGCCCAGTCCAGAATGGTGCGGCCGGAATGGCCCTCAACCAGTTCTCCGCGGGCATTGGGCAGGGTCTTGGCCAGCCCGTCCAGCTCGGCCTGCAGCGCGCTGCGGGTGCCGTCCATAAAATCTGCCGGAATGTAGGAAATCGCATAGGCCGGGACCTGCTCGATCACATGCAGCAGCGTCACGTTGGCGCCGGGGGCGGACAGCAGCCGCGCCACTTTCAGCGGCCCGGTCACGCCCCGTTCGGGATCGAATGAAATCGGCACCAGGACATTGTGGTACATAGCAAACCTCCGTCGGTTGATGTTCCTGTCAATGATAGCCCTGCCGGTGGCATCCCGCCATGACCGGGGTCAAAGCAGGCGCCGTTTTGGGTGGAACTGGCAAAAGCTTAGGTGCCGAACACCTCTGCCACGTCATACATCACCGGCTCAAAACTGCGGCACAGTTCATTGATCTTGCGGTTGCGCTCGCGCATTTCGGGACTGCGCAGCATTGCCATGAAATCCTCGCGGCGGCGCCATTGCGAGTAATTGGCGATACGGGTCTGCGCGTCATTCACATGCAGTCCAGCGGCAACAAAGCCGGGCTGTTTCGAGATGAAGTCCGCGTAGGCATCCTGCAGCGCCTCCAAAAGGTCCTGACAGGTCCCCGGCGTCATCTCAAATGTGGTGATAACGGTTTGGATATCAGCGGTTTTTGCTATTTTCGGCATTGGCCCCTCCGTTGAATTCCTCCAGCCTACGCCCGTTCGCGCATGAAGCGCACCACCTTTTTTGAGACGGCAATCATTTCGTGTAAAGTAAAAATTTAATACAACCTTAACCATAAATCGAAACTCTTACCGCAGTGTTCTGAGGGTTTTGGGATGAAACCTGCCTGTGCCGTTTGCCTTGCCCTGACGCTGGCCCAGCCGGTGGCTGGCGGCGCATGGCTGGAGAAGCCAGGCAGGGGGTTTGCGTCTGCCAGCGCCACCTACCGGCAAACCGGTGATGAAGGCGCCCAAGAGCTGAGCTATTATGGCGCATTTGGCATTACCTCCAAGCTAACCCTCGGCATTGACCTGAACCAAAGCTCGGCTGGCTCCGGCCACGCGCTGATGTTTGCCCGATCGCAGCTGCACGCCGGTCCCCGTTTCCGGCTGGCGGTTGAGACAGGGGTCGGCGGCAATCATTACCGGGGTCTTTGGCAAATGATGCAAAAGACAACACTGTCTTACGGGCGCAGTTTTGAGACCGGCCAAAGCACCGGCTGGCTGGCGGTCGATGCCGCATACGAGCTGCGCAACAGCGGATTTGATGCGGCCTGGAAACTGGACGCCACCATCGGTCTGAACCGGCCCGGAAAAGTCGCACCAATGCTGCAGGTCGAGACGTCCAAACCGGGCGGCGGCCGGTTTTCCTATGCGCTGACCCCGGCCCTGCGCTATCCGCTGGTCGGCAGCCGCGAGCTGATCCTGGGGCTGGAATACCGCAACACAGGCCAGCGCAGCCTTGGTCTGGAGATGGGGGTGTGGCAAAGGTTCTGAAGCCTTTAAAGGAAACCAGAAATGACGATGCCCGACCCGGTCCGACCCGCAGATGACGACGCCCGCGCTTTGGCCCAAAGCCTGATGGCAAGCGCCCGCTTTGCCGCCCTTGGCGTGCTGCTGGAGGATGGCAGCCCGCTGGTCACACGGGTGGCTTTCGGACTGGATCCGCAGGGGGATCCTGTCAGCCTGATCTCCGGCCTGGCGCTGCACACGGCTGCACTGCTTCAGCGGCCGGCCTGTTCGCTGCTGGTCGGAGAGCCGGGAGGCAAAGGCGATCCGCTGGCCCATCCGCGCCTGAGCCTGATGTGCCGGGCGCGTTTTCTCAGCCGCCAGGACCCGGAGCATGAAGTGCTGGCCGCGCATTACCTGCGCCGCCAGCCGAAGGCCAAGCTGTATCTGCAACTGGCTGATTTCACCTTTGTGCGGTTTACTGTGACGGGGGCGCATCTGAACGCCGGCTTTGGCAAGGCCTTCCGCCTTGCCGCCACCGATCTTCAGCACTCCGGCGGCACTGGTTAGCTGTCCATCCGCATGATGACCTGAACTTCGCCCTTGACGGCTTCACCCCAGCGCAGCCGGATCTCGTCGTTTTCCGGGCCTTGCTGCGCTTCGGTATACGGCACAATGTAGCGGGTGCTGTTGCCGCTGCTCTTCAGCGCGCCCAGCGGCACCACGCTGTCGACATAGCGGGCGAACCCTTGGAACGGCAGCAGCCCTTCGGCCCGCACCGGCCAGGAGGTTGAGGCCGAAGATTGATCATGCCGCACCCGCAGCGGATTGGCGGTTTGCGCCGTGACATTATGATACATGTTGCCGCTGAAATCGACGTTTTTGGACCGGCTGAAATCCAGATCCGAAAAACTGGTATCCACGCGCTCCGCCCGGTCAATGCTGCCCTGAAGCGAGCGGAATTTATTGCCGGTGACAGAAAGCCCGTTCAGGAAATGGCCGCTGCCGTAGGGTTTGACGACGATGTAGCTGAACCACGGTGCGACATCGCCGGACAGGAACACATTGGCACTCACTGACAAGGCGCTGAATGAAAACCCGCCGGTGAAATCAGGTGTTGCGTCCCGCTCGTTGGTCCATTCGATAAAGCAATTGTCGATGTAGTTGTCCGACACGGTTGAGGTGCAGTTGTTGGAGGCCAGCACCAGACCTGCTGTGCGCACGCCGTTGGCGATGCTGTCGCCCTGAAAGAAGTGATTTCCGGTTACCGTATTGTTGCCGCCCGCCAGCAGCGCGAAATGGCGGAACCTTGTGGCCCGGTTGCTGCGCAGCTTGGCGTCGTTGGAATTGACGTTAAGGCCGATGCTGACCCGGTCTGGAACGTCCAGCGGGTCCTCAGCTGACAGGAACTGGCAATTGTCGACCAGAATACCCTGGCAGCCGGTTCCGGCCGACGTAATTCCGCGGTCCTTAGGGCGTGAAAAGAAACAGCTGTCGAACGAATTCACCGACCCGGCCGGCGCCAGCCGCACTGCGCTGCAGCGGGAATTGCACTGGAATTCGATGCCTTCCATGCCAAACTTGCTGAGCGAACTGAAGCCGCTGAAATCCACCAGATATTTGAAGTCGCGGAAGGTGAACGTCTGGGTGCCTTCGGCATCATAAAGCGCCGCGCTGAGGGTCAGCTCTCCGGCGCCGGTATTTTTGGATTTCACATAAATCTCGCGGCCCACTCCGGCGCCTTCGACCAACGAGCCAACTGCAATATTCGCGATGTTCGCAACATTGGTCAGTTTTTTGGAGTCCGAGGCACTGTAGGTTGCCTGCGAGGTCACCGCACCGGTGTCCCAGGCCGCATTGCTGGCGGCCTCCAATTGGCCGTTGCGGATCACCCGGCGGGTCGCATAAGAGCTTTTGTTCGGGACTGCGGCTTGCATGTCGATCGGCCCGGTGACGGTGATCTTGCGGCCCTTCAGATCCAGGGATTCGTGATCTGCGTTATTGATCAGCGCCTGAAACGCCTTTTTGAACCCCAGCTCCTCATTGCCGAATGCCGCCGCATATGCGGGGAAATCGAAGTTCTTTGTCAGCAACAGCATCTGACTGTCCGGCATGGAAACGGTGCCTTCGAACACGGCCTGGTGGTTCAGTGAAACGGTGCTGTTCAGGCGGAAATCCCCTGCGGGCACCAGGATGCGCCGCCCGTCTGCTGCCGCGTCCGCCGCTTCAAAGGCCGCCGTGCAATCAAAGCTGCCATTGCCCACCGCACCATAGTCGGTGACGTCCACCACGCTTAGCATATCCCGCACAAAGGCGCTGGTGATGTCGGTGATCTCAATGTCGTCGATCCGCACCACGCCGCCGTTGGCGCCGGTCAGGTCGAGGCCGAAATGGCCGTAGGCCGCATTGCGCCCCCAGGGCATGTCCACCCCGCCGCGGCTACCGCTGCCGACAATGCCGGTGACATCCACCACTTGGCCATAGGCGGTCAACGAGACCTGCGGCGCAGTCTCAGTCACACCGCCGATATGGCTGCCGCCGCTGGCCCCCGCCCAGCCTGCAACGCGGACCGCAGGCAGCGCACCGCTGACCGCCTTCACCCGGACCTTTATCTGCAAATAGCAGCCCGGTTGCAGCGGCGTCTGACCCATGAAGCGCAGCTTCTGGGTGTTCTCAGTCTTCTGCATCTCCAGGCAGCCGCCGAAATCAGCGTCCGCCGCCACAAAGACTGCATTGGCGGCGCCGTCATAGGTGTCTGATCCGGGAGTGCCGTCGCCGCTGGACCAGACGTCCAGACCATCCGCAAATGCTGGCGGCATCAGCTGCAAACCTTCGGTGATTGCCTTGTTCATGAGAGTTCCTTCTCCTGCTGAGCATGTCGCGTTCAGGGAAAAGGGTTTACAGATGCCGCGTTAAATTCCGCCCAGCGGTGCGTGCGCAGGCCTGGGCCTAGGCGCCTTCAGCATGCCCGTTCAATAGCTGTACCGCGTTGATTTTCCATTCACTTCCAGGCTTAACCATTTGGTAATCCAAGAGGTGCACGCGGCCCTTTGTGTCAGTGATCATCACCCGCTGCCAATAGCTGCCTGCCACTTCGCGCAAGTCCAGATAGCGCACTTCGGCGGGCCGCCAGACCATCGGGTAGCCCTGGCGCACCATCGCGGCAAAGTGGTCCGGGGTGCCGAATATGCGCCGGATCAACGGCGAAGCGTAGGAGAAGGCGGTTTCGGTATCATTGTTTAGGAAGGCAGAAATCTGAGAGCCGATCACAGCTGTGACCGGCTCCCTTTGAGCTATTGCCGGGAAGGCCAGAAGAAAAACACTTACCCCCGCAAACAGAACACTGCGCATCTGCCCCTCCCGGTCCGTTTGACTCCAGTTAGGGCAAAGTGACGTTGCGTCAAAAAGTTTTTTGACGGAGCTGGCGCATAGCGCGGAACAAGGCCGCAGACCGCCGCGCAGGGCTGAAAAAGAAAAGGGCGCGGAAACCCGCGCCCTTGCTGATCACGATTGCGCGAAAGCTTACGCCAGCTCGCCCGCCAGCGCCTGCTCAATCAGCGCGATGGTGTCCGCGACGCCGTAAAGCGCGATGAAGCCGCCGAAACGGGGGCCTTGGGAGGCACCCAGCAGCACCTCGTAGATCGCCGAGAACCAGGCGCGCAGCGGCTCGAAGCCGTGGATCTTGCCGATGGCAAAGACCACGGACTGCAGGAATTCCTCATCCGCGAAATCAGCCTCGGGCAGCTCATCATCATTGCCGGCCAGTTCGTTTTTCTTGGCGATGGCTGCCAGCGCAGCCTCGGGCGATTTCAGCGCATCCGCCAGATCCTGCAGCGCTGCACGCTCCTGATCGGTGGGCAGGCGGAACACTTTGGCCGGTTTCACGAAGTCGTTGAAATAGGCCACGGCAAAACCTGCCGCCTGATCCATCGTTGGATTGCTTTCCGGGGTCGCATCAGGCGCGTATTTGTTAATGAAGCCCCACATCGTTGCCTTGTCCTCGGCGCTGGAGGCCGAAGCGAGGTTCAGCAGCATCGAGAACGGCACCACCATATCCGACTGCGGCACGTCACCGCCGTGGATGTGCCAGACCGGGTTGTTCAGCTGACCCTTCAGGTCCTGGCCATGGTAGGCGCGCAGCTGCTGGTGGTATTCGTCGACCGCCTTGGGGATCACGTCGAAATGCATACGCTTGGCGGTCTTCGGCTTCTGGTACATGAAATACGCAAGACTCTCGGTCGAGGCATAGGTCAGCCATTCGTCGATCGAGATACCGTTGCCAGAGGTCTTGGAAATTTTCTGGCCATTGGAATCCAGGAACAGCTCATAGGTGAAATGCTCCGGTGCGCGGTGGCCCAGCACCCGGCAGATGCCATCATAGATCGGGGTATTGGTGGAATGGTCCTTGCCGTACATCTCAAAATCGACTTCCAGCGCCGCCCAGCGGGCGCCAAAGTCCGGCTTCCACTGCAGCTTCACGTTGCCGCCAGTGACCGGCAGGGTCCATTCCTTGCCGTCTTCGTCGTCAAAGGTGACGGTGTAGGTCTCGGCGCAGACCTTTTTCATCGGCACGTACAGGACGCGGCCGGTTTCCGGATGGATCGGCAGGAAGATCGAATAGGTCTGGCGGCGCTCTTCGCGCAGCGACTTCAGCATGATCGCCATGACGTCGTCGTATTTGTCGACGGCGCGTTTCAGCACCTCGTCGAACTGGCCGGATTTGTAGAACTCCTGCGCCGAGTAAAACTCATACTCGAATCCGAAGGTATCAAGGAAGCGGCGCAGCATGGCGTTGTTGTGGTGGCCGAAGCTTTCGTGGGTGCCAAACGGATCCGGCACCGAGGTCAGCGGCTTTTGCAGATGCTCATGCAGGCGGTCGGCGTTGGGCACATTGCCCGGCACCTTGCGCATCCCGTCAAGGTCATCCGAGAAGCAGATCAGTTTGGTTGGAATGTCCGAGATCAGTTCAAATGCGGTCTTGATCATGGTGGTGCGGGCGACTTCGCCAAAGGTGCCGATATGCGGCAGGCCCGAGGGGCCATAGCCGGTCTCAAAAAGAACATAGCCCTTTTCCGGCGCGCCCTTGGCGTAACGTTTGAGAACCCGGCGGGCCTCTTCAAACGGCCAGGCTTTGCTCTTGAGAGCTTCTTCGCGCACATCAGACATTTGTGTTCTCCATCGGCGGCGTCATTTCCGGTTTTCCAGGGGCCGCATGATCAGTGCGGATGCCCCATGCATCCAGCCCTTTCCTCTATTGTGCTGATGCAGCATGAGTCAATAATCACTGGCCGGGCAGCGCCGTCTTTTGCCGCCGTAGAGCGGATAAAAACTCCGCGCAGCCGCAGCCTGTTGTTGAACCTCGCCGCCGGCCTACCTATCGTGGCCGGATCAATATTGCGCAAAGAAGGATTCCGTCCATGAGTGAGCAAACCCCGCACCCGATGTCCCCGCAGGACTGTCTGGTGGCGCTGATGGTGGCGGTTTCTGCCTCGGACGAAAATATCCGCACCGCCGAGCTGGTGAAAATCCAGTCCGCGGTCAACATGCTGCCGGTGTTTGCCGATTACGACATCGACCGGGTGACGCGGGTCTCGCAGACGGTTCTGGACCTGTTTGAACAGGAAGACGGTCTGGCGGCGCTGTTCGGCCTCATTCGCGGCGATCTGCCGGAGCGGCTGTTTGAAACCGCTTATGCGCTGTCCTGCGATGTGGCGGCTGCGGACGGGATCCTGGGCGAGACCGAGCTCGAGTTCCTGGCGGAGGTCCGCTATGAGCTGAACATCGACCGGCTGCATGCCGCGGCCATCGAACGCGGGGCACGGGCGCGGCACATGGTCTGAACGACGTATGATCTGAACGGCGGAAGGGGGCGCTGCCCCCGGCCTTGCGGCCTCCCCCCGGATATTTTCAGCCAGAAGAAGAACCCGGTGCCGGGTCGGCCAGCGTGGCGGAAATTGCTGCCACCGTGCGGTTTTCCGGACTTTTGACCTGGTGAAGTATAAGCAGCCAAGCGCGGGCGGGACTGGCTGCTCAGGGTCCTGCGGTATCAGCCCGTCCGTCTGGCTACTGCGATCAAAGTGCGGAGGCTTTGCTTCTGCTGTCCTTGGCCACCGAAGTTTGCTGGATCAAGCCACGCCTGATAGGCGGCTTCAAGCTTGGGCCACTCAACATCCAACACTGAATACCAAGCGGTATCGCGGTTGCGGCCCTTATACACAATGGCCTGGCGGAACAGACCTTCATAGGTGAAACCGAAACGCTCTGCCGCGCGGCAGGACGGCGCATTCAAGGCGTCGCATTTCCATTCAAAGCGGCGGCAGCCCAAATCATTAAACACCCGTGCCATCATCAGATAGATCGCCTCGGTCGCCGCCCGCGTCCGCTGCAGCGCCGGGGCAAAGGTGATGCCGCCAACCTCGATCACGCCGTGGGCGGGCTGAATGCGCATATAGCTGGCAATGCCTTCGGCCTTGCCGCTGTCCCCGTTGATGACCGCGAAGCAGGGCTGCGCCTCCACGCCGCTGACCGCCTGCACCCAGGCCCGCAGTCCAGCCGGCGTCTCAAAGGGGCCATAGGGCACATAGGTCCATATCGCATCGGTTCGGTCCTGCTGGAAAGCCGCAAACAGATCCGCGGTGTGGCGGTCCGCGTTCAATGGCTCAACCCGGCAGTATTGCCCAGCCATGCCGGTGTGGCCGGGGTGCCGGGCCCCGCGCCAGTCCGGCAGCGGCGCACCGATGGGCTGGCCGTGTTCGTTGGTGAGACCGGTCATGGCAGGCATCCTTTTCTAAGCAGTTCCGCGGCAGCTTGCGCCGCCGTCCTGCGCAGGTTTGCCATGCAACCGGACCGGACAAAACGTCCAGATTTTGGCAATATGCCCAGACCAATCCCGCCTGTCCCAGACCCGGGTCAGCTGCCGTAGACCGCGCCCCATCGTTCGATCAGTTGCTGTTGCAGCTTCTTGGCGCGGCGGTTCCAGCCGCGCGCGCCCTTGGGGCGTTCACGCTGTGCGCGGGGGATGCGGGCACGCGTTTTCTGGTCAGCAGTGAAAATGGCAAAGGCCAGTACCGTCCCGTCCGCAGCGGTCATGAAACCGCCCAGGCCCGAGACAAAATTAAGCGTGCCGGTCTTGGCCGCGACCTTGATCGGGTGACCCTTGACGATACCGCCCTTGGCATCGCGCATCCGGAAGGGTTTCAGAAGCGGCTTGAGCCGGCCCGCCTTGTAGGCCGCAACCAATGCACCGGTCAGATCCCCCGGCGTCATCCGCGACGCCTCGCCAAGGCCGGAATGATCCACCAGCCTGGTACCGGACATGCCGTATTTTCCGGCAGCCCAGCGGTTCATTTCGGCGGCGGAGGCCTTGAGCGAAGCAGGCCGGCTGCCGCGTGCGGCGGTGGCGGACATGCCGATCATCTCGGCCATCAGGTTGTTGGAGTATTTCAGCATCGCCTTGAGCATCATGTCCAGCGGCGGGCTGTGATGCCGGGCCAGCAGTTGCGACTGGGGCAAGGATTTGGCGGATTTTGCCTTGTCCAGCTTGATCCCGTTTGCCCGTGCCAGGGTGCGGAACACATCGCCGGCATAGGCCGCAGGGTTGCGGACCGGCAGCCAGCGCGATCCGCCCTTGCCCAGCGCCTTGGCGGCGACAGTCCAGTGATCGACCCCCCCTTTTTCGGCATAGGTATAGACCGGCCCCGAGCGCGAGGCGATTTTCATCTGCGCATTGACCACTTCGGGACGGTATTTCTCGGTCCTTGCGTCCATGGTGATCGCCCAGCCGCCGCCGGACGCGCGTTTCCATTCGAAATGCACCCGGTTGAAGTTCAGCGCGATGCCGGACACGGCGGGGGAATAGCCGACATGGTCGGGCTGGCCCGGATCGATGGTTTTGACCGCAGGAAGGCTGCTGTCCCAGACCAGGAATCTGCCCCGCACCTCGCGCACGCCGGCGTTTTTCAACGCCTTGGCCAGCAGTGCCAGATGATCGGTGTTGAGCATAGGGTCGCCGCCGCCGGCCAGGATCAGGTCGCCCTTGACCACGCCGCCCGCGACACCGCCGGTCGCCAGTATGCGGGTCTCGAACCGGTGATCCGCACCCAGTACATCCAGCGCATACAGCGCGGTAAGCGCCTTGGCGACGCTGGCAGGCGGCAGGGCTTCGGCCCGGCCCGAGGATTCCAGCAGCTTGCCGGTTTTCACATCGGCCACCGCACAGACCGCCTGGCCCGGCAGATTGGCCCGCGCCAATAGTGCCTTGAGCCCGTCCGCTCCGGCCGCAAGAGAGCTGACACGGCGCGCAACGGGCCGCAGCGATACCGCCGGCGCATTGGCCAGCGCTGAGGAACCCGCCAAAGCGGCAAGCCCGGAAAGGAGGAATGTCCGGCGTGAAGTCATCTTATTCATTTTTAGTGTCAGGACCTGCTCTTCTTCAATCCCGTTTCCACGGCAATCCGCCGCAGGATCCGGGGTTTTTCCCGGTGGGAAGTCCTGCTACCGCTGGCAGCATGTTGCAAGCAGTCATCCTTATGTTCGTGGCCATGTCAATGATCCCTGCGGGCGATCTGTGCGGGAAGCTGCTGACGGGCGGCGGGCTGGCCACACCGGCGTTTGTCGCCTGGTCGCGGTTTGCCATCGGCACCGCGCTGATCCTGCCGTTTGTGCCGCGCCGGGCCTATGCGCTGCTGGGCGATTGGCGGCTGTGGCTGCGGGCCGGACTGCTGACCGGCGGCATCTTTTCGATCCAGCTGGCGCTCGCGACCGAGCCGCTGGCCAATGTCTTTGCCGCCTTCTTTGTCGGTCCGGTAATCAGCTATGTGCTGTCGGTCCTGCTTTTGCGGGAACAGGCGACATTGCTGCGCAGCCTGCTGATGGGACTTGGATTCCTCGGCGTGCTGATGGTGGTGCGGCCTGGCCTGGGAGGCTCCATCAACCTGCTGTGGGCGGTGCTGGCAGGATGTTTCTATGGCGGTTTCCTGACCAGTTCGCGCTGGCTGGCGCATCTGGGGTCGCCGTTGGAGCTGAGCCTGACCCAGCTGCTGCTTTCCGCCATCCTGATGCTGCCTCTGGGCCTCGGCAGCCTGCCGGAGTTTTCGCCCTCGACCGCCGCACTGACGGTGGGCAGCGCGGCGTTTTCAATGACCGGCAATCTGCTGCTGCTGTTTGCCTATGGCCGGGTGCAGGCGGTGAAACTGGCGCCAATGGTCTATTTCCAGCTGGTCGCCGCTGTCAGCCTCGGCTGGGCCGTCTTCAGCCAGCTGCCCGATGCCTGGACCTGGGCCGGGCTGGCGGTGGTGCTGTCCGCCGGTCTGGCCTCAGCTGTGCTCCGCCGCTGACCATTCGCCGCGGGCCCGGATTTCGGTTGAGCTGACATCCACCATCGGCACGTTGACAAAACACCAGGCCGGAGCCGTAGCCCGCGCCAGCAAATGGCTCTGGCAGCCTTTCAGCATTGACTGCCGGGCAAAGCGCGCTGCGGGGGAAAACCGCGCTGAGATACGGTCGTTCGGCCGTGCCAGCACCCCCACCGGCACGGTGTCCAGGATTTGCTGCCAGTCTTTCCAGCGATGGAAATGGGTCAGGTTGTCCGCCCCCATCAGCCAAACAAAGCGCACGCCCGGATGGCGGCGGCGCAGGTGGCGCAGAGTCTGGGCGGTGTAGCGGGTGCCGAGATCCGCCTCGATGCCGCTGATGTGGATGCGCGGGTGCTGGATCAGGTCTTGCGACGCTGCGATCCGCCGCTGCAGGGCGGCCGGCTGGCGCGCTTTCAATGGGTTGCCCGGGGACACCAGCCAGAACAGGTGATCCAGTCCGAACCGCCGCAGGGCCGCAAGGGAAATCGCCGCATGGCCGCGGTGCGGCGGATCAAAGGACCCTCCCAGAAGCCCGACGCTTTGGCCCGGGCGGATATGCGGCAGCTTGCAAACCATGACAGCCTTGATGCACATAATTTCCCGGAGAGATCAATCGGGTGAGGCGCCACGGCTCTGATGATACGGCTGCGCTCTACAGCCCGCGATCCCGCACCTGCCGCGATTCAAATGCTCTCTCGAACCGGTGGCGCTGGCAGTCTCATACATAGCATCGTTGCTTGCAGCGGCGCGGGATATCCAGACTGCCGGACGCCGAGGGTGGCAAACCAAAGCGGCAATAGTTCAAGCGCTGCCCGATCGGCAGAGCCAGAGAGTAGCCAAATTTGTGCTCGAAACTGCCCAGGCATCGGGGAGCGGCCCGTGTCCTCTTTGCCATCGACACGGCTGCAACGGTTACTTTTTGGTTATGTGCCATAGCCTAAGGAGCGCCCAGCAAGCAGCCTGTCTGTAATCAGCAACTTAGAGTTGCGCACCTATTGCTGAAATCTCTAAAGAGTGTAATCTGGTCAAAAATGCCGGCCCGTATGCAGCGCGCAGCAGGGAATACCAGCGATCAGTAAGCAGGCTTTGGTCCGCTTGCGCAGCAGCAGAAAGCCCCAAGGATGACATTTTCCACACAAACGGACGCCTCCCAGCCACTCCGGGGCAATCGCATCCGGTACCTGACGCACGGCACTGCAGCCCTGCTCGTTGGCGCCGGTTTTATCTTCGATCTGCTGACGCCGCTTGGGATTGCGGGCGGCCTTATCTATGTGGCCGTTGTCCTGTGCGCTCTTTGGGATGATAATCCGAACACGGCCTACAAGTATGCGGCAGCTACCACTGTGCTGACGATTCTTGGCTATCTGCTGTTTCCGCGTGTCGGGGTCAATGAATGGATCGTCCTGACCAACCGGGCACTTACTGTATTGGCGCTTTGGGCGCTTGCCTTCATCGTTCGCCAGCAGAAAGCAGCCCAGCTTTCGCTGGTGCAGAAAACGACTGAGCTTGCCGCCATACAGGACAACACAGTCGAAGGGATGATAAGCATCAGCACCGAAGGGGCAATTTTGAGCTACAACCGCGCCTGCGAGTGTATTTTCGGATATGCGGCCGGTGACGTCATTGGCCGGAACATCAAATGTCTGATGCCGGATCCTTACCATTCCGAGCATGATAGCTACCTCCGCAACTACCTCAGGACCGGACAAAGGAAAATCATTGGCACTATCCGTGAGGTTCAGGGACAACGCAAAGACGGCAGTGTCTTCCCGCTAGAATTGTCTGTCAGCGAAGTCCGGATCGGCGGCCACCATCTGTTCAGCGGTATCGTCCGCGACATATCCGAACAGAAGCGCGCCGAAGCGGAGCGCGAGCAGTTCATCAATGATCTGTCCCGTTCGAACCAGGATCTGGACGATTTCGCCTATATTGCCTCCCATGATCTGCGGGCGCCTCTGCGGGTTATCGGAAACGCCTCCAGCTGGCTGGAGGAGGATCTCGCCGACGCCTTGGACGATGAGAGCCGGGAAAACCTGCAGCTCATCCAGTCCCGGATTTCGAGGATGGAACAACTGCTGGACGACTTGCACGAGTATTCCCGTGCCGGGCGCAAGACGGACGCCAGATATCAACAGCTGATGCCAGGCAGCGATCTGATGGATGAAGTACTGATGCTGCTCGACCAGCCAAAGGGGGTCACCATCAATACCGACCCCGGTTTCGCCGCCATCCAGCTTCCGAACATGCCGTTGAAGCAGATCTTGGCCAACCTGATCTCCAACGCGATCAAGCACAACGAAACCAGCACAGGCGTGGTTGACGTGCTGCTGGAAGACGACGGCGGCATGTATGCCATTACGGTCGCCGATGACGGTCCCGGTATTGATCCGCAGTTTCACGAGCAGATTTTCAAGATGTTTCAAACACTGAAGTCGCGCGACGTGGTCGAAGGCAGCGGTATCGGCCTGGCGATCGTCAAGAAACACGTGGAAAATGCGGGCGGCAAAATCTCTTTGCAGTCTTCGCCGGGTGAAGGCTGCGCATTCCGGTTCACTTGGCCCAAGCCAGCCTGCCCAAACAAAGGATAGCCAAAGTATGATGAGAATGAACAGCGGCGGGCAGACCTCTCATAAGGATCTGAACATCATTCTGGTGGATGATGACCACGGGGACGCCAAGGCCGTTGAGCGGGCATTCAAGAAAGTCAAAATCGCAAATGAGATCACACGCGCGATCGACGGGCTTGAGGCGCTGGATTACCTCCGCGGGACGGGCGGCAAGGACAAGGTCCAACAGCCCTATGTGCTGCTGGTTGATATCAAGATGCCGCGGATGAGCGGCATCGAGCTGGTCCAGGAATTGCGCGCAGATCCTGAACTCAGCAGGTCAGTGGTATTCTTCCTGACGACCTCAAGCCACGAGCAGGACATCGAAGCTGCCTATGAATTGAATGCAGCAGGCTATATCGTGAAGGAAACAGCAGGGCGTGATTTTCTGCAACTAGTCGATATGGTTGACCGCTATTGGCGGATTGTCGAATTCCCTATCCCCGGCACCTGATCCGCAGCACTGTTGCGGCTCTGCGTCTGAAAAACACCGGCAGCCACGCCAAACGTGCCGCACCTCCGGGCCGGTTTCAACGTGACGGCAAGGTGCCGTCATATCTTGACACTGAGGGGTAAAGGGTAGCTGTCTTGTGCCTGAGACAGATTGCAGAAATTCTATACACATCCCCAAGAGCAGGAGGTGCAGCACATTATGCCCCGCTTTGAGATCAGCCCGGAAGACCCGGCCGGACCGGAAGCTTCAGCCCTGATCCGGCGGCATCTTTCGCAAATGGCGGCACAATCGCCGGAAGAAAGCTGCCACGCGCTGGATACAAGCGGCCTTGAAGGTCCTGATGTACAGTTCTTTCTGCTGCGCCGGGGCGGCAAACCGGTTGCCATGGGGGCGCTGAAACTGCTGGAAGGCGGCGCACGCGAATTGAAGTCCATGCACACGGTGTCCGAGGCCCGCGGCAGCGGAGCAGGACGCGCAATGCTGGAATTCCTGCTGCAGCTTTCCCGCAAAGAAGAGGCCACAGGCCTCTTTCTGGAGACTGGCTCCACCGATGATTTTCTGCCTTCGCGCAGGCTGTATGAATCCCTTGGTTTTAAGCAATGCGCGCCCTTTGGGGACTACGCAGCGGACCCTTGGTCAGTATTCATGCACCTGGACTTGCGCGCAGCGGCTTGACCCTTGGCACCCGCCTGTCATAACTGGCGCCAAGCGGTCCCTTAGCTCAACTGGATAGAGCAGCTGACTTCTAATCAGCAGGTTGAGGGTTCGAGTCCTTCAGGGATCGCCAATTCCTTTAGTTGCCAATGAAGCATAACCTTGCACAATTTAGCTGCTTTGATGCGCACCCCGTGTCACGGGGAAAATGCCAGGTGAGCTAGTGCTTGCTTCCCGTCCACCGAGAGGACCGCACCATCACACTGCGGGATCAAACAGCTGCGACAGCGGCTGCCTGGGCGGACCCGGGAGATTGGCCTCCCGTCCTCTGAACAGCCATTATGATGCTTGATGATGCTTGGCTGAACCGTCAATGAGGGAGCGTCATCAACGGCCTCTCCTCTCTGTTTCGTCTTTCCGCAACTCCGCGCTACCATCGCCTCAGGCGCTCTGTGCGCCAATTGTTGGTTTATGCATTGGAGATGAATCCCATGGCTCTGAAACCGGAAGAAGTGAAGGCACAGGTCGAGGCGCTTGGCGGCAAGCAGGCCAAGCGCAAGAAGCTCAAGACCGAACCCGAAGGCACGTCCGAGAAGAAACTGCCCGGCGATCTGCGCAAAGGGCTGGAGGCGCATTTCGGCGGCAATCTGGGCAAGGTCAGGGTGCATGTCGGCGGCAATGCCAAGGACGTCTGCAAGGAACTGAAAGCCAAAGCCTTTACCGTCGGCAACAACATCTATGTGATGAAGCCTGCATTCGCCAAGGATACCGACCTGCTGGCGCATGAGCTGACCCATGTGCTGCAGAAGGGCAAGGGCAAGATGCCCAAGGCCAAGGACGGTGTGGCGCTGACCTCAAAATAGGCCTGCACCACCCTTTCGCGCAGCTCTGCCCAGCCTATTGACACATTTTAAACCTTTTTTAAGCAAAATTGCCCGCAAGATAGTCTTGAGAGACACTGGGGCGGTCAGGCTAGATTGCTCCCGGAGAAGGAGTTGCCATGGTTTGGGCTGGACTGTTCGCAGGCATGATCACCGGAATGTGCGCCACGGCGTTTGGATTTTTTGTGGCCGCGCTGCCGCTGTGGCTGAGCCTGCTGCTGTATCCGGCAGCCGGGCTGGGCGCGACCGTGCTGGTGATCGCTGTTCTTTCCCTGCGCTGCTGGCTGCAGTCGCAGCCGGTCATCGGACAAGCCTACGGCAACCGCGCCTAGCTGCGCAGCCAGCTGACGATCTGGCCTTGCCGCATCGCGCCGGCCTGGCGCTTTTTCTCTTTGCCGCGTTCAAAGGCGACCAGGGTCGGGATGCCGCGGATGCGGTATCGCGCGCCTGTGGACGGGTGGTCCTGGGTGTTCAGCTTGACCAGCCGCGCCTTGCTGCCCAATGCCTTAGCGGCCTTGGTAAACTCCGGTGCCATTGTCCGGCAGGGCCCGCACCAGGGCGCCCAGAAATCGGCCAGCAGTGGCAGATCGTCATTCTGCGCCGCCTTCTGCAATGTGGCCGGGTCCACGTCCACCGGCTTGCCCGGCATCAGCGCCGCGCCGCAGCTGCCGCAATTGGGGTCTTTGCCCAGCTTGTCCTCCGGCACCCGGTTCAGCTGGGCACAGGCCAGGCAGGTCAGGGTCTTGGCACCCATGATGGTTCCTCCGCTTCAATCCTGCCCTGATACAGACATCGGCTGCCAGGCCGCAAGAGACGCCGCCGGAGCTTCACAAACCTGTAATCAGCACTGGAAGCTGCAGGCCGCCGCTTCAATATCAAAGGCATGCAACAGATACTCCGCCTCCTGCCGCCGCTTGCGGCCGTTCTGGCAGCCGCCGAACTGGCGCATTTTATGAA
The DNA here is from genome assembly GCF_004123675.1 of Leisingera sp. NJS204. Taxonomy (NCBI): domain Bacteria; kingdom Pseudomonadati; phylum Pseudomonadota; class Alphaproteobacteria; order Rhodobacterales; family Roseobacteraceae; genus Leisingera; species Leisingera sp. NJS204. Next base: position 417,421 of record NZ_CP035417.1, on the reverse strand, counting down.
TCTGACCGCAGGCCTGGGGGCACATCCCTGGTGGGCGGGCAAAGTGATCTGGCTGGGCGCCCTGCCCGGTCTTGCGCTGGCCCTTGCCGTCCGGCTGCTGCACCTGCCACGCTGGCTGGCAGCCGCGGGTTTCGCGGTCTTCGGTGCCGCGGCCTTTGCCATCGCGGCAGCAGGCAAGGCGCAATTCGCCGCGTCTTACGCCGAGGACCTGTTGGCCGGGAAATTCTGGTACTTTGGCTGGATTGCCGTCTGCACCCTGACTGCTGCTACGCTTGCAACACTTGCCGGCCCGTCTGCGGAAACCCGTTGACCCGGCGCATTCCACGCCGGAAGATGATTAGACGACACAACAGACATCCGGAGATTTAGCCATGATTTCACGCCGGAAAATTCTGAGTACCGGTACTGCGGCCGCCGCAGCAACCTTGCTTCCGCTGCCTGCGCTGGCCCGCAAGAAAGACCCCGCTCCCTTTGATCCCACCCCGCAGGAGGTCCGGATCCGCAAGGATTTTGCCCCGGGGCAGATCCTGGTGCTGCCGCGCTCCTACTACCTTTACTTTGTCACCGACAAGCGCAAGGCGATGCGCTATGGCGTTGGTGTCGGCAAGGCCGGTCTGGAGTTCACCGGCACTGCCGTGATCGAACGCAAAAAGGTCTGGCCCACCTGGCGCCCGACCGACGAGATGATCGAACGCGATCCGCGGGCCTATGCCAAGTTTGTCGACAATGAGTACATTCAGCCCGGCGGGCCGGAAAATCCGCTGGGTGCGCGGGCCCTGTATCTGTTTCAGAACGGCATCGACACCTATTTCCGCATCCATGGCACCAACCAGCCGCAGACCATCGGGCACTCGGTATCCAACGGCTGCATCCGGATGATGAATGAGCACGTTACGGATCTGTATCAGCGGGTTCCGCTCGGCACGGTTGTGACAGTGCTTTAGGCACGGTTCTGCCGGAGACACGGCGTCACTTTGGATTTTTTCTTGCGCCTGGGGTGATTCCTACTCAATTCTGTCACCGCAACGTCACGCGAGTATCATCACTGTTGCCTTACCGGCGCGGTTATGACTCTTTGCAGACCGCTGCCGTTCTGCCGCATGACGCGGGCAGAGAATTGAGACGACTTAGGAGAATACGACGATGGCGACTGGCACCGTCAAATGGTTCAACACCACCAAAGGCTACGGCTTTATTGCACCCGATGATGGCGGCAAGGACATTTTTGTCCACATTTCCGCAGTTGAGCGATCAGGGCTGACCGGCCTGGCCGACAATCAGAAAGTGACTTACGAACTGCAGGCTGGCCGCGACGGCCGCGAGTCCGCGGTTGATATCGCACTGGCCTCCTGATCCGAACTTCTGATCACGCCTGAGAGCTTTCAAACAGCCCTGCCCGCCGGGGCTGTTTTCATTGTTGAATCGCCGTGACCAGCTGCAGGGCTGCCGGTCCGATCGCAGCCACGTTCAGCGCAACGCCCCGGGCATTCGGGTGGATGCCGTCATCCTGCAAATAGGCCTGCGCCGCTGCCGGGTCGCCGCCCGCCTCTGCTGCAATGCCCGCAAAAGCATCCGGATGCAGCACCGCATCGAATTCGGCAGCCAAGTCCGGGTATATCGCGTCAAAAGCGGTCTTGTAGTCCGGCCCGTAATTGCCCGGTGCCTTCATGCCGATCAGCAGGGTTTCAATACCCAAGGTTTCGGCTTCCTGCAGGATGAGGGCCAGATTGGTCCGTGCCGCCGCCGGCGCCAGGCCGCGCAGCAGGTCGTTGCCGCCCAAAAGCACGATCAAACCGTCGGGATTGTCCGACAGCGTCCACTCCGCCCGCTCTGCCCCGCCGGCGGTGGTGTCGCCGGACACACCGGCATTCTGCAGCACCACTTCGGCGCCGTTTTCATTCAGCCAGTGCTCCAGCTGCGGCACCAGACCCTGGTCCTGCGGCAGCCCGTAACCCTGCACCAGACTGTCGCCCAATGCCGTGATCCGCAGCGGCTCAGCCCAGGCGGCGTTTGAAAAAAGCAGCAAACTCAACAGCGCCAGTATCTTGTGCATCGCCGCAAAAACTCCATATCCGATAGGTGGATCCAACAGGCAGGCCCGATGACCAACGATAACAGCCCCGTTCTGCATCTGTTAGATGCGTCTTTGACCCTGAATAGCAATACCGGCCCGGTAGAGATTTTGCACGGCATCTCGCTGGATGTGCGGCGGGGGGAGACGTTGGGGCTGGTGGGGCCGTCCGGGTCCGGCAAGTCCTCGCTCTTGATGCTGATGGGCGGGCTGGAGCAGGCAACCGGCGGCACAATCACAGCGCTTGGCCAGGATTTGACGGCAATGGACGAGGACGCGCTGGCACGGTTCCGCCGCAACAACATGGGGGTGGTGTTTCAAAGCTTTCACCTGATCCCGACCATGACGGCGCTGGAAAATGTCGCCACGCCGCTGGAGCTGGCGGGCGTCAAGGATGCTTTTGACCGCGCCCAGGCGGAACTGGAGGCAGTTGGCCTTGGTCATCGCGCCGGCCACTTCCCGGCGCAGATGTCGGGCGGTGAGCAGCAGCGCGTGGCCTTGGCCCGTGCACTGGCGCCGCGGCCTGCGATCCTGCTGGCTGATGAACCCACCGGCAATCTGGACGAGACCAACGGCGAGGCAGTGATGGATCTGCTGTTTGGTCTGCGCGACCGGTACGGCGCCACGCTGGTGATGGTGACCCACGCGCCGGAACTGGCGGCCCGCTGCGACCGGGTGGTCCGGCTGCGCGACGGGCGGGTGGATGACGCCGCCGCGCGCGAGGCCGCGGAATGAATGCTGCCGCCTTCCGCCTCGCCTGGCGCTTTGCCCTGCGCGAGCTGCGCGGCGGCCTGAAAGGGTTCCGCATTTTTCTGGCCTGTCTGGCGCTGGGGGTCGGGGTGATTGCTGCCATCGGCTCGATCCGGACGTCGATTGAAACCGGGCTGTCTCGCGAAGGCGCGACCATCCTGGGCGGCGACGCCGAGCTGAACTTCACCTACCGCTTTGCCAATGAGGACGAGCGCGGCTGGCTGGACCGGAATGCGGTCCGCTATTCCGAGATTGCCGAGTTCCGCTCGATGGCAACTGTAGGCGAGGAGCGCGGGCTGACCCAGGTGAAGGCGGTGGACGGGCTGTACCCGTTGAAGGGAACGATGCAGCTTTCGCCACCGATACCCTTGGAGACCGCTTTGGCAGGCGCAATGGGCCTGCCGGGCGGTGTTATGGACCGGGTACTGGCGGACCGGCTGGGATTGCAGCCGGGCGATACGTTCCGGCTGGGCACGCAGGATTTCAGGCTGATGGCGCTGATCGTGCTGGAGCCGGACGCCGCGGCCTCGGGCTTTGAACTGGGCCCGCGCACTATGGTGCGGACAGCGGATCTGGCGGGTTCCGGGCTGTTGGAGCCGGGCACACTGTTTGACACCAAATACCGCATGGAACTGCCGACAGGCCGTGACTTGAACGCACTGCAGGCAGAGGCAGAGGGCCTGTTTGAGACAACCGGCATGCGCTGGCGCGATGCAAGAAATGGCGCGCCGGGGATATCCTCATTTGTGGAACGTCTCGGCGGGTTTCTGGTGCTGGTGGGCCTGTCCGGCCTGGCGGTGGGCGGGGTTGGCGTGTCTGCTGCGGTGCGCGCCTATCTGGCAACCAAGACCGCCACCATCGCCACCCTGCGCACATTGGGGGCGGAGCGGCAGACGATTTTCCTGACCTATTTCCTGCAGATCGGCGCGCTGACGCTGATCGGGGTGGGGATCGGCCTGGTTTTGGGCGGCTTGGGGCCAATGCTGCTTGGGCCGCTGATTGCCGCGCAGCTGCCGTTCCCGGCAGTGTTTTCAATCTATCCGTCCGCACTGGCCGAGGCGGCGATTTATGGCGTCCTGACCGCCTTCATCTTTGCCCTGTGGCCGCTGGCGCGGGCGGAACGCATCCGCGCCGCCTCGCTGTTCCGGGACGCTTTTGCCAGCCAAACGCGGCTGCCTGCGCCCCGTTATCTGCTGGCGACCGCGCTGGCATTGGGGGCGCTGGTGGGGATGGCTGCCTGGTTCAGCGGCTCGGTTCAGCTGACCTTGTGGACAGCGGGCGGGCTGATGGGGGCGCTTATGGTACTGCTGGTTGCGGCGCTGGGGATTGGTTTTCTCGCCCGCCGCGGTTCCGGCGCGTCGAGGGGGCGGCCTGCCCTTCGCTGGGCGCTGTCGTCCATTGGCAGCGCACGGGACGGTGCGGTGCCTGCGGTGCTGGCACTGGGTCTTGGCCTGACGGTGCTGGCCGCCATCGGCCAGATCGACGGCAACATGCGCCGCGCTATTGCGGGCAACCTGCCGGATGTGGCGCCCAGTTACTTCTTTGTCGACATCCAGCGCAGCCAGATGCCCGGGTTTCTGGAGCGGGTCGAGAATGACCCGGCTGTGACCCGGGTAGAGAACGCACCGATGCTGCGCGGGGTTCTGACCCGCATCAACGGCCAGCCCGCCACAGAGGTTGCAGGCGACCACTGGGTGGTACGCGGCGACCGCGGCATCACCTATGCCGCAGCCCGGCCTGACAGCACCGAGGTTACCGCCGGTGAATGGTGGCCTGCGGATTACGCCGGGGCGCCGCAGATCAGCTTTGCTGCCGAGGAGGCGGAGGAACTGGGGCTGTCCTTGGGCGACACGCTGACGCTGAACATCCTGGGCCGCGACATCACGGGCACCATCACCAGCTTCCGCAATGTGGATTTCTCCACCGCGGGCATGGGGTTTGTGATGGTCCTGAACGAGTCCGCCCTGGCCGGTGCGCCGCATAGTTTCATCGCCACCGTCTATGCCGAAGAGCAGGCCGAGGCCGCAATCCTGCGCGATCTGGCCCGCGAAATGCCGAATATCACCGCGATCCGGATGCGTGATGCGATCGACCGGGTGGCGGACATTCTACGCCAGCTGGCCGCCGCCACCGCCTATGGCGCCGCAGCAACGCTGCTGACCGGGTTTCTGGTACTGCTGGGCACCGCCGCGGCTGGAGAACCTGCGCGCCGGTATGAGGCGGCACTGCTGAAAACCCTGGGGGCGCCGCGCAAACAGATCCTGCTGAGCTTTGCCCTGCGGTCCGCCCTGCTGGGCGCCGCCGCCGGGCTGGTGGCGCTGGCGGCGGGCATTGCCGGAGCCTGGGCGATCAATGCCTATGTGTTCGAGACCAGCTATGCGGTGATCTGGACGAATGCGCTGATGGTGATCTCAGGCGGGGTGCTGACAACACTGCTGGCCGGGCTGGCCTTTGCCCTGCGCCCGCTGGCGGCAAAGCCCGCCCGCATCCTGCGCGCAAGGGAATAGACGGCGCTGCGGCGGTCTTAGCGGGCGCCGCAGGAGACCGGCTGCAAAATGCGCAACAGGTCGTGGTTGTCGCACACCAATGCCTCCAGCGTGATGTCATCAAGCGAGGTGTAAAACGCCTGTGCCGCATCAGCCAGTGCCAGCTTGAGACGGCAGGCATCGGTCAACGGGCAGGTGTTGTCCGCGTCGGCAAAGCACTCTACCATCGGCAGGCCGCCTTCGACATCGCGGAACACATCGCCGATCCGGATATCCAATGCGGGCTTGCCCAGGTTCATACCGCCATTGCGCCCCCGCTGGGTCGCCAGATAGCCAAGCTGGCTCAGCTGGTTGATCACCTGCGCAAGGTGGTTTTCCGAGATATTGCAGCATTCGGCGATCTCGGCCTTGGTCACCAGACGGTCTTTGTGCGCGGCGCAATACATCAGCAGCCGCACGGCAATGTTGGTCCTTTTGGTAATCCGCATGGGTCGCTCCCGCAGCTATGGTGCATCGCTTATTGCACATGGCGGCAAAAAGCGGTTTGACATACATCAATAACCGGAAACACGAACGATAGGCAGAGCGGATGACAGCCCCATATTTCTTTGGCTACGGCAGCCTTGTGAACACGGCAACGCATGCCTATGGCGGTGCGGCACCGGCACGGCTGCGCGGCTGGCGGCGGGCCTGGGTTCATACCGCCCTGCGCGAGGTCGCCTTCCTGTCGGCGGTGCCCTGCGCGGACAGCGAAATTGACGGGCTGATTGCCGAGGTGCCCGGAGCAGACTGGGCCGCACTGGATGAGCGCGAGTTCGCCTATGATCGGCTGCCTGCATCAGGTGCAGTGCAGCACGGGCTGGGCGGGGCGCCGGAAATTTCAGTCTATGCCGTTGCCGCGGAAAACAAAAATGGCATCACCGCGCGGCACCCTATTCTGCTCAGCTATCTGGATGTGGTGCTGCAGGGCTATTTGCAGGTCTTTGGCGAGGCCGGGCTGCACGGCTTTGTTGCAACCACCGATGGCTGGGACGCCCCGGTTCTGAACGACCGCGCCGTGCCGCGCTATCCGCGACACCAGCCGGTTTCAGCGGCCGAGCGCAAATTGTTTGATGAACTGATCGACAGTACGGGTGCCCGCCGGATAGTCTCAGGGTCATGATAGAAAAGGCGCTGCTGCACCTCGGCCGGATTGCACGGCAACTCTGGTTCAGAGTTGTTCTGATTTCCCTTTTTTCCTTGCTGGCTTTGCTGCTGGCGCCGCTGGCGAAACCGCTGCTGCCGGACAGTCTGAGCGAGGATTTCGGACGCGAGGCAGTGCTGCCGGTGCTGACGATCCTGGCGTCGGGCATGCTGGCGGTCACCACCTTTTCGCTCAACGTCATGGTCAGCGCCTACCGCACCGCCGCCTCGATGGCGACGCCGCGGGTCTACCGGCTGCTGCTGGAAGACACCGTCACCCACCGGGTTCTGGCAACCTTTGTGGGCGGCTTCATCTATTCGCTGAGCGCGGTGATCCTGTTCCGGGCCCGCTATTACACGCCGGAAGGCGCGCTGGTGGTCTTTGGCTTGACCATCATCGTGGTGATCCTGATCGTCGGCGCCATCCTGCGCTGGATTGATCACCTGTCGAGCCTTGGGAGCATGGACCACACCCTGCGGCTGATCGAAATCCGCACCCGCGCCAGCCTGCGCGCGCGGATGGAAAAACCCTGTCTGGGCGGGCTGTGCGCACGTGAAGAGGCTAAACCCGGCAACGCCGTTGATATCCCAGCCGCCAAGAGCGGTTTTGTCCGCTTTGCCGGGCTGACCCGGTTGAACGATCTGGCTGAGGAAGCCGGCACGCAGATCACCCTGGCGCGCGCTCCCGGCGAATACATTCTGCGCGGCCAGCCGGTGGCCTGGGCCACCGCCGGGGACAACGACTTCTGCAAGGCGGCTTCAGCTGCGATCGACATCGGGGATGTACGCAGCTTTGATCAGGACCCGTCTTTCGGCCTGACATTGCTGGCAGAGACCGCGCAAAAGGCGCTGTCGCCCGGCGTTAATGACCCCGGCACCGCGGTTGAAGTCATGGGCCGGCTGGAACGGTTGCTGTGGGAGAACACGCCCGCGGATGAGACCAGCGACGCCCGCAAGGCTGCCTACCCCAATGTCTGCATCCCGCCGGTCACCGCACAGCATCTGCTGGCCTGCGCCTTTCCCCCGATTGCCCGCTGCGGCAGTGATGCCCCATCAGTCATGCGCTGGATGGGAAAATCCCTGGACGCGCTTGGCGAGCATCCGAACCCGGATATGGCCAAAGCCGCCAGGGAAATGTGCCGGGAACTGAAGGATGGCAGCTGGGGCTGAGCGGCCTGTGACTGGCAAAAGGGTGTGCTCCCGTCTGTTCCGGCGCATGAAATATGCGCTTTGCACAGTTGGGCATGGCACCGCTCCCCATGGGGAGCGGTTCAGCGCCGCGCCTCCGCGCGGCGCCGGGCCCAACCGGCGGCACGGCATCTTTGATGCCGGTCCGGTGGGCGGGAGCCCCCGATAGCAAATAGGCGGCACCCTGAAGCGCCGCCTATTAAATAAATTCCAGCGAACCTCAATCAGCCGCGGGCGCGGACCGTTTCCATCAACGCCAGAAGCGCCGACATGTCCGGGCCGCGCTCCATACCGGTGACCGCCTTGCGCAGCGGCATGAACAGACCTTTGCCCTTGCGGCCGGTCGCCTCTTTCACTGCGGTGGTCCAGTTCTTCCAGCTGTCCGCGTCATACGGGCCTTCCGGCAGCAGCGCCATCGCTTCGGCGATGAACGCCTTGTCCTCGTCGGCTACCAGCGGTTCGGCACCGTCGCGGCACAGCTCCCACCAGCCCGCCAGATCCTTCAGCGTGGTGATGTTTTCCTTGGCCACATCCCAGAAGGCTGCCTGTTTCGCGGCAGGCACGCCCAATGCGTCCACATGGCTTTGCACCGCCTCCAGCGGCAGCGACTGCAGGTAGCGGGCGGTCAGCGGATAGAGATCCTCGACATCGAATTTGGTGGGGGCTGCCCCAAAGCGGTTGATGTCGAAGCCATCGATCAGCCCGGCCAATTCCGAACGCAGCTCCACCGGGTCGGAAGAACCAAGGCGGGCCATCAAGGACAGCAGCGCCATCGGCTGCACCCCGGCTTCACGCAGGTCGCGCAGCGCCAGCGTGCCCAAACGTTTGGACAGCGCCTCGCCCTGCGGGCCGGTCAGCAGCGAGTGGTGGGCAAAGGACGGTACGGTACCGCCCAACGCTTCGATGATCTGGATCTGAGTGGCAGTGTTGGTCACATGGTCCGAACCGCGCACCACATTGGTCACGCCCATTTCGGTGTCATCGACAACCGAGGCCAGCGTGTAGAGGAACTGGCCGTCACCGCGGATCAGCACCGGGTCCGAGACCGAAGCCGCGTCGATGGAGATATCGCCCAGAATGCCGTCAGGCCATTCGATGCGCTGATGATCCAGCTTGAAGCGCCAGACGCCATCGCCGCGCTCGGCGCGCAAAGCGGCTTTTTCGTCCTCTGACAGAGCCAGCGCAGCGCGGTCATAGACCGGCGGCTTGCCCATGTTCAGCTGTTTCTTGCGCTTCAGGTCCAGCTCGACCGGAGTCTCGAACGCCTCATAGAAACGGCCGATCCCGCGCAGCTTGTCCGCGGCTGCGACGTAGCGGTCGAGACGCTCGGACTGGCGCTCCACCTTGTCCCAGGTCAGGCCCAGCCATTCCAGGTCCTGCTTGATGGCATCGACGTATTCTTCCTTGGACCGCTCCGGGTCGGTGTCGTCGATGCGCAGGATGAAAGTGCCGCCGGCCTTGCGGGCGATCAGGTAGTTCATCAGCGCGGTGCGCAGGTTGCCGACGTGGATATAGCCGGTCGGCGACGGGGCAAAACGGGTGGTGGTCATCACGGTTCTCCTGTTGCCGATGCCTTGTCACATGGGCGGCGGATTGTCCAGTTTCAGCAGGGTTAACGCGCCTCGCGGCGCGTGCCTCCGGCGGGGATATTTGGGGCAAGAGGAAAGCGCGGGTCAGCTTGGCTGCACCGGCCAGATTGCGTTGAGGTCTTTCAGGCCGGTGCGGATCAGTTCAGCCAGGACTTCCAGATCGATATCGGCCAGCTTGTTCACATAAAGGCAGCTTCTGCCCAGCTTGTGTTTACCCAGGCGCGCCAGGATAGCGCCGTAGTCCTGATAGCCCGGCATGATGTAGATCGAGTGGCGCGCCTTGCGTGGCGAGAAGCCGGTGGCGAGGAAGTCTCCCTCGCGTCCCGTGGCATAGCGGTAGTGGTAGCGTCCGTATCCGATAATGGAGGGACCCCACATCTGCGGCATAAAACCGGTGGTTTGGCGGAACAGGGCATCCAGCTCTTGTGCTTCTGCCGCCTTGCGCTCTGGTTCAACCGTGGCAAGGAAATCTGCAACGCTTGCTCCGGTCAGGACGGTCTTGTTCTGGCTCATGGCGGGGGCCCTCCTGCCTGCATCCTAACCCGTATCACGGGATTGTTTACAGCCCTCTGCCGCCGCGGCGCTAGGATGCGGGCAGTCCAATGCAACTTGGAGGTTCCCTGATGACTGTTTCCTTGTCCCGCCGTGCAGCCCTGGCCGGTGCTGCCGCCCTGCCCCTTGCCGCTGCTGCAACACCGCTTCTGGCCGGCGCCCACGGCGGCCGCGCCGAAGCGCCCATCGCCCATACGTTCAAGCTGGGCGAGATGCCGGTCACCACGCTGCTGGATGCCTCATCCTTGCGTGACGGGCCAAAACCGCTGTTTGGTGCCGCGGCCAGCGATGCGGAGTTTGCCGAGGTTTCGGCTGAGAATTTTGTCTCAGCCGAAACACTGCAATTCTACTTCACGCCTACGCTGGTGGATACCGGGGCAGAGCTGGTGCTGTTTGATACAGGCCTAGGTGCGGGCGGCATCGCCAAAGCGCTGGCCGCAGCCGGCGTCACCCCGGACCAGATCAATGTGGTTGTGATCACCCATATGCATCCGGACCACATCGGCGGGCTGATGACAGACGGTGCGCCCACCTTTGCCAATGCCCGCTATATCATGGGATCTGCCGAGTATAACTTCTGGTCCAAGATGGAGGCGGGCAACCGTGTTGGTGATCTGGTAGCCAGCAATGTGACGCCGCTGGCAGAGAAGACCACGTTCATTGACGATGGCGCCGGTATCGCACCGGGGATTACTGCAATGGCAAGTTTTGGCCACACGCCGGGACATATGGGTTTCATGCTGGAAAGCGGCGGCCGGCAGCTGTTGCTGACGGCGGATCTGGCCAACCATTATGTTTACAGCTTTGCCCGGCCGGATTGGGCGTTCAGTTTTGACGCCGATGCCGAGGCTGCCAGCGCGTCGCGCCGCCGGGTGCTGGGGATGCTGGCCGCCGACAAGGTGCCGATGATCGGCTACCACATGCCCTTCCCCGCCGCCGGTTTTGTCGAAACGCGCGGCGAGGGTTTCCGCTATGTGCCGGTCAGTTATCAACTGATGGGCTGAGCGGCCCGGTTCAATAGCCGGTTTGCGGCCCGTTTCTGCTGCCGTCTGTAAACCGGGACAGGCGGAAATCATGCGGATCCACCACAGGGGTGTCGCCGGTCACCAGATCGGCGGCCAGCCTGCCTGCCGCCGGTCCAATGCCAAAACCATGGCCGGAGAAACCAGTGGCAATGAACAGCCCCGGCAGCCCATCGGCCTGCGAGATCACTGGAATCGCATCCGGAGTGACATCAATCAGCCCGCCCCAGCTTTGCACCACATCGGCGCCTTGCAGCACTGGGAATGCCTTTTGCGCCGTTGCCCAGCCGCTTTTCAGCGCCTTTTGCGACGGAGCAGGGTCCAGCACCCGGCACAGTTCAAACGGGGTGGTCTGGTTCGGCTGCCAGCGGCGGGCCTGCGCCGCCTCTTCGCGCCAGCGGTCTGACAGGCGGAACTGCAGCGCCCGCCATTCCTGCCGGTAGCTGGGCAGGAATTTCCAGCCCAGCCGGAAACTGTCGGGCACGATATCGACGATGTTCTCATGGGCATCGGCCACGGTGTAACCGCCGTCTGCGCGCTTGCGCAGGCCAAGGTTGGCGGCACGGATGGCTGTTTCCGGCCCGCCCTGCACCGGCGAGGTGCGCAGAACCGAGTTCAGAACCTTGAGCTGCGGCAGGTTGATACCGGCATTGCCCAGGAACAGCCGCGACCAGGCACCGCCAGCCACCACCACGGTGGAACAGGCAACGCGTCCGCGTTCGGTCATCACGCCGTTGATACGGCCTGCGGCGGTTTCAACGCTGCGTACCGCGCATTCGGTCATAATCCTGGCGCCGGCGGCCTGCGCTGCGGTGGCGATGGCATGGGTGGCCAATTGCGGTTCTGCACGCCCGTCCATCGGCGTCAGCAGCCCGCTGCGGGTCTTGGTCTGGTGGCCCGGCATCAGCTGCTCGATCTGATCGCTGCGGATCATGCGGGCGTCCTGCCCCCAGTTGTCAAGATTGCGCAGCCAGCGCACCAGCTGTGCCTCTCGCTTGCCGGTCTCCGCGGTGTAAAGGATACCGGAGCGGGTAAATCCTGTGTCTTTGCCGGTGCGCTTTGCAAGCCCTTCCCAGAGCCTGAGCGCCTCGGCCATCAGCGGAATTTCGCGGGGATCGCGGCAGGACATCCGCACCCACCCCCAGTTGCGCGAGCTTTGCTCTGCTGCAATCTGGCCTTTTTCGCACAACAGCACGGAATGTCCGCGTTCAGCCAGCTCCAAAGCCGTCGTTGCGCCAATGATGCCGCCGCCGATCACAACGGCGTCGACGGCCTTGGGCAAGGCCAGATCGGATTGAAAATGAGGCAGCTTTGGTCCGGGCATGCAGGCATCTATGCCCGCTGCGGAATCGCCGGTCCAGCATGCAGGCGCGCGCCTTGTGCTGGTTTCCGGCATTGTGATTTTTCCGCCGCATATCAGAGCGTTGCCGGCGCCGGGCAAGGGTTTAGCGACGGCCTGGATACCGTAAAAAAATCTACGCCCTCAAGGGGTTAGTGCTTGGATCAGGACGGGTCGCGCCAGCGGTTCACGATCGGATAGCGCCGGTCCAGCCAGAACGCGCTTGGGGTCAGGCGGGCGCCGGGCGCGGACTGGAAGCGTTTGTATTCGCTGATATAAACCAGATGCTCGACCCGTTTGGCGACATCCCGGTCGAAACCGGCGGCAACACAATCTGCGATTGAACCATCCTGATCGACCAGGATATCCAGGATCGCGTCCAGCTCCGGGTAGTCCGGCAGGCTGTCGCTGTCCTTCTGGTCCTCGCGCAGCTCGGCACTGGGCGGCTTGTCGATCACATTGGGGCGGATCACCTCACCCTCCGGGCCCTTCATCCAGGGGCGGTGATTGGCGTTGCGCCAGCGGCAGGTCTCAAACACCCGGGTTTTGTACATGTCCTTGATCGGATTATAGCCGCCGTTCATGTCGCCGTAGATGGTGGCATAGCCCACCGCGACTTCGGATTTATTGCCGGTGGTCAGCAGCATCTCGCCAAACTTGTTGGACATCGCCATCAGCAGCAGCCCGCGCAGGCGGGATTGGATGTTTTCTTCGGTCAGGTCCGGCTCCATGCCTGCGAACAGCGGCGCCAGCGTGCTGGTGATCGCTTCGCGGCCTTCGGAGATCGGCACATAATCGTAATGAACGCCCAGCGCCTTTGCGACGGCTTCGGCATCCTCCAGCGATTCCCGGCTGGTGTATTCCGAAGGCAGCATCACGCAGCGGACATTCTCGGCACCCAGCGCGTCCACCGCAATCGCCGCGACAATCGCCGAATCGACACCGCCGGACAGCCCCAGCAGCACCTTCTTGAAGCCGGTCTTGCCCATGTAGTCGCGCAAGGATTCGACCATCACCCGGTAATCCTGTTCCCACGCGTCCGGCAGATGTGCCTTCTCGCCCTCCACCGCGCGCCAGCCGTCTTCGGTGCGCTCCAGGTCGAGATGGGCATAAGCCTCGTCAAACACCGGCATCTGCAGCGCCAGGGCGCCGCCCGGGTTCAGCACAAATGAGCCGCCATCAAACACCTGATCGTCCTGGCCGCCGACCATGTTGAGGTAGATCACCGGCAAATGGGTTTCGACCGCGCGCGCCACCATGTGGTTGAAACGCACCTCCATCTTGTTGCGGAAATAGGGCGAGCCGTTGGGGATCAGCAGAAATTCGGCACCGGTTTCGGCAAGGGTTTCCGCGACATCCTCGTGCCAGCCATCCTCGCAGATAGGTGAGCCGATACGAGTGTTGCCGACCGCATAGGGACCGCCCAAGGGGCCGGCATCAAAAATCCGCACCTCGTCGAACACAGTTTCATTGGGCAGGTGGTGCTTGAGGCTGCGCGATGCGATCTTGCCGCCCTTGAGGATCAGGTAGGCATTATAGAGCCGCCCGCCCTCGATCCAGGGGCCGCCGATTGCCAGCGCGGGACCATCGGCACAGTCTGCTGCCAGCCTTTCAACTTCGGCGATGGCCGCCGTATGAAAGGCCGGTTTCATCACCAGATCCTGGGTGTTGTAGCCGGTGATGAACATTTCCGGCAGCGCCACCAGATCGGCGCCGGCGGTGCGGCCCTCCTCCCAGGCGGCTTTGGCCTTGGCGGCATTGCCCGCCAGATCGCCCACGGTTGGGTTCAGCTGCGCCAGTGTCACGCGGAAACGGTCTGCCATGCTGCTTGGGCCCTTTGCAAAACTCACTCAGAGCCATTTACCAGATTGACCGCCAAGTAAAAGAGCAAGGCGCGGAGGCCGGGTAAAAGACATTGCGGCCCCGCCTGCGGTAGCTTAGTTTCCGGGCGAGCAACCCACTATGGCAGCAGCACCGTAATTCCTGGGCAGGCAGAGGTTTCAATGACCCGTTTCGGCACCGCATTCGCGCTTACCACACTTCTGGCACTGGCCGCACCGGCGCTGGCCCAGGAGAGTGACGTCATAACCACCCAGGACGAAATCGGCGGTGTCTACCAAGGCACCTTCAGGGGCGGGCTGCAGCATGGCACCGGCACTTACAAGCTGCCAAGCGGTTATGAATACACCGGCGAATGGGTCGATGGTGAAGTGCGCGGCCAAGGCGTGGCACGCTTTCCGGACGGCTCGGTCTATGAGGGCGGGTTTGCGCAAGGCAAGCCGCACGGGCTGGGCAAACTGACCCGCGCCGACGGCAGCACCTATGAGGGCGGCTGGCAGGATGGGCAAATCCACGGCGACGGCACCTCGGTCTATGCCAGCGGCGTGCGGTATCACGGCAGCTTTGCCGATGGTAAGCGGCACGGCAAGGGCGCAATGTCCTCCCCCGACGGCTATTCCTATGATGGCGATTGGGTTGCGGGCCGCCAGCAAGGCCAGGCCAAGATCACCTACGGCGAGGGCACTGTTTATGCGGGCGCTGTGGCTGACGGCCAGTTGCAGGGCCAAGGCAAGCTGGAGACCTCGGACGGGCTGGTCTACGAGGGCGAATGGGCCGCAAGCCAAATGCATGGCACCGGCCGCCTGATGCAGCCCAACGGCGATATCTACGAAGGCGAGCTGCAAAACGGCCGCCGTCATGGCACCGGCAAGCAGACCTATGCCAACGGCGATGTCTACGCCGGCGACTTCCTGGACGATCAGCGCCACGGCATGGGCACCTTCACCGAAAAAGACGGCTACACCTATACCGGCGAATGGGTGAAGGGACAGATCGAAGGCAAAGGCAAAGCGGTCTATCCGGACGGGTCGGTTTACGAGGGTGACTTCCGGGACGACCTGGCTGAGGGTCAGGGCAAGATCACCTATCCCGACGGCTCTACCTACCAAGGCGCTTGGATGGCCGGCGTGATCGAAGGCAAAGGCACCGCGACCTATCCCAACGGCATCACCTATACCGGGGATTTCCAGAATGCCAAGAACCACGGCCAGGGTGTCATGACCTATGCCGACGGTTACCGCTATGAGGGCGGCTGGCAGAACGGGCAGCGCCATGGCGACGCCAAGGTGACCTATGCCGACGGCTCGGTCTATACTGGTGCGTTTGCGGACAGCCAGCGGCACGGTCAGGGCAAGATCGAAATGCCCGACGGCTTCGTCTACGAGGGCAGCTGGCAAGAGGGTAAGATCTTTGGCGACGGTGTCGCGACCTATGCCAATGGCGACGTCTATGAGGGCAGCTTTGTCAACGGCAAGCGGCAGGGGCCGGGCACGATGAAATACGCAAGCGGCCAGCAGGCGGACGGCACCTGGGAAAACGGCGCGCTGGTGAGCCGCGAGGCAGGGGACGCCGCGCAGACCGAGTAAGCCAGGCGGGATTTCCGGACCGGAATTCAGGCGCGCCGGAGTGGCGCGCCTTTTCGTTTCAGCCGATGCGGATGCGGCTCAGGTGGTCGGGCATCGCCACGCCTTCCAGATTGGCAGGGTCCGGCTGCGGCGGCTTCAGCTCCAGTGCCATCGGCACCACCCCGGCCCAGATCGGCAGCGCGTAATCCTCCTCGTCGTCCTTGGGCGGGCCGGACCGGACCTTGGCGGCGCCTTCCTCGATCGGCATTCGCAGCAGGGCTGTTGCTTTCAGCTCCTGGCTGGTCATCGGGCGCAAAGCCTCCCTGCGGCCGGGGAAGATGTGGTCCACCATCGTCTTGAGGCTAGCAGCCTTGGCGTCTTCATCCGTCACTTTCTCGGCCACCCCAAACAGCATGGCAGAGCGGAAATTGACCGAGTGGTGAAAGGCCGAGCGCGCCAGCACATAACCATCCATGCAGGTGACGGTCAGGCAGACCTCGGCCCCTTCCATCGCGCGGATGGCGCGGCTGGCTGCAGAGCCGTGCCAATAGACGTGATCGCCCTCGCGCCACTGCAGCGTCGGCAGAACCGATGTGCTGCCATTGATCTGATAGCCTATATGGCCAAGCGGCATGGCATCCAGCACCTGATACACGGCTTCGCGGTCGTATACCCCGCGTTCATGCGCGCGGCGCAGACGGCTGCGTTCGGATTTCAAGGCGGTTTCCACTTCGGACTGGCTCATCGGCTGATCTCTTGTTGCTAATTGTCTTTTCACGACAGCTATGCGCAAATTGGCCTATGATTAAGCTCCAGTTCTTTGCAAAATGAGCAGTCCACTATGATTGATCTGTCCGGTATGCTCTCCGGTGAAAATGCTGAACCGCTGTATCAGCAGATCGTCACCGCACTGCGCGGGCGGATCAGTGAAGGCAGCCTGGCTATCGGCGCCCGGCTGCCGTCATCGCGGGCGCTGGCGCAGGATCTGGGGGTGGCACGGTCCACTGTGGTGACGGCCTATGACCAATTGGTGGCCGAGGGGTTCGCCGAACCCCGGCGCGGCGCGGGGATCTTTGTCTGCGATGTCGCCCCGATCCGCCCGCCGGCGGCCCCGTCCCGGCCTCTGCCGACGGTCACAGCGCCAGCCCCGGGGATGCTGCTGCCCGGCGCGCCGGATCCGGCGGTGTTTCCGGCGCGGTCCTGGGCGCGCTGTGTTTCACGTGTGGCAAGGATGGATCCGCTTAGCCTCAGTCACCAGGAAGATGCTTTTGGCGATCCTGAGCTGCGCCGCGAGATTGCTGCATATGCCGCCCGCTGGCGCGGGATCGACTGCAGTGCCGAACAGGTTCTGGTCACCAGCGGCGCCCGCGAAGCGCTGGAGCTGACGATGGATTTCCTGGTTGGCGGCGAAGACATCGCGCTGGAGGCCCCCGGCTTCACCCCGACGCAACGGTTTGCCCTGTCGCGCGGCTGGGAGGTGCGCTGGCTGCGGGCCGGGGAGCGCGGCGCGGAAGTGCCGCCGCAGATGGCCAAGGTCACGCTGCTGACCCCGTCGCATCAGTTTCCCCTCGGCGGCACCCTGCCCGTTCCGCAGCGGCAGGCCTTTCTGCAAGCGGCCAAGGACCGGGACGGCTGGATTATCGAGGATGATTTCGACAGTGAGTTCCGCTATGCCGGGCAGCCGGTTCCCGCCATGGCCGCGCTCGACCGCGAGGGGCGCTGCATCTATGCGGGCACCTTTTCCAAGACATTCTCCCACGCTTTGCGGCTGGGATATGCGATCCTGCCGCCCGCGCTGGTGCCGCAGTTCCGCGCCCGGTTCATCCATCCCAGTGCAGGCGCCGCGATCACCGCACAGCGGCCCCTGGCCGAGTTCATGGCCTCGGGGCATTACGACCGCCACATCCGCCGCGCCCGGAGGCTCTATTCCGAACGGTATGCTGCCGCAGCAGAGGCGCTGGCCGCATGGCCTGAGGATTTGGGTTCCTTCCGGCGCCACAATGCCGGGATGCAGATCGCCTTTCACTTGGCAGACGGACACAGTGACACGCGGATCTGCCGCAATACTGCCAAAGCGGGCTACGCCGTCCGGCCTTTGTCGCCGCATGATCCGGCCAAGCAATCCCAGGGGCTGCTGATCGGATTTTGCCAAAGCCAGCCCGATGCACTGCCCGGCCAAATTGGAGCGCTGCGCCGGATCGTGGCACAAAGCTGAAATTCTCTGCCTATGGGCTTTTCATTTACCATTGCCTCTGTATAAATCCCTGCATGACCATTTGCGCAGATATCCCCCTTGCCGCCACCGCGTCCCGCGGTGCCGCTCTGCGCGCCCTACTGATCCTAGCCCGCCTCTGAGCGTGCCCTTCCGGCGCGCCCGCTCAGAGGATTGCCGCACGCGCGCCACGATAGGCTTATGATGCCCCAAAGGGCTTAGGACAGAGACAAGAGATACCGACATGACCAATAATTCCCCGACTGCCGGCGCAAATTCCGGCGACAAATCCCGTGTTGTCATTTTCGACACAACCCTGCGCGACGGCGAACAAAGCCCCGGCGCCACCATGACCCATGACGAGAAGCTGGAGATTGCCGGACTTCTGGACGACATGGGCGTGGACATCATCGAGGCCGGCTTCCCGATTGCGTCTGAGGGCGATTTCCGCGCGGTGTCCGAGATTGCGGAACGCTCAAAGAATTCGGTGATCTGCGGCCTGGCGCGCGCCAGTTTCAAGGATATCGACCGCTGCGCCGAGGCCGTGCGCAAGGCCGCGCAGCCGCGCATCCATACCTTTATCGGCACCTCGGCCCTGCACCGCGCCATCCCGAACCTCACAATGGATGAGATGGCCGACAAGATCCATGAGACAGTCACTCACGCCCGCAATCTGGTGGACAATGTGCAGTGGTCGCCGATGGATGCGACCCGGACCGAGTGGGACTACCTGTGCCGGGTGATCGAGATCGCGATCAAGGCCGGCGCCACCACCATCAACATCCCCGACACTGTGGGCTATACCGCGCCGATGGAGTCGGCCGACCTGATCAAACGCCTGATCGAAACCGTGCCCGGTGCTGACGAGGTGATCTTTGCCACCCATTGCCACAACGATCTGGGCATGGCGACCGCCAATGCACTGGCCGCGGTTGCGGGTGGTGCGCGCCAGATCGAATGCACCATCAACGGCCTGGGCGAACGTGCCGGCAACACCGCGCTGGAAGAGGTGGTGATGGCGCTGAAGACGCGCAATGACATCATGCCCTGGCACACCGGCATCGACACCACCAAGATCATGCATATCTCGCGCCGTGTCTCGACCGTCTCTGGTTTTGTGGTACAGCCGAACAAGGCAATTGTCGGCAAGAACGCCTTTGCGCACGAGTCGGGCATCCACCAGGACGGCATGCTGAAGAACCGCGAAAACTTTGAGATTATGCGGCCCGAGGATGTGGGTCTCTCCGGCACTTCGTTGCCGCTTGGCAAACATTCCGGCCGCGCCGCGCTGCGTGATAAGCTGGAGCATCTTGGCTATGAAGTTGGCGACAACCAGCTGAAGGATGTCTTTGTCCGTTTCAAGGAACTGGCCGACCGCAAGAAAGAGGTGTTTGACGACGACCTCATCGCGCTGATGCGCACCGGGGTAGACGCCGAGAACGACTACCTCAAGATCGTTTCCATGAAAGTGGTCTGCGGCACCGGCGGCCCGGCAGAATCTACAGTCGAGATGGAGATCGACGGCAAGGACGTCACCGAGACGGCTGAGGGCGACGGCCCGGTTGATGCGACCTTTAAGGCGATCCGCATGATCCACCCGAACTCTGCCCGGCTGCAGCTTTATCAGGTGCATGCGGTGACCGAAGGCACCGATGCGCAGGCAACAGTGTCGGTGCGGCTGGAAGAAGACGGCATCATCGCCACCGGCGAAAGCGCCAATACCGATACGGTGGTGGCGTCTGCCAAGGCCTATGTGAACGCGCTGAACCGCCTGATCGTGCGCCGTGGCCGGGTTGGCGAAGGCGCTGACACCCGCGAGATTTCCTATAAAGACCTCGCCTAAGCCACTGCTGGCCGGACAGAACAAACAAAGGGCGCCCGCTGCGGCGCCCTTTCTTGTTCTATGCGAAACCTCTGGCCGGACAGATCGGGTGGTGCGCGGTTACTTGCGGGAAATCCCCTCAAACAGCGCCGACAGCCGGGCAGCTTCTTCTGCGATGCCAAAAGGAGCGTTGACCACAAACATGCCGCTGCCAATCATCCGGTGCCCGTCACGGACCGGCGGAAAGGAAACCTCATGGCGAAGGGCACCAGGCAGGTCTTGCGCCTCCAGCGCTGTCAGCATCTGCCGGTGCGCACCGTCCTTTAGGATCGGATACCACAAGGCGATGATCCCTACATTCCACTTCTTGTGCAGCTGTCCTATGATGCCGGGAATGCGGGCATAGTCGGTTTTGATCTCGTAGCTGGGGTCGATCAGCATGAGGCCGCGGCGGGGTGCTGGCGGCGCCAGTGACATGGCCAGCTCAAACCCGTCTTGCTGATGCACCTTGGCTTTCCAGGGTCTCAGCGCGGCGCGCAGGGCGGCATGTTCCTGCGGGTGCAGTTCGGCAAAATGCATTGCGTCGCCCGGGCGCAGCAAAGCGGCTGCAACCAGCGGCGACCCTGGATAGGCAGCCCCGCCATGCCGATTGCGGGTTTCCGTCAGGGCGTGGTGCAGCGGGTGATCCGCTGCCAGGCCCTGGTCCGCCAGAATGCGGGTGATGCCCTGCTCCGCCTCGCCGGTCTTGACCGCCTCAGCCGCGTCCAGCCGATAGAGACCCCGGCCTGCATGAGTCTCAATATAACTGAGCGGTTTGTCCTTGCGGGTGAGATAGGCCAGCATCCAGGCAAGCAGCGCATGCTTTTGGACATCGGCCAGATTCCCGGCGTGGTATATGTGCTGATAAGAGAGCATAGGCCCCCTCTAGCGGCAATTGCCGCAGGGCGGAAGGGGCA
The DNA here is from genome assembly GCF_004123675.1 of Leisingera sp. NJS204. Taxonomy (NCBI): domain Bacteria; kingdom Pseudomonadati; phylum Pseudomonadota; class Alphaproteobacteria; order Rhodobacterales; family Roseobacteraceae; genus Leisingera; species Leisingera sp. NJS204. The sequence goes on along the minus strand of NZ_CP035417.1, from coordinate 396,848 downwards.
GCGGACGCAGGATAAACGGAATCTCAACCCCGATGGGGCAGACTGCAGCCAGTCGAGATACCGCAGAATGCAGGTCCCTATGCCCCTCAGAACGAGCGCCGTTGCCCTCTTCCTTACATTTCTGGCTATGCTGCTGTGCGCCGCAGGGGCCGTCAGCGCACAGGGGTATTCGCTGGTTGGCAACCAGTTCTTCCTGCACAAGGCTTCTGCCCCCCAGCCCGGCCCAGCGCCAGGCCCGGCGCCTCAGGCGCTGGCCAGCATTTTACCCGATACGCTGCCTGGTGCAGATCCCGGGCGCGGCGCGGTCTCGCTTGATCCCGGAGCCGCTAGCCTGTTCCGCGGCCGCAGCGGCGGCAGCCTGTTCGCCCCGCTTCTCAGCGCGCCGCCAAGCGTAAGCCGCCTGCTGACGCTGATCGCCAGCGCCGAGGCGGGCAAGGCAAATTATGATGCCGTGCAGCACGGCGCCAAACGCAAGCCGCCAAAGAAACCCACGCAGATGACCGTTGCCGAGATCAACGCCTGGATCAAAGCAACGCCGGGACAGCCCCATGCCATCGGGCGCTACCAGCTGATCCCCGCAACCTTCCGGCGGCTGGTCAAGCATCAGGGTGTGAAACCGCAGGCCCGCTTTTCGCCCGAACTGCAGGATCAGCTGGCGCATCAGCTGATCGAAGAAGCCGGCTACAGCGCTTTTCTGCAAGCTGAAATGCCGCGCAAGACCTTCATGCTGAACCTGGCCAAGATCTGGGCCGGGCTGCCGACCTCCAGCGGCAAATCCTATTATGAGGGTTATGCCGGCAACAGCGCCAGCCTGACCTGGTCGCATTTTGACACTGAAATGAAGCGGATTTTCTCCAGTTGACCTGATCCCGCTGCTGCCCGCCCAGGCGGGCTTCTGCGCCCATCCTGGCCTGACCGCTTGGACGGGGCCTGTAATGACGCCGTGGACTTGGCGGAAAGGCGCTGTTTCACCATAATACGCCCTTTCGCGGCACTGCACTGCCGCTTATAAGGTTGGTGCTGGCGGCCCCACCGGGAGTCGCCTAAGGTAAAAATGACAGCACTCACAGGATCCCTTCTATATGGCGCTTTTCGGAAACTTGGGCGGTCTGTTCTCTTCGGACATGGCCATCGACCTCGGCACTGCGAACACGCTGGTTTACGTCAAGGGCCGCGGTGTCATCCTTTCCGAACCGTCGGTGGTGGCCTATCACGTCAAGGATGGCGTCAAGAAGGTGCTGGCCGTGGGCGAAGACGCCAAGCTGATGCTGGGCCGCACCCCCGGCTCGATCGAGGCGATCCGCCCGATGCGCGAAGGCGTGATTGCCGATTTCGACACTGCCGAAGAAATGATCAAGCATTTCATCCGCAAGGTGCATAAACGCTCGACCTTCTCCAAGCCCAAGATCATCGTCTGCGTGCCGCATGGCGCCACTCCGGTTGAAAAGCGTGCGATCCGTCAGTCGGTTTTGTCCGCTGGTGCGCGCCGCGCCGGGCTGATTGCCGAGCCGATTGCCGCAGCCATCGGTGCAGGCATGCCGATCACCGACCCGACCGGCAACATGGTTGTCGACATCGGCGGCGGCACCACCGAGGTGGCGGTTCTGTCCTTGGGCGATATTGTCTATGCCCGTTCTGTCCGGGTTGGCGGCGACCGTATGGATGAAGCTATCATCAGCTACCTGCGCCGCCAGCAGAACCTGCTGGTGGGTGAAGCCACCGCTGAACGCATCAAGACCTCCATCGGTACCGCCCGGATGCCCGACGACGGCCGCGGCCAGTCGATGCAGATCCGCGGCCGCGACCTGCTGAATGGCGTGCCGAAGGAAATCGAGATTTCCCAGGCCCAGGTGGCCGAGGCGCTTGCCGAACCGGTGCAGCAGATTTGCGAGGCGGTGATGACCGCGCTGGAAACCACCCCGCCGGATCTGGCCGCCGACATTGTCGACCGCGGCGTGATGCTGACCGGCGGCGGCGCGCTTTTGGGTGATCTGGATCTGGCCCTGCGCGAACAGACCGGCCTGGCCGTATCCATCGCCGACGAAAGCCTCAACTGCGTGGCGCTGGGGACCGGCAAGGCGCTGGAATATGAAAAGCAGCTGGCCCACGCCATCGACTACGACAGCTAAACGCCCCTGACCGCCTGAATGGCGCCAGCTGACAACGGGCTGGAGGGGCGGCTGGAAGGAGAGACGTGGCAAAGGACAAGTCACAGCGCGACGATTATGCAACCCCGCTGCGGCGTCTGCTGACAGCGGTTTTGTGCCTGTGCCTGGCTGCTGTGTTCATCGTCTGGCGGATCGACAGCCCGCGCGTGGAACGGTTTCGCGCCCAGGTGGCTGACCGCGTGGTGCCCAGCATGGATTGGGCCATGGTGCCGGTCACCGCCGCCGTTAACCTGGTGCGCGATTTCCAAAGCTATCAGCGCCTGGCCGAGCAGAACCGCGAGCTGCGCAGCGAACTGCGGCAGATGCGGGCCTGGAAAGAGGCCGCACTGCAGCTGGAGCAGGAAAACGCCCGGCTGCTGGACTTCAACAACGTGCGGCTGGACCCGCAGCTTACCTATATCACCGGGGTGGTGATGGCCGACAGCGGTTCACCCTTCCGGCAATCGGTGCTGCTGAATGTGGGCAGCCGCGACGGGGTGCATGACGGCTGGGCGGCGATGGACGGGATCGGGCTGGTGGGCCGGATTTCCGGCACCGGGCACGACACCGCGCGGGTGATCCTGCTGACCGACGCCGCCAGCGCAGTGCCCGCCACCATTCAGCCCTCCGGACAGACAACTCTTGTCACCGGTGACAACAGCGCCGCGCCAGTGCTGAGCTTTCTGGAAAATCCCGACCTTGTGCGGCCCGGCGACCGGGTGATCTCCTCCGGTGACGGATCGGTGTTTCCAGCGGGCCTGCTGATCGGCCAGGTGGCCAAGGACCGCTCGGGCCGGATGCGGGTGCGGCTGTCCGCCGATTACAGCCGGCTGGAATTTCTGCGGGTGCTGCGCCACCACGGCACCGAGGTGATCCAGGATCCCGGCGGGCTGGTCGGAGCAGCCCCGGGTGATCCGGTTCCGCAGCCGCGGCCCGAAGGGCTGGGCGGCGGCAGCGCCGAAGGCACTGCTGAGGCCGGCAATGGCTAATACCTCGCCCGCCCGGATCTGGGCTATGCGTGCAGCCTTTCCCGCACTGGCGCTGCTGATCATGTTTTTTCATCTGCTGCCGTTGAACACCGAGCCGAGGTTCTGGGCGCCGCCGGATTTCCTGCTGCTGCTGGCAATCACCTGGTCGCAGCGGCGGCCCGATTTTGTGCCTGCGCTGTCGATTGCGCTGGTCATGCTGCTGGCCGATCTGCTGTTTCATCGCCCGCCTGGATTGCTGGCGTTGCTGACGGTGCTGGCCTGCGAGTTTCTAAAGGCGCGTGCGGCCCCGCACCGGGAAAGCACCTTCGTCAGCGAATGGCTGGCAGCCGGCGTGACCCTGATCGGGATGGCCGTTTTGAACCGGCTGGTTCTTGTGGTGTTTGGCGTGGCGCAAGCGCCGCTTAGCCTGACCGTGATCCAGATTGTGATGACCATCGCTGCCTATCCGCTGGCGGTTTGGGTCAGCCAGGCTATTCTGGGTGTGCGCAAATTGTCCCCTTCCGAAGCCGAAACCCTGATGAGCCGCCGATGAAACGCAATTCCAAGGATCTGGACGTCTCTCATGGCAAGATGACCCGGCGGGCACTGCTGCTGGGCGGGCTGCAGGTGGCCTTTGCCGGCGGGCTGGCAGCAAGGATGCGCTTTCTGCAGGTGGATCAAGCGGATGAATTCCGCCTGCTGGCCGAGGAAAACCGGATCAACATCCGCCTGCTGCCGCCTGCCCGCGGCCAGATCTTCGACCGTAACGGGCTGATCATCGCGCAGAACTCCCCCTCCTACCGGATTACCGTGGTGCCCGAGGACGCCGGCGATGTGGAGGCGGTGATTGATAAACTGTCGAGCCTGCTGCCGCTTGATCCCGAAGACCTGGAGCGCGCCCGCACCGAGATGCGGCGGTCGCCGCCATTCCTGCCGATCACCCTGGCCGACCGGATCGGCTGGGAGGATATCTCCAAAGTCGCTGTCAACGCCCCCGCCCTGCCGGGTGTAACGCCCGAGGTCGGCCTGACCCGGATTTATCCGCAGCTTGGTGATTTCGCGCATGTAGTGGGCTATGTCGGCCCGGTGTCCGACTATGACCTGAGCAAGATGGAAGACCCCGAGCCGGTGCTGCTGATCCCGCGCTTCCAGATCGGCAAGGTTGGATTTGAGGCCAAGCGCGAAGACGTGCTGCGCGGCAAGGCCGGTGCCAAACGGGTGGAAGTGAACGCCACCGGCCGGGTAATGCGCGAGTTGGACCGGCGCGAGGGTATTTCCGGTGCAGACATGCAGCTGACCACTGACGCTGAGCTGCAAAACTACGTGCAGGCCCGGCTGGGCCGGGAAAGCGCCGCAGCGGTGGTGATTGACTGCGAAGACGGCGATATCCGCGCGATCTGCTCTTCCCCCAGTTTCGACCCCAATCTGTTTGTGCGGGGCATCTCAGTCGCTGACTACCGGATGCTGACCGAGGACAACTATAGGCCTCTGTCCAACAAAACCGTGCAGGGCACCTACCCGCCCGGCTCCACCTTCAAGATGATCACGGCGCTGGCAGCGCTGGAACAGGGTGTAATCGGGCCGGAGGAAACTGTTTGGTGCCCGGGCCATCTGAAAGTTGCCGGCCGCCGCTTCCATTGCTGGAAACGGGCAGGCCACGGGCATGTGGACCTCAACACCTCGCTGAAACGGTCCTGCGATGTCTATTACTACGACGTGGCGATCAAGACCGGGATCGACAATATCTCAGCCATGGCCAACAAATTCGGGCTGGGCATCAGGCACGATTTGCCGATGTCGGCTGTGGCCCAGGGGATTACGCCGACCAAGGAATGGAAAGCGCGTTCCTATGGCAAGGACTGGCTGATCGGCGACACCGCAAACTCCTCGATCGGCCAGGGCTTCACCCTCGCTTCGCCGTTGCAGCTGGCGGTGATGACCGCACGGATCGCCACCGGGCGCAGTGTAACGCCGCGGCTGCTGAAATCGCTCGACGGGGTGGAACTGCCCAGCGGCGCGGGCGACCCTTTGGATGTCAGCGAAAACAGCCTGCGCATGGTGCGGCGCGGCATGTATTCGGTCAGCAACGACCGCCGGGGCACCGGCTACCGCTCCCGCATCATCGCTGACAACATACGGATGGCCGGCAAAAGCGGCACCAGCCAGGTGCGCAACATCACCGCCGCTGAACGGGCCGCAGGGGTGATCCGCAACGAGGATCTGCCCTGGGACCGGCGCGACCATGCGCTGTACGTCTGTTTTGCTCCCTATGATAACCCGAAATACGCGGTGGCTGTGGTGGTTGAACATGGCGGCGGCGGCTCCAGAGCTGCGGCACCGATTGCCCGCGACGTGCTGCTGCAGGCGCTTTACGATGGCACCCCGCCGCTGGAGGCCTACCCCAAAGGGGACCGCAGCCGCATCAAGGCACAGCAGGAGCGGCTGGAGCGCGAGCGCGTCAAGCGCCCCTTGGGCAGCAGGAGCAGCAAGGCATGAGCTATCTGGAGTATCACGCCAAATCGACGCCCTCCGGCCTGCGCAAGATACTGTATTTGAACTGGGGGCTGACACTGCTGCTGATCACGGTGTCCAGCGTCGGCTTTCTGATGCTGTACTCAGTAGCGGGCGGATCCTTCAGCCCCTGGGTGGAACCGCAGGTCAAACGCTTTGCCCTGGGCCTGGGCGTCATGTTTGTGGTGGCGATGATCCCGATCTGGTTCTGGCGCAATGTGTCGGTGCTGGCCTATCTGGGATCCCTGGCGCTGCTGGTCGCGGTGGAGCTGTTCGGCACCGTGGGCATGGGCGCACAGCGCTGGATCGACATCGGCTTCATGCGGCTGCAACCCTCAGAGGTGACCAAGATCGCCTTGGTAATGCTGCTGGCAGCCTATTACGACTGGCTGCCGCCCGAAAAGACCTCGCGGCCCATGTGGGTGCTGCTGCCGGTGGCGCTGATCCTGGTGCCAACGGCGCTGGTGCTGAAACAGCCGGATCTTGGCACCTCGATCCTGCTGATGGCGGCCGGCGGCGGGGTGATGTTCCTTGCCGGGGTGCATTGGGCCTATTTCGTGGCGGTGATCGCAGCCGGCGCGGGGCTGGTCAGCGCGGTATTTCAAAGCCGCGGCACCGACTGGCAGTTGTTGAAGGACTACCAGTTCCGCCGCATCGACACTTTTATGGACCCCTCGCAGGATCCCTTAGGCGCGGGCTACCACATCACCCAGTCGCAGATTGCGCTGGGATCCGGCGGCTGGTCCGGACGGGGCTTCATGCAGGGCACGCAATCGCGGCTGAACTTCCTGCCGGAGAAACACACCGACTTCATCTTTACCACCCTGGCGGAGGAGTTCGGCTTCATCGGCGGCGTTACCCTGCTGTTCATTTACATGCTGATCATCCTGTTCTGCATTGCCTCGGCGATTGCCGCCAAGGACCGGTTTTCTTCGCTGGTGATCCTGGGCATTGCCATCACCTTTTTCCTGTTCTTTGCCGTCAACATGTCGATGGTGATGGGTCTGGCACCAGTGGTCGGCGTGCCGCTGCCGATGGTCTCATACGGCGGTTCGGCAATGCTTGTGCTGCTCGGGGCCTTCGGCATTGTGCAAAGCGCCCATATCCACCGCCCGCGCCAATCCTCGCGCTGAAGATCAGGGAGTTTCCATGACCGCCAATGTCCTGTTCGCCGGCCGCGCCGATGCCTGGCCCGCTTACCAGCCGCTGCTGAATGCGGAATTCGCCCGCTTGGGTCTGGATGCCGAACTGCGCAATGATTTCGCTCCGGAAGAGGTGGATTACATCGTCTTTGCGCCCAGCGGACCCATCAGCGACTTCACCCGCTTTGATCGCTTAAAGGCCGTGCTGAGCCTTTGGGCGGGCGTGGAAAAGGTCGTGCCCGTCGTGCCTGCCTCCGTGCCGCTCACGCGGATGGTGGATAGCGGTCTGGAGCAGGGCATGACCGAATGGGTGGTTGGCCACACTCTGCGCTATCACCTTGGAATGGATGCGCATATCCTTGGGCAAAACGGGCAATGGGAACCAAAGGCGCCGCCGCTGGCCCAGGACCGCCATGTGACCGTCCTGGGTCTGGGCGCCCTTGGAACCGCTTCGGCCAGAGCGCTGTCAGCCCTGGGATTTCAAGTATCGGGCTGGAGCCGGTCGCAAAAAGAAATCGAAGGCATCACCTGCCACGCCGGGCCTAAGGGTATGAAGGACGCGCTGGCGCAAGCGGAAATTGTGATCCTGCTGCTGCCCGATACACCCGCCACCGAAAACACGCTGAATGCCGAGACGCTTGGCTGGCTGCCCAAGGGGGCAAAGATCATCAACCCGGGCCGCGGACCGCTGATAGATGATGACGCCCTGCTGGCGGCACTCGGCAACGGCCGGATCGGGCATGCAACTCTGGATGTGTTCCGCGTTGAGCCGCTGCCGCCGGAGCATCCCTTTTGGGCGCATCCCAATGTGACAGTGACTCCGCATATCGCCTCGGAAACCCGCGAAAGCACAGCTGCCGAAGTGATCGCCGAGAACATCCGCCGTGCCGAGGCTGGAGAGCCGCTGCTGCATTTGGTGGACCGCAGCCTCGGTTACTAGGACGGGGCTTTGCCCCCTGCGCCTGACGGCGCATTCCCCCAGGGTATTGTCGACCAGAAAGAAGCCCGGGGTCTATCGCTTCTTTCTGGTCCTAAATACCCATTTCAGGGGCATCGCCCTGCGCAATGCCGGCTATTGTGCGGTCAAGCCGCGGCCTTGCAGCAGCGCTTCCACACCGGGCAACCGCCCGCGGAACGCCGTGTAAAGCTCAGCCGGGTCAACCGAACCGCCAGTGGATAGAATATGCGCCTCCAACGCCTTAGCGCGTTCGGCATCAAAGGCACCGCCTGCTTCCTCAAAAGCCGCAAAGGCGTCGGCATCCATCACCTCAGACCACATGTAGCTGTAATAGCCCGAGGAATAGCCGTCGCCGGCAAAGACATGGGCGAAATGCGGGGTGGCGTGACGCATGATAATCGCCCGCGGCATCCCGAGTTCTGCGAGCACTTCAGCTTGCTTTGCCATAGGGTCGGAAGGCGCAGGACCGTCGTGAAAGGCCAGATCCACCAGGGCGGAGGCGACGTATTCCACCGTCTGGAACCCCATGTCGAAGTTGGCGGCACCCAGCACCTTCTCCAGCATCTCCTGCGGCATCGGTTCGCCGGTTTCCGCATGGGTGGCAAATTCCTGCAGCACCTCCGGCACTTCCAGCCAGTGTTCATACAGCTGGCTCGGCAATTCGACAAAATCACGCGCGACCGAGGTGCCCGAGATGCTTTCATAGGTCACATCCGACAGCATTTGATGCAGCGCGTGGCCGAACTCATGGAACAGGGTGCGGGCGTCGTCCCAGGACAGCAGCGCCGGGTCGCCCTTGGCGAAGTTGCAGACGTTGATCACCACTGGCGCCTGTACCTGCGGGAATTTCGCCTGCTGGCGCATTGCCGAACACCAGGCGCCCGAGCGTTTGGAACCGCGGGCAAAATAGTCGCCGATGAAGACCGCCACATGGGCACCGTTCCGGGTCACCGCCCAAGCGCGGCAATCCGGGTGGTAGAGCGGCACGTCCAGCGGTTCGAACTCCAACCCGAACAGACGGTTTGCGCAGGCAAAGCCGGCCTCGATCATCCGGTCAAGCTGCAGGTAAGGTTTCAGCGCCGCTTCATCCAGATCGTGCTCGGCCTTGCGGCGTTTCCCGGCGTAGTAGCGCCAGTCCCAAGGTTCCAGGTCACCGTTGATGCCGTCCGCCTGCATCATCGCGGTCAGGACCTTGGCGTCTTCATCGGCGCGGGCCTTGGCCGGGCCCCAGACATCCATCAGCAAGCCGCGTACCGCGTCCGGCGTCCCGGCCATTTCGGTTTCCAGTTTGTAGGCAGCGAAATTCTTATACCCCAATAGCCGGGCACGCTCTTCGCGCAGCTGCAGTGTTTCCGCCGCAATGGCGCGGTTGTCGGTTTCGCCGCCGCCCGCACCGCGGGCTGCCCAGGCGTTAAAGGCTGTCTCGCGCAGATCCCGGCGCGGGGAAAACTGCAGGAACGGCGTGATCAAGGACCGCGACAAGGTCACAACCGGACCGTCCTTGCCCATTTCCTGCCCCGCCGCACGGGCCGCGCTGATCACGAATTCCGGCAGGCCTTCCAGATCCTCTTCGGTCAGCTCCATGAACCAGCTGCGCTCATCAGCCAGCAAGTTCTGAGTGAACTCAGTACCAAGTGTCGCCAACCGCCCCTTGATCTGCTGCATCCGCGTATCCGCCTCGCCTTCCAGCGCCGCGCCGCCACGGACAAAGCCGCGGTGGGTCAGCATCAGGACGCGCTGCTGCTCCTGCGTCAGATCCAGCACATCGCGTTGATCCCAGACCGCCTTGACCCGTGCATACAGCGCCTTGTTGGCGGTGATCGCCGAGAAATGCGCGGCAAGTCTGGGCGAGAACGCCCGCTGCAGCTCCTCGCGCTTGGGGTTGCTGTCGGCGCCTGCCACAGTAAAGAACACCCCCAGCACCTGCTCCAACTCACGGCAAGGAGTTTCCAGCGCCTCGATCACATTGGCAAACCCAGGCGCCTCGCTGCTGTTTGCGATGGTGTCGATCTGTGCGGCGTGCGCCGCAAGTGCTTGCTCCAGCGCAGGGGCGAAATCGTCGTCAGAGATGCTGTTGAACGGGGCAATTTCAAACGGCGTGTCCCAGCGGGACAGAAGCGGATTGGACATATACGGGTCTCCTTTGCCGGGAACGCTAACGGGAAAGCCATGGAGCTGCAATTGGGCTTGCAAATGACTAGACGCACCAGTCCGGAATTTGCGGAACGTCAGTTGGTTCCGATCGCCCAGGGCAATATCTGCAAAGGCATTGCGTCCCGACCCGGCGCAGGAGGCAGAATACCGCATCTATGCAGGCGACGGCATTTTCCGCCTGTCCGCCGTACTGGAGGACACCGAAGACCTGATCGCCGCTCGGAACCGGTTGCTTTGACCTTGTGGCACGGGCGGGTCAGCCGCCAGCGCCATCGCCTTTGGTCAGTGCCGCTGGCACGATGCGGATCGGAACATCCGCGATATTGGCTGCCCGGGCGATCCGCCACTCGAAACGGCCCATACGGCTATCGGTATCGATAAGAACCACCACCGGCTCCTTACCGGTGATCTCTGCCGCAAACAACGCCTGCTGAATGCTGTCCAGGCTGCTGCGCTTATCGAGGCCGAACTCGATGACCCGGTTACTGTTTTCGCAATCTGTGCGGATCGACGCCGCACCGCCGGGATAGGTGAACTTATGCACTGTCTCCGGCTGGCCGCCGAACAGGGCGCCGCAGAGCAGCGAAATGAAATAGGCTTCGTTCACGGGGAGGTCTCGTCAGGAGTGTCCGGCGCTGCCGCAAACCGGGCAATCTTGCCGCCTGGCCATGCGGATCTTGCGGGTTTCGCCATAGAGCCCGTCATAGATCAGCATCTCACCTTGCAGAACCGCACCGGCACCGGTGATCTGCTTGACCGCCTCGACTGCCATCATTGCCCCGACGACACCGGGCAGCGGGCCAATCACCCCGGCCTCCGAGCAGCTGGGGGCAAGACCGGGCGCCGGTGCCTCGGGGAAGATGCACTGGTAGCAGGGTCCGCCCTTGGCCGGGTGAAAAACGCTCAGCTGGCCTTCCCATTGCGACAGCGCGCCAGAGATCAGCGGTTTGCCCAGGGCCACTGCGGTGCGGTTGGCGAGATAACGGGTTTCGAAATTGTCGGTGCCGTCGAGGATCAGATCATATTCCGCAAACAGCTCCTCCGCGGCCTCCCCGGTCAGGCGCCGGTTGTAAGGGCGCACGTCGGCATAAGGGTTCTGCGCCTGCATCGCGGCCTGGGCCGAAAACACCTTGGGCTTGCCAATGTCTGCGTCGCGGTGGATCACCTGTCGCTGCAGGTTGGCATTGTCGACCACGTCGTCGTCGATCACCCCGATTATGCCCGCGCCGGCGGCAGCCAGATACTGCAGCGCAGGCGCACCCAGCCCGCCGGCACCGATCACCAGAACCTTGGCCTGCTTCAGCTTCTTTTGTCCCGCCCCGCCCAGTTCCCGCAGGACAATATGACGGGCATAGCGGTCAAGCTCGCTTTCGGTGAAGGTGCTGGCAGGCTGGCTCATGTTCGTTTCCTGAGGCTGGGCGCGGGTCTTCAGGGCGGCCACGATACGCGCATAGAAACCAGCCACAATGGCAAAACCGCCCAAGAGAAGCCAAGGCGCTGCCGAACCCCCGGTGCCCTCCCGCAAACCGTGCCCGTCCGGCAGGGTCAACTGCACCGCCAGTACAGCCGCAAACAGCACAACCAGCAAACCAAAACGCAGATTGCGCGGCAGGCCAAGGAAACGCCCGCCCCACCAGATCAGCGCTGCCAGGATCAGAATGCGCAGCATCAGCCGCGCCCGGTTGAACCAAAGCCGCCGTCGCCGCGGGTGGTGCCGGAGAGCGCCTCCGCGCGCTCAAACCGGGCTTGAAGCACCGGCGCCACAACCATCTGCGCGATGCGTTCGCCATGGCGGATTTCAAAGGATTCCTGTCCTGCATTCAAGAGGATCACCCCTAGCGGCCCGCGGTAGTCACTGTCGATTGTGCCGGGCGTGTTGGGCAGAGTGATCCCGTGCTTCAGAGCCAGGCCCGAGCGCGGGCGGATCTGCACCTCGTAGCCTGCAGGAATCTCGATGCGCAGCCCGGTCGGCACCAGTGCCCGTGCCCCCGGTTCAAGCGTCAGCGTGCCCCCGCCCGGCAGGTTAGCGCGCAGGTCCGCTCCCGCAGCGCCAGCTGTCTCATATGCCGGCAGCGGCACATCCCTGTCCGCGCCTTCGTCGTGGATCACACGGATTGTTACCATCCCCGTCCCCTGCTTCATCTTTGTTCAAATACTCAATTTCACCCGGCCAGCGCCGCAGCGATCCGCGCAGCCAGTTTACGGGCGACGTCATCCTTGCCCATGCGCGGCCACTCCTCGGCACCGTCATCAGAGATCAGGACAACTGCGTTTTCACTGCCGCCCATGATGCCGGTTGCGGGAGAGACATCATTTGCAACGATCCAGTCGCAGCCCTTGCGCTTGCGCTTGGCGGTGGCATTTTCCACCACATCGTCTGTCTCAGCCGCGAATCCAACCACCAGTTTGGGACGGCCCTTTGGCATCCGTGCAACTGTTTTCAGAATGTCGGGGTTTTCTGCAAACTCCAGCACCGGCAACCCGTCCTTGGACTTCTTCAATTTGCGGTCCGAGGCGCTGGCGACCCGCCAATCCGCCACCGCCGCAGCAAACACCCCGGCATCAACAGGCAGTGCCGCTTGCACAGCCGCCTCCATTTCACGGGCGCTTTCAACCGCCACAACCTGCACGCCCTCAGGCGGGCGCACCGCTGCCGGGCCCGTGATAAACACCACTTCCGCGCCAGAATCGCGCAGAGCACGGGCCACCGCTGCCCCTTGCGCCCCGGAGGAGCGGTTGGCGATATAGCGCACCGGATCAATCGGCTCATGCGTCGGGCCGGAGGTCACCAGAATGCGTTTGCCTCTCAATGGTCCATCCGAAAATTTGGCAGTGATCGCAGTCACGATCTCATCCGGTTCCGCCATCCGGCCCGGGCCGAATTCACCGCAGGCCATGCTGCCGTCATTCGGACCCGCGAAAGACACCCCATCCTCCTTCAGGACCGCGATGTTGCGCTGTGTCGCCGGATGCTCCCACATCCGTACATTCATCGCAGGTGCCAGCATCACCGGGGTGTCGGTGGCCAGCAGCAAGGTAGAGGCAAGATCGTTTGCCAGACCCTGCGCCATCTTGGCCATCAGATCCGCCGTGGCCGGCGCTACAACCAAGAGGTCGGCGCTGCGCGACAGCTGAATATGGCCCATCTCGGCCTCGGAGGTCAGGTCGAACAGTTCCTGATGCACAGGGGTTCCGGCAAGTGCCGAGACAGACAGGGGTGTCACAAATTCCGCGCCGGACTTGGTCAGCACCGGGGTCACGCGCGCCCCTTGGTCCTGCAAGCGGCGGATCAGCTCCAGCGATTTATAGGCCGCGATACCGCCGCTGATTATCAGGAGAATATGTCTGCCAGCCAGCATTTGTCCGCCCTTGTCCCGTTTCCCGCGACCTTACTGCGCTGCGGCGAAAGTGTGAAACGGTTTTCCCAGCGGAGACGGCCTAAGCCATAGCAAAGGCTCCCGCCCCCGCGCGGCACGGGCCCGCGGCCCCCGCCCCTGACGGTGTTGGGCCGGGCGCCGTGCTGCGCACGGCGCGGTACCGTTTCCAATCAGACCGGCCCTGTGCTGCACAGAGGCCTTCAGCCGCCTTTTTGGAAGGCCAGGCAGGGATCAGGGCGGCTGACCGCGTCCGCGTCCAGCAGCAGATCGAAAATCCCGCTGATCCGCCCGCCCTCGGACTGGCCCAAGCTGCGGATCTGCACCCCCGGACGGGCCTTGGCCAAATAGACTGCCAGCCCGCGGTCGGTGCGGGCATGGCCATTGCCGGTGATCACAGCCACTGGACCGCCGGTTTCCGCAATTGCCATATCCGCGGCCTCTGCCAGGGCGGCGTCCCGCAGACGTTGAAAGTCCACCAGGACAGGCAGCATCTCAACCGGCATCGCATTGCAGTGATTCGCCTGCTGGTCCGCCTCGCGCGCGGCCTGTTCTGCCTCCGGCAATGGCTGATCAAGGCCAAAGCGGGCTGCGTCTTCAGCCCCGAAATAGACAGCAACGCCGCGTTCCAAGGCCTTCGCAGCCTCTGTCCGCGGCACCTGTGCGCCATACTGGCGGGCATTGGCAGCAGCTGCAAACACCGGCGCGTAAAGGCTGAAGTCCGGCCAGCCGGAATTCGGCCAATCCAGTTGCCGGGCCGTCAGCTGTGCATTTGCCAGCGTTTCAGGATCCAGTGCGGCTGCCTGCTTTGGAGTGATCATCTCCCAGACCACCGCCTTAGGCTGCAGCTTTGCCAGCAGAATTGCCTGCTGCTGGTGATGCACTGGATTGTCATGCACCTCGCCGAGAATCACTACGTCAGCGCCGCTCAGCAGCCGGGCTGCCGCGGACACCTCATCCGCTCGGGCGCCAGACAGGCTAAGCGCCGCCAGACAGGCAGCGCTTAGCATTACTTTCAGGAAATTGATCTGCTTTCTCATGAAAGCAATCTGTGCACCTCGCGCGACTGTCCTTCAAGGCATTTGCGCATTTTCTGGAACGCCCCGGCCTCCAGCTGGCGGACCCGTTCCTTAGACAGCCCCAGTTCGGTTCCAAGGCTTTCCAAAGTGCGCGGGCGTTCGCGCAGCTTGCGTTCCGTGATGATAAAGCGCTCACGGTCATTCAGCGCCTGCAACGCCCCCACCAGCCATTTGCGCAGCTGGCGGCGGTCGTGCCGCTCCTGCACCAGTTCATCGGCCTGAGACGTGTCATCTTCCAGAGCGTCGATCCACTCGCGGCCCTCTTCATCGGTGGACTGCACCGCGTTGAGCGAAAAGTCGGCACCGGACAGGCGCCCCTCCATCATCTCAACATCACGCAACGGCACCCCGATTTCAGTCGCAATCTTCTGATGCAGCTGATGCCGGTCCAGCCGCGCCCCCGAGGCACGCGCCTCGCGCTCAAGCTGCGCCTGCACCCGGCGCATGTTGAAAAACAGCGATTTCTGCGACGACGTGGAGCCTGTGCGCACCATGGACCAGTTGCGCATCACGTAGTCCTGAATCGACGCCTTGATCCACCAGACCGCATAGGTCGAGAACCGCACCCCCCGGTCAGGGTCGAATTTGTCGGCGGCCTTCATCAGGCCCAGGCCCGCCTCCTGTATCAGATCGTTCATCGGCGCGCCGTACCGCTTGAACTTGGACGCCATGGAAATCGCCAGACGCATGTAGGCATTGATGAGCCGGTGCAGCGACTTCACATCGCGGTCATCGCGCCACGCGTAAGCCAGACGCCGTTCGGTTTCGGCGTCCAAAAGTTCTGCCTTCATTGCCTGCCGCGGCAATGGGTTTTCGATTGTGGAATCTAGTGCCATTTTATTTCCCCCCGGAAACTAATTAACAAACTACCGGCGCCTGGGGACGCGCATGAAACAAAGTTGAGCCCGGGTCTTCTGCAGACCGGCAGTATCAATGCACTGGATACGACTCTCGGCACATCCACGGGCCAAAAATGAAAAACAAAATGGTTTTTTGGCCCCTGTGCAGACTTTCCCGGCCTTAATAAGTGGAACCCCGGGATACTGCGGTCTCTTGTCTTAACCGGGCCCTGCGTTTACCCACAGGAACGGCTTCGTTCTTACAGGTTAGCAAAAAATGCCTGCAAATGTAACTTTTATTCTGGGCGGGGCGGCCTCTGGAAAGTCGGCCTTTGCCGAACAGCTCTGTAAAAACACTGAAAAAGACAGGGTTTACTGGGCGACTGCACAAATTTTTGACAGCGAAATGCGCGAAAAAGTGTCCCGCCACCTCGAACAAAGGGGGGAAGGCTGGGCAACTGTCGAAGAACCGGAAACAGCCGGCCGGGTTCTGGACGCGCTGGCTGCGGGGCAAATCTGCCTGATGGACTGTGCAACCATGTGGCTGACCAACCATCTGCTGGCCGGGCATGATTTGGCGTTTGCACAAGAGGACCTGCTGGCCGCAATCGGCCGCTGCCGCGCGGATCTGGTGATCGTCTCGAACGAAACCGGTCTTGGCATCGTGCCTGAGAACAAGCTGGCCCGCCGCTTCCGCGAAGCGCAGGGACGGCTCAATATCGCACTGGCTGCGTGTGCCGGAACTGTTGTGCAAGTGACCGCCGGGCTGCCGCTGGTGCTGAAAGGGGCGTTGTGACAAACCGGCTGTTTCTGGTACGGCACGGGCCAACGCACGCAAAATGCATGGTCGGCTGGTCAGATCTGCCCGCGGACCTGTCTGACACCGCCGCGCTGAAACGCCTGTCGGATTACCTGCCGGCGGACGCGCTGATCGTGTCGTCCGACCTGTTGCGCGCAGTGGAGACTGCCAACGCCATCCAAGGCAGCCGTCAGCGCCTGCCCCATGTTGAAGCGCTGCGCGAGATCCATTTCGGCGCTTGGGAGCTAAGAACCTGGGCCGAGGTGGACGCTGAGGATCCGGACCGGATCCGGGCCTATTGGGAGACGCCGGGTGATGTGACACCGCCGGGCGGCGAGAGCTGGAATCAGGTCCGAAACCGGGTGAACGCAGCAATTGACGGGCTGATCATTGCGAATCAGGGTCGCGATTTGATTGTTGTCGGGCATTTCGGTCAAATCCTGACCCAGGTTCAGCGGGCGGAGATGCTGACCCCAGAGGAAGCCTTTGCCCATCGAATCGACAATCTGTCGGTCAGTGAAATCGCGTTCGGCC
The DNA here is from genome assembly GCF_004123675.1 of Leisingera sp. NJS204. Lineage (NCBI taxonomy): Bacteria > Pseudomonadati > Pseudomonadota > Alphaproteobacteria > Rhodobacterales > Roseobacteraceae > Leisingera > Leisingera sp. NJS204. Next base: position 380,343 of record NZ_CP035417.1, on the reverse strand, counting down.
CCGAAGGCTGGCGGGCGGGGGCTATCAATCATCTGCCGTGACGGATGCCATCACAAACATTCCGTTTCACGATGGGACACACCGCGCTAGCCTTTGCGCATGGCTTATGAAATCTATATCGGCGACCGCATGTTCTCCAGCTGGTCATTGCGCGGCTGGCTCATGCTCGAAAAATTCTCCCTTCCCCATACGGTGCATCTGGTGGGGCTGTACTCAGGAACCATGGCGCAAGAGATGGCGCATCTGGCCCCGGCACGGCTGGTGCCCGCGTTGCGCACGCCTGAAGGCGCGGTTGTTGGCGAAAGCCTGGCGATAGCCGAGACCCTGGCCGAACAGAACCCGGACGCCGGGCTTTGGCCCGCGGACCCGGCACAGCGTGCCGCTGCACGCTGGCTGGCGGCAGAAATGGTTGCGGGCTTCAGCGCGCTGCGCAGCGAATGTCCGATGCAGCTGGCCCATATCTACGAAGGGTTTGAGACCTCCGGCGCGGTTCAGGCGGATCTGGACCGGATCGAAACGCTGTTTGCCCATGCGCGCCAGGTGTCCGGCCAGTCAGCGGGCTGTCTGTTCGGAGAGTATTCGCTGGCGGATGCGTTCTATACCCCGGTTGCCGCACGCATCATCGGTTACGGGCTGCCGGTTTCTGCCGCCACGCGTGCCTATTGCAAGCTGCTGCTGTCCGACCCGCCAGTACTGCGCTGGCAAGAGCAGGCGCATGAGGTCAGCTATGACCCGGAGCCTTATGCGCGGGATCTGCCGCGGCGGCCCTGGTCTTTGGACTGAACCGGCGGCGAGCGCGAATTCTGCGTGAATTCGCCGGGCGGCACCGCTGGCGTTAACACTTCGGAAACCACGATCGCCAAGCATTTCTCCCTGAACCAGAAGGGGCGGGGAGAAATGACGGCACGGTCGTACACAGTTGCCTTTCAAGGGGTTGAGGCCCGGCTGGTGGAGGTGCAATGCGCAGTCGCCCCTGGCCTGCCAGCGTTCTCGGTGGTTGGGTTGCCGGATAAAGCCGTCTCCGAGGCCCGCGAACGGGTGCGGGCGGCCTTTGCGGCGATGTCGATCGCCCTGCCCTCCCGCCGGATCACCATAAACCTGTCACCCGCGGACCTGCCCAAGGAAGGCAGTCATTTCGACCTGCCGATTGCGCTGGCCTTGCTGGCGGCAATCGGCATCATCCCAGCGGAAAAGGCCGAGGAGACCATAGCCCTGGGCGAACTGTCGCTGGACGGCCAGCTGATGCCTGTCGCGGGCGCCCTGCCCGCAGCCGTCACCGCGGCAGAGGAAGGGCGCATGCTGCTCTGCCCGGAACCGTCCGGACCCGAGGCTGCCTGGGTCGATGCGGCACAGGTCATCGGTGCGGCCACACTGACCGAGGTGGTCCAGCATTTCACCGGCCAGCGGCGCATTGAGCCGTCCATGCCCGGTGAAGCCATCAGCGGGCTTGGCGGCAAGGACCTGCGCGACGTCAAAGGCCAGGAGCAAGCCAAGCGCGCGCTGGAGATTGCTGCCGCCGGACGCCACCACATGCTGATGATCGGCCCGCCCGGATCCGGCAAATCGATGCTGGCGGCACGGCTGCCATCGATCCTGCCGCCGCTGTCTCCTGCCGAGGCATTGGAAACCTCGATGATCCATTCCTTATGCGGGCTGATCGATGCGGGCGGCATCAGCCGCGCCCGCCCTTTCCGCGAACCGCATCACACTGCCTCCATGGCGGCGATTGCCGGTGGCGGGCGGCGGGCGCAGCCGGGGGAAATCAGCTTGGCGCATAATGGCGTGCTGTTTCTGGATGAGCTGCCGGAATTCGGCCGTCCCGTGCTGGAAACCCTGCGCCAGCCGCTTGAATCCGGAGAGGTGATGGTGGCGCGCGCCAATGCCCATGTGAAATACCCCAGCCGTTTTATGCTGATCGCTGCGGCCAACCCCTGCAAATGCGGATATCTGGCTGATGCCAACCGCGCCTGTTCGCGGGCACCAATATGCGGTGCGGATTACCTGGGGCGGATTTCCGGCCCGCTGCTGGACCGGTTCGACCTGCATCTGGACGTGCCGCCGGTGGATGTGTCCGACCTGGAGCTGCCCGCCAGCGCCGAAGGCTCGGTACAGGTGGCGCAACGGGTCGCAGTTGCCCGGAACACCCAGGCTGAGCGGTTCCGCAGCCATCCCGGCCTGCGCCAGAACGCAGATGCCGAAGGCGCAGTGCTGGAAGATATTGCAGCGCCGGATGCCGAAAGCCGTGATCTTTTGCTGCGGGCCGCCGAACGGTTTGGCCTCAGCGCCCGCGGCTACCACCGGATTCTGCGCGTTGCGCGCACCATTGCCGATCTGGCCTGCGAAGACCGGGTGCAACGCCCGCATTTCGCCGAGGCGCTGAGTTTCAGGCTGCCCTCAGCCCGCTGAGCCGCCGTCGAAGGCGGATATGGCGAAGGTGGCAGCTTCGTCCAATGCTGCCTGCCCCTCGGGCAGCTGACCCGCCATAAATTGCCAGACATGCGGCACATCGCGCCACAGGCTGAGCCGCACAGCGCCGCCTGCCTGCTCCAGACGCTGCACCATACGCTGCGCATCCGACAGCAACACCTCGGTATCCCCTGCTTGGATCAGCACCGGCGGCGGGTTCGGGAAGTCAGCGAACAAGGGCGAGGCGCGGGCATCTGATGGATCCGCACCCGCGAGATACTGATCAACGGCTTCCTTCATCCGCCCTGCCGGGATGATCACATCCCTGGAACGGTTGACCTCAATACTTGCCCCGCTCAGCGTCAGATCGCACCAGGGGGATAAGGCCACAAGGCCGGCGGGGCGTTCCCCTTCCCCCAGCAGGGCCGCGAGCAAGGCCAGCGCCAGCCCGCCGCCGGCACTGTCGCCTGCCAGCAGGATATCGGCGGCGGCATAGCCCGTGCTTCGCAGGTATTGCCAGGCTGCCAGCGCATCCTCGAAAGCCGCCGGAAACGGTGCCTCTTGCAGCAGCCGGTAGTCGGGCACAGCAATCTCCATGCCTGCGGCAAAAGAAAGGCGGGACAAAACCCCCTGATAGGCACGGGCGCTGCCTGCCAGATAGGCGCCGCCATGCAGGAACAAAATGATCTGCTTGCGGCGCGTCCGGCCCACTGAAATCAGGTTCAGCGGCACCGGCGCGGGCCGCGGCAGCAGCCGGGTATAGGGCAGCGGCGGGCAGAACAGCGGCGCCAGCAGCTCGAAACTCCGGCGTGCCAGCTCCGGGCGGCTGGTGCGCTGCAGCACCGGCTTCATGCCATAGCGCATCCACGCGTTCAGGGCCCGGCGCTGCCAGCTCATCAGCTGATCTTGGCTTCGATCGCCTGCCAGACCTTTTCGGCGATGTTCACACCGTCAAAGCGCTCCAGCTCCTGAATACCTGTCGGCGAGGTCACGTTGATCTCGGTCAGGTAGTCGCCGATCACGTCAATGCCAACAAAGATCTGGCCCTTTTCGCGCAGCAGCGGGCCGATGGCGGCGCAGATCTCCAGATCGCGTTCACTCAGCCCGATTTTCTCGGGCCGTCCGCCCACATGCATGTTCGAACGGGTCTCGCCCGCTGCAGGAACACGGTTGATTGCGCCCACAGGCTCGCCGTCGACCAGAATCACCCGCTTGTCGCCGTTGCTGACGTCCGGCAGGAACTTCTGCACAATCAGAGGCTCGCGGCTGAAACCGGTGAACAGCTCATGCAGCGAGGTGAGGTTGCGGTCGTTTGCATCCAACCGGAATACCCCGGCGCCACCATTGCCGTAAAGCGGTTTCAGGATCACATCGCCATGCTTTTCCTTGAACGCCTTGATGGTTTGCAGGTCGCGGGCAATGGTGGTCGGCGGGGTCAGGTCCGGGAAGGTCAGAACCAGCAGTTTTTCCGGATAGTTACGCACCCAGAACGGATCATTTACCACCAGCGCCTGGCCATTCAGCATGTCCAGCAAGTGGGTCGAGGTGATGTAATGCATATCAAACGGCGGGTCCTGACGCAGCCAGACCACGTCGAAATCCGCCAGATCCACCTCGCGCTCCGGGCCTAGCACCGCCGGAGCATCTGCCACCCGCTGCACGGTCATGTCATGGCCACGGGCGGTGATGCGGCCCTCCTGATAGGCCAGCTGGTCGGGGGCGTAGTAGAACAGATCGTGCCCGCGCGCCTGCGCTTCTTCGGCCAGGCGGAAGCTGCTGTCCGCGTTGATGTCCACGCCCATGACCGGATCCATCTGAAAGGCGATTTTCATGGCAGTATCCCTTGTAAACTGGCCAGATACATGGCCCACCGCGCCCCGGGGTTCAATGGGGCGGCAGCGGATCAGTCCAGGCCGATGGCGTTTTCGATGATCTCAACCGCGCCGGTGCCGTCCACCAGTGCGGCGTCGAACCGGGCAGGGGTCAGCTGTCCTTGCGGCTCGTTTTCCAGATATTGCCCGGCGCTGGCATAGATGCGCTCCACTTGCCGCGGGGTAATCCGCAGGGCCGCAGCGGCGCTGGTAGAGCTGTGTTTCACTTCCACAAACACCAGCTCTTCCGGGCCGCGCAGGATCAGGTCGATCTCGCCACCCGGCCCGCGCCAACGTCGTTCCGCAACGGTGTAGCCGCGGTTTTCATAGTGGCGCGCAACAATCTCTTCCGCCGCCTCTCCCGCCAGATGGGCACGGGCACCGCGATACTGCCGGGCACGGGACACGGCCTAACTGTCCTTCGCCAGCTGCAACGCCAGCTGATAGATCTTGCGGCGCGGCAGCCCGTGCATCTCAGCCACGATCCCGGCGGCGTCCTTGACCGAATTATCCTTTAGAGCTGCTTGAAGATCGCTTTCCAGATCGCCCTCGCTCACCTCGGTCTCTTGCGCCCGGTCGACCAGCAGCACGATCTCGCCCTTGACCGGTTTTTCCTCCAGCCCCGCGGCCAGATCCGCCAGCGGCGCGCGGCGCACTTCTTCGAATTTCTTGGTGAGCTCGCGGGCCATCGCCGCCGGGCGGTTGCCCAGCACCGCCGCCATATCGGCGACCGAGGCGGCAACCCGCTTGGGTGATTCATAGAAGATCAGCGTGCCGGGGATTTCCCGCAGCTCTTCCAGCCGTTTGCGCCGGGCACCGGAGGCATTGGGCAGAAAGCCAGCGAAAAAAAACGCATCCGTGGGCAGCCCGGCCAGCGTCAGCGCCGTTGCCGCCGCCGAGGCGCCTGGCGCGCAGGTGACGGTATGACCCGCCTCTGCCGCCGCCCGGCTGAGATCAAAGCCCGGATCGGCAATCAGCGGCATTCCGGCCTCGGAAGCATAGGCTACCGATTTGCCCTCTGCCACCGCTTCCAGCAGTTTGGCACGCGCAGCGGCGCCGCTGTGGTCGTGGTAAGCAATGATCCGCCGCCCGCCCAGGGGCACGCCGTGAATCTCCATCAGCTTGCGCAGCGAGCGTGTATCCTCAGCCGCAAGCACATCGGCCGAGGCCAGCACATCCAGCGCACGCAGGGTAATGTCGCGGGCCGTGCCAATGGGCGTGGCAACAAAGTAAAGCCCTGGGGCCAATATGACATTCTGGTGATTCAACGCTGGACCCGCCTTTTTGGTCGTTTATGATCCGCCCTTAAACCCACACGGCGCAACGCGCCGGGAGAACGGAGTTTCAAGTCCATTATGTTTGCTGTTTTCAAACGCGCCCGCAAGGCGGCACTGACAGCTGCCGCGGCAGTTTCCGCCATTGCCCTGACTGCCTGTGACCCGGTTTCCCTCGGCAGTGGTCCGACAATCAACACTTCCAAGCCGGTGCCGGTGGCGCTGCTGGTGCCGCGCGGATCGGCGCAGCAGGGCGACAGCGTGCTGGCGCAAAGCCTGGAAAACGCGGCCCGCATGGCGATTGCCGATCTGCAAGGCGTGCAGATCGATCTGCGGGTCTATGACACGGCGGGCAATCCCGAAGTAGCCTCGGGTGCAGCGCAGCAGGCGCTGAAGGACGGCGCCCGTATCATTCTGGGCCCGGTTTACGCCGAAGCCGCAAATGCGGCGGGCATTGCAGCACGCCAGCGCGGCGTCAACGTGCTGGCCTTCTCGAACAACCCTGCGATTGCCGGCGGCAATGTCTTTATCCTGGGCCCGACCTTTGACAATACTGCGCGCAGGCTGACCGGTTTTGCATCCCGCAACGGCAAACGGAACATTCTGATTGTCGGCGGCAATGATGCTGCCGGGGTTGCCGGGCGCACCGCCATTCAGCGCGCCGCAAGCCAGACCGGTGCCAATATCGCTGGCAGTGTCGGTTATGAGCTGTCCCAGCAGGGGGTGATCAACGCCATTCCTGCCATCCGCAATGAATCGCGCCAGGCGGATGCGGTATTCCTGACCTCGACCACCGCCGGAGCACTGCCGCTGCTGGCGCAACTGCTGCCCGAAGCCGGTGTGGACCCGGCAGAGAAGCAGTATATTGGCCTGACCCGCTGGGATATTCCGGCCCAGACCCTGGCCCTGCCCGGCGTGCAGGGCGGCTGGTTTGCGATGCCCGACCAGGGCAAGGTGCAGCAGTTCAGCGCCCGCTACCAGGCAAGCTATGGCGGATCGCCGCATTCGATCGGCAGCCTGGCCTATGACGGGATTGCCGCAATCGGCGCGCTGGTGGCTGCTGGTAAATCCGATGCTCTGACCGGCGCGGCCCTGACACAAGGGGCCGGTTTCCAGGGGGCCGGCGGCATCTTCCGACTGCTGCCTGACGGCACCAACGACCGCGGCCTGGCGGTTGCCACCATCCAAGAACAGAAGGTCGTGATCATTGACCCTGCCCCAAGCAGCTTCACCGGCGCCGGATTCTGAACCCGCTGCCGGCCCCGCGCAGCCCGCCGCCAACGGCTTTCCCGAACCGCAGGGTCCGCTGATCTGCGATCCTGCGGACATCTTTGATGCCGCAGCCGTGCGGTCCCGGATCATAGCCTTGGCGGAAGACAACACCCCCGCGGCCCTGCGCGCGGAAACGGTGAAGATCCTGAAGGCGGCAAACAAGGCCGGACGTGCAGCGATCGCCGAAGCCTTCGCCGCGGCCCCCTTTGCTGCGCGGGACTTGACCCGCTCTTACACTTTCCTGACCGACGGCCTGGTGACCACGGCACTGTATGTCGCCGGCGAATTGCTTCACCCGCTGGCCAACCCGACCCGCGGCGAACGCATCGCGGTTATCGCGGTCGGCGGCTATGGCCGGGGGGAAATGGCCCCGGCCTCGGATGTCGATCTGCTGTTTTTGACCCCCTACAAGATCACCGCCTGGGCCGAGAGCGTGATCGAATCCATGCTCTATATCCTGTGGGACTTGCGGCTGAAGGTCGGCCATTCCAGCCGCACCATCAAGGACTGCATCCGGCTGGGCGGCGAGGATTACACGATCCGCACCGCGATGCTGGAACAACGGTTTCTGGCCGGCCACGCGCCGCTGGCCAAGGAGCTGGAAAAGCGGCTGAAGGCGGAGCTGTTCTCGAAGGATGCGCCTGATTTCATTGAGGCGAAACTGGCCGAACGCGACGCCCGCCACCTGAAGCAGGGCCAGCGGTATATGGTTGAGCCTAACGTGAAAGAGGGCAAAGGGGGCTTGCGCGACCTGCAATCGCTGTTCTGGATCGCCAAGTATCTGTACCAGGTGCAGGACGCCGAAGACCTGGTGCCGCTGGGCCTGTTCCGCCCGGCAGAGCTGGAGCGGTTTGCCAAGGCCGCGACTTTCCTCTGGGCGGTGCGGTCGCATCTGCACCTTGCCACCGGCCGCGCCACGGAACAGCTGACCTTTGATTTGCAGGTCGAGGTTGCCAGCCGCATGGGATACAAGGACAAGGCCGGCCGCCGCGGGGTGGAAATCTTCATGCAGGAGTATTTCCGCCATGCGACGCGGGTCGGCGACCTGACCCGGATTTTCCTGACCAAGCTGGAGGCCAGTCAGCAAAAAGGCGCACCGCTGCTGGAACGCATCTTCCGCCGCCGCCCGCGAATCAAGCCCGGCTACAAGGTGGTGCACAACCGGCTGGATGTGCTGGACCCGGCGGCATTTTTGGCCGACCGGGTGAATTTGCTGCGGATTTTCGAAGAAGCCCTGCGCACCGGCATGCTGATCCACCCCGATGCCATGCGGCTGGTCACCGCCAATCTGCGCCTGATTGATGACGGCATGCGCAACGACAAAGAAGCCCGGCGCATTTTTCTGGACCTTTTGCTGAAACACGGAAATTCCGAACGCGCGTTGCGGCGGATGAACGAACTTGGCGTGCTATCCGCCTTCCTGCCTGAGTTCGAACCCATCGTGGCGATGATGCAGTTCAACATGTATCACTCCTACACGGTGGACGAGCATACCATTCAGGTGATCTCCAACTTTGCCGCGATTGAGCGCGGAGAGCTGGAGGATGAGCTGCCGCTTTCTTCCTCGATCCTGCGCAAGGGGCTGAACCGCAAAGTGCTGATGGTGGCGATGCTGTTGCATGACATCGGCAAGGGACGCGAACAGGACCATTCGATCCTTGGTGCGCAGATCACCCGCAAGGTGGCGCCGCGGCTGGGGCTGAAGCCATCCGAATGCGAGACCGTGGAATGGCTGGTGCGTTATCACCTGCTGATGTCGGATATGGCCCAGAAACGCGACATTGCCGACCCGCGCACGGTGCGGGATTTCGCCAAGGCGGTGCAAACGGTCAAACGGCTGGATCTGCTGTTGCTGCTGACTGTCTGCGATATCCGCGGCGTTGGTCCGAACACCTGGAACAACTGGAAGGCGGCCCTGCTGCGGGCGCTTTACGGCCAGACCCGTGCAGCGCTTGAGGGCGGCATGGAAGCCTTGAACCGCGAACACCGCGGTGCGTCGGCCAAGAAGGCCCTGCGCGAGGCGTTGCAGGACTGGACCAAAGCCGACCTCAAAACCGAAACCGCCCGGCATTATCCGCCGTACTGGCACGGGCTGCACATTACCGCGCATGTGGATTTCGCCGAGATGCTGCGCGACTACATTGCCAAGGGCGACGCGGGCGAGGTGATGATCCGGCTTTATCCGGACGTGGACCGTGACGCGACCCGCGCTTGTTTCGTGATGGAGGATCACCCCGGCATCTTTGCCCGCATTGCCGGCGCGCTGGCGCTGGTCGGCGCCAATGTGGTGGATGCGCGCTCCTATACGACCAAGGACGGATATGTGACCGATGCCTTCTGGATCCAGGACAGCGAGGGCCACCCCTTCGATCCGATCCGCCTGCACCGGCTTAAGCAGATGATTGAAAAGACCCTGAAGGGCGAGGTGATCACCCGCGACGCGCTGAAATCCCGTGACAAGATCAAGAAACGGGAGCGCGCCTTCAAGGTCCCGACCCATATCACCTTCGATAACGACGGCTCGGAAATCTACACCATCATCGAGGTCGACACCCGCGACCGGCCAGGGCTGCTTTATGATCTGGCCCGGGCGCTGGCGGCCGCCAATGTCTATATTGCGAACGCAGTCATCGCGACCTATGGCGAGCAGGTGGTGGACGCCTTTTATGTCAAAGACATGTTCGGCCTGAAATACTATGCGGAGTCCAAACAGCGGACTCTGGAGAAGAAACTGCGCGAGGCCATCACCGCAGGCGCAAAACGGGCGGATGTATGAAACCGATCAAACTGCTTTCGGGCTTCCTGACCGTCGGGTTCTGGACGCTGGCCAGCCGCGTGCTTGGATTCGCCCGCGAGATCCTGATTGCCGCCTTCATCGGCCCCGGTCCGGTGCTGGATGCCTTTATCGTTGCCTTCCGCCTGCCCAACATGTTCCGCCGCTTCTTCGCCGAAGGTGCATTTAACGCCGCCTTTGTGCCCGCTTTCTCCAAGCGGTATGAGGCCGGTGAGGACGCCAGAACTTATGCCCAGCAGGCCTTCAACCTGCTTGCCGCTGCGGTGCTGGCGCTGGTTGGCCTCGGCATGGTGTTCATGCCGGGACTGGTCTGGCTGACGGCCGGCGGATTTGTCGGCGATGCCCGGTTTGATATGGCGGTGGGCTACGGCTACATCGTCTTTCCATACATCCTGTTCATGTCGCTGGCCGCATTGTTCTCAGGCGTGCTGAACGCCACCGGCCGCTTTGCCGCCGCCGCCGCCGCGCCGGTCCTCCTTAACATTTTTGCCTGTGCAGCGATGACAGCCGGCGCCCTCATGGGCGGCGATGTTGTCCTGTGGCTGGTCTGGACCATCCCGGTGGCGGGCGTCGCGCAGCTGGCGCTTGTCTGGGCCGCCGCCGCCCGTGCTGGTATAACCTTGCGGCCCGGTCTGCCCCGTTGGAACACCGAAATGCGCAGCCTGATGCGTGTTGCCGTGCCCGCTGCTCTGGCCATGGGAGTCACCCAGATCAATCTGGTGGTCGGGCAATACGTGGCCTCTGACATCGAAAAGGCGGCCAGCTGGCTGTTCATCGCCGACCGGCTGTATCAACTGCCTTTGGGCGTGGTTGGCATTGCTGTCGGCATCGTGCTGCTGCCTGCCCTTTCCCGCCGCCTGCGGGCCGGGGACAGCGCCGGTTCACAGGGCGCCTTGTCCCGCGCCGGAGAATTCTCGCTGCTGCTGGCCGTACCCTCTGCCGTCGCCTTCATCACCGTGCCGGTGCCGCTGGTGTCTGTGCTCTATGAGCGCGGTGCAACCGGCCCCGAAGACGTGGCCGCAATCGCCATCGCCGTCGCTATCTATGGCGCAGGCCTGCCAGCCTTCATGCTGCAAAAGGTCCTGCAGCCGCTCTACTTCGCGCGGGAGAACACCAAAACCCCCTTTCGCTACGCGCTGGCTGCGATGGCTGTCAACGCCGCGCTGGCCTTTGGCCTGAAGCCAGTACTGGGCTGGATCGCCCCCGCCATCGCCGCCTCCGCTGCCGGCTGGGTGATGGTGGCACTACTGGCACTCGGCGCCCGCGGCATGGGGGAAGAGGCCCGCTTCGACGCCCGCTTCCGCACCCGCGCCTGGCGCATCCTGGCAGCCTCTGCTGTGATGGGGGCAGTGCTCTATGCTGTTGCTTCGGCTGCGGGCTGGCTGTTCACGCTGGATTACTGGCGCTACCTGTCCCTGCTAGGCCTGGTGGTGCTGGGCGGCCTGGTCTACTTCGCCGCAGGCCAGGCGCTTGGCGCCTTCCGCCTGTCAGAGTTCCGCACCGCCCTCAGCCGCCGGAAACAGGCCTGACCCCCGCGCCCCTTCAGGCCGGCCCGGCCCAACGGCTGGAGATGCCCCGCCAGGGGCTTTGACAGCAGGCGGAAGCCCCCGGCGTCAATCGTGCCGGATGCGGTTGCGGATCCGCGCCCAGCCGCCCGGCGCCAGGAAGAACGACAGACCGAACCCGGTGGCAAAGCCTGCCAGATCCGCAACCCAGTCCTTCTGGCCGCCAAACAGCAGCCCGAACAGCAGCTGCGCCCCCATCAGAAAGGCAATCAGCGAAAACGCCCGGCTTTGCTGCGCCCCGACCAAAGCCAGCGAGCGCCACAACAGAAAGGTAAAGGCCCCGATCAGCCCGTAGACCGCCGGAAAGCCGCCGATCAAAGGCTGGCCGCCGCTGACCAGCAGCGCATAGCCCAGTGCGCCGCCGGCACCGGACAGCACAAAGATGATCACCATCGCCAGATCGCCCATCACCTCGCCCACCATCTTGCCCATCGCCAGCACAAAGACGCAGACAAACAGCGCATGGGTAAAGGCGCCATGCACAAAGATGTAAGAGACAAAACGCTTCAGATGCTCCGGCAGCCAGCGGCCGCTTTCCTGCATCCACCAGAAGATCTCGCTGGAAAACGCATAGGATTGGACTGCCTCCAGCCGCCAGCCGATGGCCTCAGGCCCGCCCAGGATTCCGCGGGCGCCAAGCGAGAACACCGCTTCGATCCCGATGATGATCAGCACTATCGCAACGACGGCTGCAGGCAGCGGGTTGACGGGTGCGGTGTTATTCGGGCTGCTCATTGAGTCTCCTTGCAGTGCAGAACCCTCTGCACCTGTTGACCTATCCAAGCCCCATGGGTAAGCCACCGGGGTCGCTATTTCCAGACGGGAGTTACGCTAGATGAGCGAAACCACATTCACCCCGCGCGTCTTTTCGGGGATTCAGCCCTCCGGCAACCTGCACCTGGGCAACTACCTTGGTGCCCTGAAGCGGTTCGTCGACTGGCAGGCCAAGGATGTGGAGTCCATCTATTGCATGGTGGACCTGCATGCGATCACTGTCTGGCAGGACCCCAAGGACCTGATGAAATCCACCCGCGAGCTGTGCGCAGGTTTCATCGCCGCCGGCCTGGATCCGGAAAAATCCATCCTGATCAATCAGTCCCAGGTGCCTGAACACGCGCAGCTGGCCTGGATTTTCAACTGCGTCGCCCGCATGGGCTGGATGCAGCGGATGACCCAATTCAAGGACAAGGCCGGCAAGAACGCCCAGAACGCCTCGCTTGGGTTGTTCGCCTATCCGGCGCTGATGGCAGCTGATATTCTGACCTACCACGCCACCCATGTGCCTGTGGGCGAGGACCAGAAACAGCATCTGGAGCTGACCCGCGACATCGCCGCCAAGTTCAACCATGACTATGGCGTCGATTTCTTCCCGATGACCGAACCGGTGATCGAGGGCGCCGCCACCCGTGTGATGAGCTTCCGCGACGGCTCCAAGAAAATGTCGAAATCTGACCCGTCGGATGCCAGCCGCATCAATATGACCGATGACGCCGACACCATCGCCAAGAAGATCCGCAAGGCCAAGACCGATCCCGAAGGGCTGCCGTCCGAGGCCAAGGGCCTGGAAGACCGCCCCGAGGCGCGCAATCTGGTGAACATCTATGCGGCGCTGAACGAGCAGACCGTAGATCAGGTGCTGGCGGATGTCGGCGGCAAACAGTTCTCGGAATTCAAGCCGATGCTGGCGGATCTGGCAGTGTCGAAACTGGCGCCTATTTCGACCGAGATGGCGCGGCTGATGGGTGAACAGGACGAGATCGACCGCATTCTGACCCGCGGATCCGAGCGCGCGCGCGAAATCACCGCGCCGATCCTGCGCAAAACTTATGAAATCGTCGGTATGGTGCCGCCGGTCCAGATCTGACAAAACCAGTTACGCCATTGGCTTTCCACAAGGCTGGTGGCGTAGCCTTTGCTGCCCCTGCGAGCGCCTATTCCGCGTCCGGGGACGGCCGGCGCCGGGAGATCAGCCCGTACTTCAGCGCAAAAGACCGCAGTGAAAATCTGCGGCCAAATGATTTCAGCTGCGGGTGGCCCGATTGACGGTCGAATTCGTGGTTGTCGATCACCCGCTCGGCGCAGCCGCAGCCCTCGCCCAGCCCGACTTTCTTGTAGTAGAACTTTTCGAAACTTTCAGGGTTTGCCATGCCGCCCTCCTATTGGGGCGATAGCTTAGCGCGAAGCGGCGCAAACGCAAAAGAAACTGTGCCGGCTGTTAGCTTCAAGCATTTGTGCAGGCCTGCGCGGGCGTCAAAGCCCTTTGACGCCATTCAAAACCAGATCTGCCGCCAGCCGCGCATAGTCATCACGTGCCTTCGCACCAGCACCGGAATTCCACATGTAGTACCAGTTCAGCATGCCGAAAACCGACATGGTGGCGCCGCGCAGCTTGGCCGTTTCGCCCGCAAACACCCCGGGTGCCACAGCCGCCAGCGCGTCGCTGACAAACTGCACCATTTCACGCTGATAGGCGCGCAGCAGCTTCTGCTGATCCTCGGGCAGCGCGCCCATGGCGCTGATCTGCACCTGATGCTCATGATCCGCGCCCTGATAGGCCAGCATGATTTCCGACACGATACGGCGCAGCCGGTCCTCGGGGCCAAGCCCCTCCAGCTCCGCCCCGCAGACCCGGTCGCGCAACTCGCATAGATAGGTGTCAAGAAGGCCGAAAAGCACGGCATCCTTGCTGTCATAGTAGTGGTAGATATTCGCCTTGGAGATCCCGCATTCCCGCGCCAGCTGGGTCATTGACGCGCGGTCATAGCCTGCCTCCGCAAATACTTTGGCTGCGGATTTCAGGATCTGCACGCGTTTCTGATCATGGTCTTTTGCGATGGTGCGGGCCAAAACTCACTCCCCTGTTCAGGACTTGCCGCGGTTGTCGACGACACGCTTGGCCTTGCCCTGGCTGCGCTCGACCGATCCCGGGTCGCCTACAATGATCTCGGTGGAAACACCAACCATATCCTTGATCCGCTTGGTCAGCATCCGCGCCGCGGCGGTTTTGCTCAGCTCATCCGTGGCATCAGGATTGGCCTCCACATAGACCCGCATCGCGTCCATCCGGCCGGATTTATACAGCTCGATCTGGTAATGCGGCGCCAGCCCGCCGGTGGCCATCAGCTGCTCCTCCACCTGGCTGGGAAAGACGTTGACGCCGCGCAGGATGATCATGTCGTCGCTGCGCCCGGTGATCTTCTCCATCCGCCGCATCGTGCGCGCAGTGCCCGGCAGCAGCCGCGTCAGGTCGCGGGTGCGGTAGCGCACCATCGGCAGGCCTTCCTTGGTTAGCGTGGTGAACACCAGCTCCCCCATCTCGCCGTCCGGCAGCACCTCGCCGGTGGCCGGGTCGATGATTTCCGGCAGGAAGTGGTCCTCCCAGATCACCGGACCGTCCTTGGTCTCGACGCATTCATTGGCCACCCCTGGCCCCATGATTTCGCTAAGACCGTAGATATCGACCGCATGCATGTCGAAAGCCTGTTCAACCTCTTTGCGCATCGCATCTGTCCAGGGTTCGGCGCCGAAGATGCCGACTTTCAGCGAGCTTCCCCGCGGGTCCAAGCCAACCTTGTGGTACTGCTCCAGAATGTTGAGCATGTAGGAGGGCGTCACCATGATGCCGTCAGGCTGGAAATCGGTGATCAGGCCAACCTGTTTTTCGGTCTGCCCGCCGGACATCGGCACCACGGTCGCGCCCAGGCGTTCGATCCCGTAATGGGCGCCCAGGCCGCCGGTGAACAGCCCGTAGCCATAGGCGTTGTGCACCATGTCGCCCTTGCGCAAACCAGCCGCGCGCAAAGACCGCGCCACCAGATCGGCCCAGTTGCTGATGTCATTTGCCGTATAGCCCACCACCGTCGGCTTGCCGGTGGTGCCAGAGGACGCGTGCAGGCGCATAATCTGTTCGCGCGGCACCGCAAACAGGCCAAAGGGGTAATTGTCGCGCAGGTCGTTTTTGTAGGTGAAGGGAAACTTGGCCAGATCCGGCAACTGCTGCAAGTCGTCCGGATGCACACCCGCCTCGTCGAACCGCTGCTTATACATCGGCACGTTGTCATAGGCGTGCCGCAGCGACCATTTCAGCCGTTCCAGCTGCAGAGCGCGGATTTCGTCGATCGAGGCGATCTCGATCGGATCCAGATCAGCCTTGTTGGGGGTCAGGTCTTTCATGGCATCCTCCACGCCTTATTCGTCGAACAACTGGCCTTTGACCGCCCGGGAAAAGCCCCGGAATTCGGCAATCTGCCGGCCGTCCTGATTGGTCACAGCCACATCATAAATGCCGCTGCGCCCGGTCAGGGAAATCTCGCGGGCCTTGGCAATCAGCCGATCACCCAGCCGTCCCGGCGCGGTGAAGCTGATCACGTTGTGCTGCGCCACGGTCGCCTGATTGCGGCTGTTGCAGGCAAAGGCAAAGGCGCTGTCGGCCAGCATAAACGTGACGCCGCCGTGGCAGATGCCATGGCCGTTGCAGTGATGCTGGGCGATGGTCAGCTCCAGCGTCGCCTCGCCCTCATCCGCATGGGTGATCTCCATCCCCG
Source organism: Leisingera sp. NJS204 (assembly GCF_004123675.1). NCBI lineage: Bacteria > Pseudomonadati > Pseudomonadota > Alphaproteobacteria > Rhodobacterales > Roseobacteraceae > Leisingera > Leisingera sp. NJS204. The sequence goes on along the minus strand of NZ_CP035417.1, from coordinate 364,617 downwards.
CCCACTTGGATGCATGGTCGTCCGCCCACATGGCAGCTGCGGATTTTTCGGCGCGTTCCTTGGGGGTCATGGTCATTTCCCCATGAACGCGGGGGCGCGTTTTTCCAGGAAGCTGGCAACGCCCTCGGCATAATCCGCGCTCTCACCGCAGGTTTTCATCGCATCCGCTTCAATCTCCAACTGATCGGACAGCGTGTTGACTGCCGCAGCCTGAATGCACTGTTTGGTCAGGCCCAGCCCCAGCGTCGGGCCGTTGGCGAATTTCTCCGCCATTGCGCGGGCCTCGGCCATCAGTTCCTCATCCGGCAATGCCTTCCAGATCAGCCCCCAGCCCTCAGCCTTCTTGGCAGGCAAAGGTTCGGCGGTCAGCGCAAGCCCCTTGGCGCGCGCCTCGCCCAGCAGACGCGGCAAGTGCCAGCTGCCTCCGGTATCGGGGATCAGGCCAACCTTGGAGAACGACTGGATGAACTTGGCGCTTTCGCCAGCCAGAACCATATCGCAGGCCAGCGCCAGATTGGCCCCCGCCCCGGCCGCCACACCGTTCACCGCGCAGATCACCGGGAAGTTCAACTCGCGGATCAGCCGCACCAGCGGCGCGTAGTATTTGCGCACGGTCTGGCTCAGGTCCGGCGGCCCGTCCATTTTGCGCGGATCGCGGTCGCCCAGATCCTGCCCGGCGCAAAAGCCCCGCCCGGCGCCGGTCAGCAGCACCGCGCGGGCACCGCCGTCGCGGGCACCTTCCAGCGCTGCGCGCAAGGCGTTGTGCATCTCTTCGTTGAAACTGTTCAGCCGGTCCGGGCGGTTCAGGGTGATCTCCACCCAGGTCCCGTGATCCTCCACCAGAATTGTATCGCTCATCGCTCCCTCACCCTGTCAGCGGCGCATTTGACAAACTTCTTGCATAAACCGACCGGACGGTCAATATATCTCAACATCGGATTCCACCAGCCGGCCCGGCGCCGGCCTGATGAAAAGGACAGCATCATGAGCCTTCTAGAGATTTCCAGCTTTGCAGCGGGTCAATGGGTCGCACCGGGCGCAGGTGCCCGCAACATCGCCAGCGCCATCACCGGCGAGGTCATGGCCACAGCCGGCAACGATGCGCTCGATGTGCAGGGAATGCTCGACTACGCCCGCAGTGTGGGCGGTGCAAACCTGCGCAAGCTGACCTTCCACGACCGCGCCCGGATGCTGAAAGCGCTGGCGGGTCATCTGAACAAGCACAAGCAGGCGCTGTATGATCTCAGTTTCAACACTGGCGCCACACAAAGCGATCACATGATCGATATCGACGGCGGCATCGGCACCATGTTTGTCTTCGCCTCCAAAGGCCGCCGCGAGATGCCGGATGGGCATGTCTATCTGGATGGCGAAGTAGAGCAGCTCAGCCGCAGCGGCACCTTTCTGGGCCAGCACATCTGCACCCCGCTGCGCGGCGTTGCGGTGCATATCAACGCCTTCAACTTCCCGGTCTGGGGCATGCTGGAAAAACTGGCCCCGACCCTGCTGGCCGGCGTTCCGGCCATCGTGAAGCCCGCCACCAACAGCTGCTATGTAACAGAGCTGGCAGTGAAACTGATGCTCGACAGCGGCATTCTGCCCGAAGGCGCGCTGCAGCTGGTCTCCGGCGGCCTCGGCGACATGCTGGACCACCTGACGATGCAGGACGTGGTCAGCTTCACCGGCTCTGCCAATACCGCGCTGAAACTGCGCGCCAACCCGGTGATCCTGGAAAACTCCATTCGCTTCGTCGCCGAACAGGACAGCCTCAACGCCTCGATCCTTGGCCCCGACGCGGCCCCCGGCACACCGGAGTTCGACCTCTTCGTCAAGGAAGTCAGCCGCGAGATGACTACCAAGGCGGGTCAGAAATGCACTGCCATCCGCCGCATCATCGCACCGCAGTCGCAGGTGGACGCGGTGATCGAAGCGCTCTCTGCCCGCCTCGCCAAGACCACAATCGGCGATCCCCGGCTGGACACCACCCGCATGGGCGCGCTGGTCTCAAACAGCCAGAAACGCGACGTGCTGGAAAAGGCCGCGATCATCGGCCAGGAAGCCGAGCGCGTCTTTGGCGACCCGGAAAACTTCTCCGTTGACGGTGCCGACGCAGACAAAGGCGCCTTTGTGCCGCCGATGCTGTTCCTCTGCGCCGACCCGGACAATGCGAGCCGCGTGCACGACACCGAGGCCTTCGGCCCCGTCTCTACCATCATGGGCTACCGCGACCTGGACCACGCCATCGACCTTGCCAACCGCGGCCAGGGCTCTCTGGTGGCCTCGGTGATCACCCATGACGCCAGTGTCGCGCGTGAGGTCGCCATCGGCGCCGGCGCCTACCACGGCCGCCTCTACTTCAACAACAGCGACTCGATGAAGGAATCGACCGGCCATGGCTCCCCCCTGCCCCATATGGTGCACGGCGGTCCGGGCCGCGCCGGCGGCGGCGAGGAACTGGGCGGCGTGCGCGGTGTCAAACACTACATGCAGCGCACAGCGATACAGGGTTCCCCGGATATCCTGTCGGCGATAGGTGAGAAATGGGTCCCCGGCAGCGCAGAGGTCAAAGGCCCCGCGCACCCATTCACCCGCAAATTCGGCGAGCTGTCCATCGGCGAGACGCTGCACACCGCGCCGCGCACCGTGACGCTGGAGGATATCGAAACCTTCGCCCATTTCACCGGCGACACCTTTTATGCCCATATGGACGACGACGCCGCCAAGCGGAACCCGTTCTTCCCGGGCCGGGTGGCGCATGGCTACTTGTTGCTGTCCTTTGCCGCCGGCATGTTCGTGCAGCCTGACGAAGGCCCGGTTCTGGCCAATACCGGCCTGGATAACCTGCGCTTCATGAAGCCCATTTCCGCGGGCGAAAGCATCAAGGTCCGCCTGACCGTCAAAAAGAAGACCCCGCGCAATGAGGACTATGGCGAAGTCCGCTGGCACGTCACCCTCACCAATCAGGACGGCGAGATTGCAGCAGAGTATGAGCTGCTGACGATGAACGCCTTCTGAACCTGCGCAAAAGTGGTAGGCAGCGGTAACGCTGCCGTGCGCCCGGGCTGGTCTAACCTGTCCGGGCGAACTATGTTTATCTCTATGAACGAACAGCAAAACCCCTGGTTTGACGCGACTGTCCAGCAACTGAATGATCCGCAGAACCAGCGGGTCTGGTCGGTGATTGTTTCGCTGTTCGGCGATCTGGCACAGGAAAAGGGTGCCCGGATCAGCGGCAGCGCCCTGACCCGCATCATCACCCCGATGGGGATCAAGCCCGAAGCCATCCGTGTGGCGCTGCACCGGCTGCGCAAGGACGGCTGGATCGAAAGCGCCCGCGCAGGCCGGGCATCTATCCACTATCTGACCGAATACGGCCGCAACCAATCCGCCGCCGTGACGCCCCGGATTTACGGCCGCAGCGCCGCGGCGCCTGGCGACTGGCATGTGCTCATCGCCGAGGACGGCACCGGCCAAACCACCCTGGACGAGGTTCTGCTGCTGCCCAACTACGTGGCCGTGAACCGCACCACTGCCCTGGGGCATGGGCCGATACCGCACAATCTGGATGACATGATGGCCGCAAAGGTCAGCAGCATCGCTGTTCCAGGCTGGCTGAAGGCACGGCTGTTTCCGCTGCCACTATGTGAAGCCTGCAAGGAATTGCAGCAGGATCTGAAACATATCACCCCGCCGCCATCCCGGCTGTCTCCGGCTCAAACCGGCACTCTGCGCACCTTGATTGTGCACCGCTGGCGCCGCGTGGTTCTGCGCCATCCGGATTTACCGCCCAGCTTTCATCCTGCGGACTGGACAGGTGAAACCTGCCGCGCACTGGTGTTTGGCCTTCTGGACCAGCTGCCCTTGCCTGAACTGGCTGCCCTGGACACCCCGAGTGATTAAGGCCGCCCGGGCATGGCTTGCCAACTCCGGCCACGGCTGACCTTGCAGGCCAGAGGCGCCAATCCCGCACCCTACACAAGTGTTTGTTTTTAAAAAGCTTAATCATCCAGCCGGAAAAACCTCAACGGAATCTGCAATTCTTCCGCTTTTCTTCTTGACCCGACCGGCAGCATTCCGTAAATCGCCTCCACACAGCGAGCGGCGGAGTAGCTCAGTTGGTTAGAGCAGCGGAATCATAATCCGCGTGTCGGGGGTTCAAGTCCCTCCTCCGCTACCACCCTTCCCCAAGCATGAAGATCAAGCTCAGCCATGCTTAGGAATGGGCCGCGCGTGCGCATTTTCTCTCAAGCTTTTGGCCTCACCCCACCCGGGTTTCTCCTTGCGTCACAGATGGCGGCCTTGGCCAAGCCGCCCCCTCGGGTGGGCCGTATGGCGCTCCGCTTCGCCTCAGTCAACGACCCGAAAATCAACGGAGAAGACCGCCTGTTCCACTGGCCGCAATGCCCGCGTCCGGCGGATCAACCCGGCCTCAGTGATCGCGGTCTCTGATCAGAAGAGGGACACCGCCCTCTGTCTTGCCGGGCAAATCACCGGGTCCGGCAAGGCCCAGCCCAAGGGCTAAAACGGCCGTTCCTGATGCGGTGACTTGCCGAAATACCGGCGGTAGACCTTGGCGAAATGGGTCTGGCTGTTGAACCCCGACGCCAGTGCCACATCGATAATCCGCATGTTGGTCTGCAACAGCAGGCTGCGCGCATAATCCAACCGCAGCCTTGTGTAATAGACCTTGGGTGTGGTCTGCAGGTACTTGGAGAACAGCCGCTCCAGCTGGCGGACCGACAGGCCGACCAGATCGGAAATGCCGCCCGGTGTCAGTGGCTCCTCCAGGTTGCTGCGCATCAGGCTGAGCGCGGCAGCAAGCTTTTCATGCCGAACGCCAGTCCGGCCGTATTCGGAAACCGTCTGATCCTGATTGCCCTTGCGCGCCGAGGAACAGACCATCAGATCCGCCGCACCCGTTGCCACGGCCGCCCCGTGATGATCCGAGATCAAGTTCAGCATCATGTCGATGGTAGCAGTCCCGCCAGCGCAGGTGATCAGCTTGCCCTCCATGGTGAACAGCGAATTCTTCACCTCCACGTCCGGATGCGCCTCGGCAAGAACCGCCCGCAGCGCCCAGTGGGCCGAGACCTGGCGCCCTGCCAGCAGCCCCGAGCGCGCCAGCGCCAGCACACCGCCGCCCAGCGCACCCAGAGCTGCCCCCATGCGTTGCGCTTTGCGCAACCAGCCCAGCACCTTAAGCGAGATACCCGGCTCCTGCCCCTGGCCGCCGCAAACAAAGATCATGTCGCCGCGCACCAGGTCCGGCAGGCCGCCGTCTACTGCCACGCCAAGCCCGTTAGGGGCGGTAACGGACAGGCCGTCTTCGCTGACCACGCGCCAGTCATAGCGCGCAGTCCCGTCATGCTGGTTTGCCGCCTCCAACGCTGCCACCGCGCTGGACAGATCCAGCGGCGAGAAGGTGGGCAGCAGCAGGAAGATGCAGCGGCAGGCCGGAGCGGCCTGGGCCGCCTCGGGGAGCGTCCGCATGGGGTGGCTCATGATATCCGCTCCCTTGGTCCGGTCAGGCGCGCATATTGGCGCCGTTGGCGTCATAGATCGGCGCGCCCAGCACCTCGGCGTCATACATCTCGCCCAGGATCTCGACCTGCAGCCTGGTGCCCGCCGCCGCATGTTCCGCCGAGACATAGCCCATCGCCATCGACGTCTGCGCGTGATGCGCATAACCGCCCGAGGAGATATAGCCGACCGCTTCGCCATCCTTCAGGATCGCCTCGTCATTGGAGACATCAATGCCGTCCACGTCGATGGTCATGGTGACCAGCTTGCGGTTTGGTCCGGCTTCTTTGGCGGCCAGCGCGGCTTCCTTGCCAACAAAACCCTTCTTCCAGTTGATGAAGACATCCATGCCGCTTTCCGCCGCGTCGAAGTCAGGGCGGAAGTCCAGCGTCCAGACGCCCCAGCCCTTCTCCAGCCGCATCGACATCAGCGCCCGCGCACCGTACCAGCGGTAGCCCAGATCGCTGCCCGCCTCCTCGATCGCTTCCGCCAGGCGCAGCAGATACTGCGGCTTGCAGTAGATCTCATAGCCCAGCTCGCCCGAAAAACTGATCCGGTTCAGGATCACCGGCACGCCGCCCACAAATGTCTGGCGCAGGTCGCGGAATTTCATTGCTTCGCCCGAGATATCCTCGCGGGTGATCCGCTGCAGCAGCTCCCGCGATTTCGGACCCGACAGGGCAATGCCGTGCCAGTCATCAGAGACATTCTGATAGCTCACATCCTCCGGCAGATCCTTCTCGAACCAGCGGCGGTGCGCCTCCTGCATGGCGCCGGAGCCGAACAGCATGAAGTGTTCCTCTGCCAGGCAGGCCACGGTCAGATCACCGTACAGCTTACCCTTGGGCGTCAGCATCGGTGTCAGCGTCAGCCGGCCCGGTTTCGGCACATAGCCCGCCAGCACGCGGTCCAGATAAGCCCGCGCACCCGGTCCCTTGAACTCATGCTTGGCAAAGTTGGCAACCTCGATGCCGCCCACTGCCTCGCGCACGGCTTTGACCTCGCGCGCCACATAATCATGGCTGCGGTTGCGCTCGAATGTCGGCTCCTCATGCGCGTCTTCCGGCCCGTCGGCAAACCAAAGCGCGTTCTCCAGGCCAAAGCCCTGGCCCATACGGGCACCCTTGGCGACCAACCGGTCATAGAGCGCGGTGGTCTTCTGCATCCGCCCCTTGGGCAGCGTTTCATTCGGGAAGGTCATCACGAAACGGCGCTCGTAATTCTCGGTTGATTTCACGGTGCCCCAGTCGGGGGTCGCAAAGTCGCCAAAACGCGCCACATCCATCGCCCAGACGTCAATCGACGGCTCGCCGTCGATCATCCACTCGGCCATAGTCAAACCAACGCCGCCGCCCTGGCAGAAGCCCGCCATCACGCCCACAGCACACCAGTAGTTCTTCATGCCCGGCACCGGGCCGATCATCGGGTTGCCGTCGGGGCCGAAGGTGAAGGGGCCGTTGATCATGTCCTTGATGCCCGCCTCGCCAATCGCCGGGATCCGCTCGAACGACATTTCCAGACGGTCGGCAATCCGGTCCAGATCCGGCTGCAGCAGCTCATGCCCGAAATCCCACGGGGTGCCGCCCACCTTCCAGGGTGTGCCCTTCGGCTCATAGGTGCCCAGCAGCATCCCCTGGCGTTCCTGCCGGAAATAGATGTTCGCCTCGTAATCAATACCGGCCGGCAGGCGGGTCGGGTGGTTGGCCACCGCGTCGATCTTGTCGGTGATCAGATAGTGGTGCTCCATCGGCTGCACCGGCAGATTGATACCCTGCATATGGCCGACTTCACGCGCCCACAGCCCGCCGCAGTTCACGATATGCTCGGCATTGATCACCCCGCGCGGCGTCACCACGTCCCAGCTGCCATCGGGGCGCTGAGTGGTCGCGGTGGCTGGCGTATGGGTGAAATACTGCGCGCCGTGCACCTTGGCAGCCTTGGCAAAGGCATAGGTCGCGCCCGACGGGTCCAGATCGCCGTCCTGATCGTCCCACAGGGCAGCATGGTAATGTTTCGGGTCGATCAGCGGATGGCGTTCGGCCACTTCCTTGGGGCTGATGAATTCCTGGTTCAGCCCCATGTAACGCGCCTTAGAACGCTCGCGCTTCAGGTAATCATACCAGGTCTTGTTCGACGCCAGATAGAACCCGCCGGTGATGTGCAGGCCAACGGAATGGCCTGACAATTCCTCAATCTCTTTATACAGATCAATGGTATAAGACTGCAGCCGCGAGATGTTCGGGTCCGACGATATCGTATGGATCTGCCCCGCCGCATGCCAGGAAGAGCCGGAGGTCAGCTCGTCCCGCTCCAGCAGCACCACGTCTTTCCAGCCGAACTTGGCCAGGTGGAACAGGATCGAGCAGCCAACAACACCGCCGCCGATGATCACGGCCTTGGCGTGGCTGGGCAGTTTCTTGTCGCCAGTGCTGTCCTCCTTGTGAATGTTGAGCGTCGATTGGGCAAAATTGTCTGACATGGGTTATGTCCTCAGGTCTGGGGCAAGCGGCAGCTGGGCCGTGAGAGATCTTGGCTAGCGGGCCGGAGCAGCGGGTTAGTACCAAGCATCCGGAATTTCTTGTTTACGGCGGGCGACATAGGCGGCCAGCTCCTCTTTCACCGCCTCATCCATCGGCGGCGCCGCATACTCGTTCAGCATCTGGTTCCAGCGCTCATAGGCGCGCTGGCGCATGTCCTTGCAGCCGCCCTCTTCCCAGCTTTCGACATTCTCGCTGTCGCTCAGCTTCGGCTCATAAAACGCGGTCTGATAGTTGCGCATGGTGTGGCCCGATCCCAGGAAATGCCCGCCAGGCTCCACCTCGGCATAAGCATCGCGGGCAAAGGCCTCGTCGCTGGTGTCCAGCCCCTGGCTCAGCACCTTCTGGTAGGAACCCAGCCGGTCGGCATCCATGATCAGCTTTTCGAAACCGGTGCACAAACCGCCCTCCATCCAACCGGCAGAATGCAGCACAAAGTTGGCTCCGGCCAGCATGGTGGAGTGCATCGAGTCGGCACTTTCATAAGCCGCTTGCGCATCCTCGATCTTGGACGCGGTCAGCGACCCGCCGCAGCGCAACGGCAGTCCGGCCCGGCGGGCCAGCTGACCAATGGCATAGTTAGAGACAACTGGCTCCGGCATCCCAAATGTCGGCGCGCCGGATTTCAGCGACATCGACGACAGGAAGTTGCCCAGCACAAACGGCGCACCAGGACGCACCAGCTGAGTAAAGGCGCAGACCATCATCGCCTCGGCCATCGCCTGCGCCACAGAGGCCGCGGTGGACACCGGCCCCATCGCGCCGGTCAGAATGAACGGCACAACGATCATCCCCTGCCCGCGGGCGGAATAGGTGCGCACGGCCTCGGTCACCACCTTGTCCACCAGCAAGGGTGAGTTGGTGTTCACATTGCCCATGATCACGCAGTTGTTGTCCATGACCTCACGCCCAAAGACGATCTCGGCCATGTCGACACTGTCCTGAGCGCGGGACATTTCGGTGATCGCGCCCAGATGCGGTTTGTCGCTAAGGGTCATATGAGCATAGAGCATGTCGAAATGCCGTTTGCTGACCGGCACATCGCAGGGCTCGCAGATCACCAGCCCGCCATGGTGCAGGTTCGGATGCATATAGGTGAGCTTCACCAGCTTCTCGAAACTCTCCATATCGCCATAGCGGCGGCCGCCCTCCTGATCGCGCACAAACGGCGCGCCATAGATCGGGGCAAACACCTGATTATTACCGCCGATGGTGACCGACCGTTCACGGTTGCGGGCCAGCTGGGTGAATTCCCGCGGTGCCTTGGCGCACAGCGACCGGACCCACTGCGCATCCGCCCGCACGATGTCGCCATCAATTCGCGCACCGGCCTCTTTCCAGATCTTCAGCGCTTCGGGATCATCGCGAAAGGCAATGCCGACGTCTTCAAAGATCCAGTCCACCTGGGCCTCGATCCTGGTCAGTTTTTCCTCATCCAGCACATCAAAGAACGGCAGTGTGCGCTGGATAAATGGCGATGCGGGGGCACCCGCCGGGGCGGTGTTTCTATCGCGGGATGCGCGGGCGCGTCGGGCCATGGGGCTCTCCAGTATCCAAATGATGAATTACGATACTTCTGGCACCCGCGTTTGTGACGGTTGAAAAATCTGATCGTTTGGATAATCAGGAGTTATGCAAGAACTCTGGAAACTCCTCACCAGCCCCCGTCACCTGATTGTTTTTGAGGCCGCCGCCCGGCACGGCTCCTTTACCCGTGCGGCGGAGGAGCTGAACGTGCAGCAACCTGCTGTCAGTGCGGCCATAAAGCAGATGGAGGCGTCGTTAGGTGTTATTTTATTCCGCCGAGGCCACCGAAAAGTGGAGCTGACCGGGGCGGGAATGCGGCTTTACACCGATGTGTCCAAGGCATTAGAGGACATCTTGTCCTCTGCCAAAGCGGTACGCCAATTCGGACGCAATGACCACGTTACGCTCAATTGCTCCTCGGCTTTTGCATACTACTGGGTGATGCCAAGACTGCCCCGGCTGCATGATGCGCATCCCGATATCGACCTGCGCCTGCAAAGCTCGGACCGGGAGCCGGATATCAATACCGAAGGCATCTCGCTGGCGGTGCGGCGCGGGCACGGCAACTGGCCGGACTGCCATTCCGCCCTGATTGCGCCCGAGGTAATCTATCCGGTGGCCAGCCCGCGGGTGATGGCCTCGGCCGTCAACCTGGCGACAGTGCCAAACCTGCTGCACGAGCGGCTGATACATCTGGAGGAACCGATCCGCGAGCGCCCCAGCTGGCAGCAGTGGTTTGCCCATTTCGGAGTTACAGGCCCCCTGCCCGCGGCAGGTCTGCGGCTCAATGATTACGCGCTGGTACTGCAGGCGGCGATAGCCGGCGAAGGCTTTGCCTTCGGCTGGCAGCACGTGACGCAACCGCTGATCAAACAGGGGCTGCTGGCCGCACGCAAGAACTGGTCCTGGACCACCGGCGCCGGGTTTTACCTGGTGTGGTCCAAGACCCAGGATCTGGTTCCCAATGCCGAACTGGTGCGGCAGTGGCTGTTGGAAATGGCCCAGCCCGGCGCCGCGTGACTTACGCGATCCCGGAAGGGTCCTTGGCCCGCTGCATCGAGGTCTTGCGGGTCACATACAGCCGCCGCACAAAGGCGAGGATGAACAGCGCGGTCAGGATCAGCACAATGGTCGGCGCCGGCGCACTGTCGAGGAAGAAGCTGGCATAGGTCCCCGCCAGCATCGAGAACATGCAGATCAGAACGGACACCCAAAGCATGGTGCTGAACTTGCGCACTACCAGAAAGGCGATGGCCCCCGGCGCGATCAGCAATCCAATCGCCAGGATCAGCCCCGCCGCCGACAGGGTGGCCACAATCGTCAGCGACAAGGCCGCCAGCAGCCCATAGTGCAGCACCGTGACCGGCAGCCCGGACGCCTGCGCCTGTGCCGGGTCAAAGCTGTGCAGCAGCAGATCTTTCCATTTCAGGACAAGCGCCACACCCACCACCAGGGAGATAATCCCCGCCGTCAGCAGCTCGTGCCCTTCAACCCCCAGCATATTGCCGAACAGGATGTGATCCAGGTGGGCGTTGGTCTCAACCGAAACATAAAGCACGATACCGAGGCCGAACATGCCAGAGAACACCACCCCCATCACCGTGTCCTGCTTGACCCGGCTGTTGCCGGAAAGATAGCCGGTCGCAACCGCGCAGAGCATCCCAGCGGCAAAGGCGCCAAGGATCAGCGGCAGCCCCACGATATAGGCCAGCACAATGCCGGGCAGCACCGCATGGCTGACCGCGTCGCCCATCAGCGCCCAGCCCTTCATCACCAGAAAGCAGGACAGCAACGCGGTCGGGATTGAAACGATCAGTGAGATCAGAAAGGCGTTCTGCATGAACGCAAACTGAAACGGCATCAAAAGCGTATCAAGGTCCATCACGCGGCTCCCTGTTGTGCGGCGGGGCCGCGCTTCAATGCTTCGCGTGCTTTACGTTTTGCCGCCAGAAGCCCGTGTTTCGGAGCAAAAACAAAGACCGCCAGGAAGATCAGCGTTTGCAATGTCACAATGATGCCACCGGTGGCACCGTCCAGAAAGTAACTGGCATAGGCGCCGAAGAAACTGGTGAGGGCACCGATCAGCACGGACACCAAGATCAGCCGCGGGAACCGGTCGCAGAGCAGATAGGCAGTGGCGCCCGGCGTCACCACCATGGCAATCACAAGAAACGCCCCCACGGTCTGCATCGCCGCCACGACAGAGGCCGACAGCAAGACAAAGAACACCGCCTTCAGCAGCCCGGGCCGCAACCCGATGGTGCGGGCGTGGTTTTCGTCAAAGAAGGTGACCATCAAGTCCTTCCACTTGGCCAGCAGCACTGTCAGCGAGACAAAGCCGATGATTGCAAGTTGAGCTGTGTCCTCGGGCGTGATCGCCAGGATGTTGCCCATGGTGATGGTCTGGACTGACACCGACATCGGGCTGATTGAAACAATGAACAAGCCAAGCCCGAAAAAAGAGGTGAAGATCAGCCCGATGATCACATCCACCTTAAGGCCCGAGCGTTCCGACAAAAACAGCATCGCCCCCGCCGCCAGCCCGCCCGCAATAAACGCGCCCAGCGCAAACGGCAGACCGAGGATATAGGCCCCTGCCACCCCCGGCACAACGGAGTGGGACAGCGCATCGCCAATGAGAGACCAGCCCTTGAGCATCAGATAGGCCGACAGGAAGGCGCAGACGCCGCCCACCAAGGAAGAGACCCACATCGCATTGGTCATATAGCCGTAGGTGAACGGCTCCAGCAGGTATTCCATCACGGCTTGCCCCCGCCCTCAGCCTTGCCCTCGCTGGTTTGGGTTTTTTCGCCGTATTGGACAAAGGGCCGCTCGTCGTCGGTCAGGATGGTGACCTCGCGGGTGTCGCCGTCGTCATGCAGCGCATCGCCGCCCAGGGTGAAATGGCGCAGAACACCGCCAAAGGCATGTTCCAGATTGGCGCGGGTAAAGGTGGTCTCGGTCGGGCCGAACCCCAGCACGGTGCCCTTGACCAGCACGGTACGGTCGCAGAACTCCGGCACGCTGCCCAGATTGTGGGTGGAAACCAGCATTACCCGGCCCTCGGCACGCAGCTCTCGCAGCAGGGCGATGATCTGCTCCTCGGTCTTCACGTCCACGCCGGTAAAAGGTTCGTCCAGCAGGATCACCTGCCCGTCCTGTGCCAGGGCGCGGGCCAGGAACACCCGTTTGCGCTGGCCGCCGGACAGCTCGCCGATCTGGCGGTGGCGGAAGTCCTGCATATTGACCCGGCGCAGTGCCTCGTCCACCGCCTCGTGATCCGCCGCCTTGGGCCGGCGCAAGAACCCCATATGGCCGTAACGCCCCATCATCACCACGTCCTCGACCAGCACCGGAAAGGCCCAGTCGACCTCCTCGGATTGCGGCACATAGGCAACCAGATTCTTGCGCAGTGCCTCCTTGACGGTCAGGCCGAGGATGCGGATTTCACCCTGCGCGGCCGGCACAAACCCCATGATCGCCTTGAACAGGGTCGATTTGCCGGCCCCGTTCACCCCGACCAGCGCCGCAACGGTGCCGCGGGGAATGGAAAAACTAGCATCCCACAGGGCCGTGTGGCCATTGCGGTAGGTGACGGTGACATTCTTTGCGGCGATCCCGTCATCGGCGGGCGTGGCGCTGGTATTCATTATGTGGGTCTCACTGGCATCAAGCATGGGGCTGTCCTGCAGAGTTACACACAGAAAATGTGCTTTGTGAAATGAAACACCCCGCAGCATGAACTGCGGGGCGTAGGGATTTCCGTTGGATGGCTCAGTTGGTGACCTCGGTCAGGCCGCGTGCCACGGTTTCGGATGTGACCCTGAGCAGATCCAGATAGGTTGGCACCGGGCCGTCCGCTTCGCTGAGCGAGTCCACATACAACTCACCGCCATAGGCCACGCCGGTTTCACGGGCCACCTGTTCGGCCGGGGCGGTGTTGACGGTGCTTTCGCAGAACACCACAGGGATATCATTGGCCCGCACCCCGTCGATCACACCGCGCACCTGCTGCGGAGTGCCGACCTGATCGGCGTTCATCGGCCACAAATACAGCTCCTTCATGCCGAAATCGCGGGCCAGGTAGCTAAAGGCGCCCTCGCAGGTCACCAGCCAGCGCTTGTCCTCCGGGATTTCGGCAATGGCGCGGCGCAGAGGTTCGATTGTGGCGCGCAAGCGGTCTTTGTATTCACCTGCATTCTTGACATAGACTGCGGCGTTCTCCGGGTCGTGCTCGGCAAAGGCCTCGACGATGTTGTCGATATAGATCAGCGCGTTATCCAACCCCATCCAGGCATGCGGGTTGGCCTTGCCCTCATAAGAGCCCGCTGCAATCGGGATTGGGTCAATGCCATCGGTCAGCGTCACCGAGGGCACGTCTTCCATATTCGACAGGAACTGCTCGAACCAAAGCTCCAGGTTCATCCCGTTCCACAGGATCAGGTCGGCATCGTGTGCCCGTACGATGTCACGCGGGGTCGGCTCATAGCCGTGGATCTCGGCGCCCGGCTTGGTGACCGAAACAACCTCGGCAGCATCCCCTGCCACATTTGCCGCCATATCGGCCAGCACGGTAAAGGTTGTGACAACCTTCATCTTGTCTTCAGCCATGGCAGCGCTGGCAGCAACGGCCGCAACAGCGGCGGCGGAAACTGTCTTGAGCAGGTTCGGGAACATCCGATTCTCCGTTTTGAAGATGTCTTTGACCTCCTGTTATTGCAAATCATTCGCAACTGTCAATGAAATTGCGAATGATTTGCAATAACCGGGCATCGCCCGACCGGGGCCGAACCGCCGCCGCTTCCCTGCCTAAAGGTTAACGGCGGTTAATGACGTCTTAATGTTGCCCGTATCGCAACCGGCATTTCGCCCCAATCACCGCCTAAACCTGAAGCTGCAGCCAGAACGGCGCGGGACTGAACCTGATCCTTCGACCTACTGAGCGAGCACATTCCCCATGACTTCACCTGGAAATCTTTCCAGCTGTTCCGATGCAATCCAGCTGCTGATCACTGACACTTCTGTGGCTGGCAGCCCGGTGCAGATTGTTCAGCTGCAATGCAGCGGATCTCTGCAGCAACCGCTCTGCGATGCGCTGGCCGGCGGCTTGCGCCAGAAATTCACCGGCGCCGCGGTTACCGCTGCTGACGGCTTGCAGGCCGGTCCGGACCTGACCTTGCGTTTCGTCGAACAGAACCGGTCGGCGGATTGGATCTCCGGCTGGTTGGCCTGGCGGCACAGCGACGGCCGCAGCGGCCAAGGCCCGGTCATCGAACAGTCGGTCATGGATGGGCAGCTGAGCGGTGACAGTCTTGCGGGCTATGCCGGCCAATTGGTCCAGCACACTGAATTCCCTTTGTAATTTAAAGATCTAGGATGGAGCACGGACATGTGTGAATATTGCGGTCAAGCCAATCACAGAATTCCCGAAAGCACCGATGGCAGCGGCACAGGCTCGGGCGGCCAGTCTGCTGGCAGCAAACCCACCTACACCGTCGATCAGGTGGCAGAGTATCTTTACAAGGGATATTGGCAGTCGACCGGCCGCACAGAGCGCTCCTTTGATGTGGAAACCGGCGGTCAGCTCACTGTCAACCTCAGCGGGTTGAATGGAACCGGAAAAGAAACCGCACGCAAGGCGCTGGAGAGCTGGACGGCGCTGAGCGGGATCGAATTTGTCGAAACCACCGGCAGCGCCAAGATCACTTTCGACGACAACCGGTCCGGCGCCTATGCCAGTTCTTCGGTCAGCAATGGCACCATTCTAAGCTCCAGCATCAATATCGACGATGCCTGGGCCCAATACGGCAATTACTACCTGCAAACTTACATCCATGAGATCGGCCACGCCCTGGGCCTGGGCCACACCGGCAGCTACAACGGCAGCGCCAGCTACGGCTCGGACGCGCATTTTGCCAATGACAGCTGGCAAATGTCGATCATGTCCTACTTCAGCCAGTCCGAGAACACCGCGGTGGATGCGTCCTTTGCCTATCTGGCAACCGCTCAGCTTGCTGATATCGCAGCGGTTCACCATCTCTATGGCACACCCGTGGACATCGAAACGGGCGACACCATTTATGGCGACGGGCAAACCACCGGCCGCTTCGGCATGGATTTGAACGGCAGCTTCGGCGTGGCTGTTGTAGATAACGGCGGCATAGATCTGATCAGCCTCAGCTCGCGCAGCTACAATCAGACGCTGAACCTGAATGAGGAAACCTTTTCCAGCCTCAACGGTAAGACCGGCAATTTCGCCATTGCCCGCGGCACCGTGATCGAAAACGCGATTACCGGCTCGGGTATCGACCATATCACAGGCAATGCAGCGGATAACCAGCTGGAAAGCGGCGCCGGAAATGACCAGATTGAGGGCGGTGACGGCAACGATACCTTGATCGGCGGCGATGGTGCTGACCTGCTGACAGGCGGCAATGGTGCGGACCGGTTCGTATATACAAGCCTCAGCGAGGCCGGCGATTCCATTGCTGACTTTGATCTGGCAGCAGGCGACAGGATCAACATCGCGCAGCTGCTGCAAGCAATCGGCTATGAGGGAGATGATCCGGCAGGCGACGGCGTTGCAACGCTGCAGGCCGGCAGCGGCGGATCCTGGCTGAAGATTTCACACGGCGGCAACAATGCTCTTTTGGTCTTTCTTGTCGGCGTGAATGAGGACGCCAGCCTGGCAGAGATCATCAACACCTCCGGCACCCCGGGGCCGGCACCGGACCCAACACCCGATCCTGAACCCGCACCGGATCCTGATCCAACACCCGATCCGGATCCGACACCTGACCCTGATCCCACACCTGATCCGGATCCGACTCCTGATCCGGACCCGACTCCCGACCCGGACCCGACCCCAGGGACTATTGATAACGTGTATGTCTACGATGACACCTTCACGACGCAATGGACCATTCAACTCGGCACCGTCACTGACACAAATGGCGGCATTGACACACTGGATCTTAGTGCCGTCACGCGGGGTTCCACGATCGACCTGGCAAGCGGGGCAACCAGCAAAATAGGCTCCAAAAGCCTGACAATCAGTGAAGGCACCGAGATTGAGAACGCCATCCTGGGCAGCGGCAATGACAAGGCCTATGGCAATGACCTTGCCAACTTGATCGAAGGCCGTGCTGGCAACGATCTACTGGAAGGGCGCGGCGGCAATGACACGCTGGACGGCGGCGTCGGTAACAACAAGATCTATGGCGGCCTGGGCGATGACAGTCTGACTGCCGAGGACGGAAACGACAAAATCTATGGCGGCGACGGGGACGACGCGATCCACGGCGGCGGCGGAAGAAACTTCCTGACCGGTGAAGAGGGTGACGACACTTTGACAGCCGGCTCCGGCACAGACCGGATATATGGCGGTCTGGGCAATGACAATTTGGACGGCGGCGATGGCAAGAACCGGATTGAAGGCGGCGAAGGGGACGACGCCATAACCGGCGGCATTGACAAAGACCGGCTGTCAGGCGGCGGTGGCGACGACACAATGTCGGCCGGCGATGGCAACAACAAGCTGGATGGCGGCGAGGGCGATGACAGCATGTCCGGCGGCAGCGGAAAGGACAAAATGTCAGGCGGCGAAGGCGATGACACGATGTCTGCCGGCGATGGCAGCAACAAGCTGGATGGCGGCAGCGGTGATGATGTCCTCACCTCGGGCAGTGGCAAAGACAAGCTTATTGGCGGCGAAGGCGATGACACGCTATACGCCGGCGATGGCGAAAACAAACTGAACGGCGGTGAAGGCGATGACAGCTTGTCCGGCGGCAGCGAACAGGACAACATTAAAGGCGGTGAAGGGGACGACACGATATACGCCGGTGATGGCGAAAACAGGCTATTTGGCGGTGACGGGAACGACCAGATCACCAGTGGCGCAGGGGACGACAAACTGAAGGGCGGCCTGGGGGATGACACGCTTTCGGCTGGCAACGGCAATAACAAGGCCGATGGCGGCGATGGCAATGACATGCTCAGCAGCGGCAGCGGCATCGACCAGCTGAAAGGCGGCAACGGCGATGACACGCTGTCGGGCGGTGCCGGAATAGACAAGCTGGATGGCGGGTCCGGCATGGACCGGCTGGAAGGCGGCGCCGGGGCGGACCTCCTTAAAGGCGGCAGGGATGCCGATGTGTTTATCTTTGCCGCGGCCGAGGACGCAGGGGACACCATCAGCGATTTCAAGCTGAGCGATGGGGACTTGCTCGACATCGACGGGCTGCTTCAGGATCTGGGCACCAATCTTGACGACGCCTTGTCCAGCGGCAACCTGAGCCTTAGCGACAGCCGTGCAGTTTGGCTGGAATATGACGCTGACGGTGAGGGGGGCGAGGACGCGTTTCAGATCGCCTATCTGAGAGGGGTGAGGTCAAATGCCGAGCTGACCGACGACTGGTTCATCTAAAGCCCGCATGAAAACAAACGCCCGGTCTCCGTCAAGGGGGCCGGGTGTTTGTTTTTTTCCCGTTACAGCCCGCAAAAAACCGCGGTCAGGTTTTCGACTGCGGAAACCGCGCCACGCCGCGCGCGCCATCCGGGGTGATCGACATCAGCGACAGCGTGTGATCCATGTTTTTCATCCGGTGCCGCAGCATCATCCGGGTCAGCCGGTTCAGATCGCTTGCGTAGTCCGGCTGCCCGGCCACATTCTCCAGCTCCCCCTGCCCTTCGCTGTCAAACAGCATCGGCGGCAGATCAGCGGCAAACTCAACCAGTGTGAACCGTTCGTCCCGCAGGATGCCCAGGCCGCTCTCGCTTGGCGATGTGCCCAGCGCCTGCTGCCACAGCGTCTGCTTTTGCGGCTCTGAGAAATCCAGTTCCGAGAAGGAATACTGCCGCCAGTCCTGCGGCTCCTCTCCCCGCAACAGCGGCAGCAGCGACCGCCCGTCCATCGAATTCGGGATCTCCTGCCCGACCCATTCCAGAATGGTCGGCGTCACGTCAATCGACTCGGTGCTCTGGCTGAGGCAGGCTCCGGCATTCGCCTCATTGCCCGGCATCCGGATGATCAGCGGCGTGTGATAGGCGGCGTCATAGACCGTCATTTTTCCCCAGGAATGCCGGTCGCCCAGCATCTCGCCATGATCGGCAGTGATCACCACCATCGTGTTGTCGTACTGGCCCGTGTCTTTAAGAAACTCGATCACACGGCCGACGTGATGGTCCACCTCGCTCGCAAGCCCCAGATAAACCGCGCGCAGGGTGCGGATGTTATCATCTGTCGGCTCAAGATCCGGGAACCCTTCTACGAAGCCCGCGATCGTACTCTTGCGCAGTACCGGATCAAAGAACGGATGCTGTTCGCACTCCGCATCCGGTGTCGCCAGCCGTTCCGGCAGCGGCAGCGAGGCAGGATCATACATGGTGTTATAGGGGGCTGGCGCCACCAACGGCGGGTGCGGGCGGATATAGGTCAGATGCGCGAACCAGCTTTCCTTGTGGTAGGCGGTCATTTTGCCAAGGAAGGAATTGGTCAGAAACGCGGTGTCACTGTCTTCAGCGGCATAGAGCGCCGGATCGTTCAGCCTGGGCGCGCCGCCACTTGGCGGCACAGGTTTGTAGACATCCCAATAGTTTTCGAACGCATAGCCCCGGTTCATCAGATGCGACTGCCACGGATAGGACATCTCCATCCGCATCTCGGTCATCTCATGAAACCCGTTCATCGGGAATTCATAGGTTCTGAGCGCCGGATCATTGGCATCAAATGCCCGCGGGTCCTGCGACGTATCAGTATAGCCGAACAGCATCGGCATATAGCCTGCCTTGCGCATTTCCGTCGCAATGTTCGGCGTGTCATGACGCAGCGGCGTGCCATTGCGGACCGAGCGATGGTTCATTGCGTATTGCCCGGTCAGGATTGAGGCCCGCGACGGCCCGCAAGGGTTGGTGACCGAGAAATGCCGTTTGAAGGACACCGCATCCTTCATAAAGGCACGGATGTTCGGCAGCTCCACATGTTCCGCCAATGCGCCAAACAAACAATCCGCGCGCAGCTGGTCGATGATGATGAACAGCACGTTCCGGTTTGCGGGACGGGTCTCGGGGTGGTTGGCAGGCATCCAGGCATCCTTGCAAGCACAAGACAGATTTCGACTGGCAATCTGTCGCGATCTGCACAGGGATTTCAAGCTCCGTTTACACCGCTCGGCAGGATGCAATCTGAAAAGTTGTCAGCTGACAAATCCTGGACAATTGTATCTATCAGACGGCCAGGCCCCGTGCGAACAGCCTGCCGAATTGCGGTTGCGGCTCCGTAACACCTGCAAGACGCAGCATGTGCCAGGCCAGCGCCTGGTTGCTGGAGATCACCGGTACCCCGGTTTGCGCCTCAATCTCTGGAATGATCTGCAGGCAACGCAGGTTGGTACAGGAAATCACGATGGCATCGCATTCCCCTGCCTGGGCAACCTGCTGCGCCGCATCCGCAATGGCCGCCTCGGTGATCCGCGCCACCACCCGGTCGTCCATTTCCTCAAACGAGCCAAAGCCTGCGATTGCAAATCCCGCATCTTCCAGATTGGCCCGCATCTGCGCTGAAACCTCTGGCAAGTACGGCGTGACAAACCCCAGCCGGGAGGCGCCCAGCGCCCTGCCCGCTGCAATGATCGCCGCCAGCGGGTCGGTCACCTTGGCCTTGGGCAAGACCGTCTGCACCGCTTCGGAAACCTTGGCCGAGCCGATCACGGTTGACGCCGAGGTACAGCCATAGCCGATCACATCAAAGTCGAGGGAAGACGGGAACAACCGGGCCGAGGCCGGCAGATCCGCTTGCATCTGTACCAGGGTTTCAGGCCGGACCTCAGGCACCATCGGAATGCGGCTGTGATAAAGCGCCACGCCGTCCCGCGCCATCATCCGGGAGAATTCCGGCTCCAGCGTCTCATCGGTTTCCAGCACGATCACACCCAGGGTCGCGCGGGTGCCGATGCCGGCGTCCGTGTCATAAGGGAGCTTCATCGCGGGTCCTCCTTCAGATCACCGGCAGTTCAGGCGCGGCGCGGGTTGTCAGCAATTCCGCACCACCAGCGCGCACCACAATGTTTTCCTCATGCACCATGATCTTGCCGTCACCGTACCCCAGCGAAGGCTCCAGCGTCAGCACCATGTTTTCCTCGATCACCGTCCCGTCAAACACCGCGTGCGAGGGCCATTCGGTCAGCTGCATTCCCAATCCGTGGCCCAGCCGGCCTACATCGCCGCCCTGATCGTCCAGCTCTGCAATCACGTCCTGCATCGCCTGGAACAAATCCCGGCAGGTGGCGCCGGGTTTGGCGGCAGCAATCCCGGCCTCGGTCGCCCGCCACAGCACGTCATAGGCCCGGCGCGACAGATCGTCGGCGCGGCCGATGGCAAAGTTGCGGTCAAAATCGCAAAAATACCCGTCCCAGGTGGCACCGGTATCCAGCATCACAATGTCGCCTGCCTGCAACGGCCGGCCGGTCGGTGGTGAAATCACGTCGCTATAGCCGCCCTGATCGGCGCCGCCGACCAGATAGGGCACGTCATCCGCGCCTTGCGCCAGGGCTTCGCGGCGGAAGGCACGGAACAGATCCTCGAACGGCTGGCCTTTCTGGGCGATCTGCGGCACCTGCGCAAAGCTGCGCGAGCCGATGGCGCAGATATGCGCTAGTTTTTCGATCTCCGCCGCGGATTTCACCATCCGCAGGCTGCGCACCAGCGGTGTTGCATCCGCGACCTTCAGCCCCGGCAAGCCGGTCATCAGGCGTTCATAATCACCCAGCGGCATCCGCAGCGCGGTTTCATGCCCTTTCATGATGCCAATGCTGCCGCCGCGCCCGGCAATCGGCGACAGCAGCTCTGTCAGCAGGCTGAGGCCGTCGTCCTGGGGCGCAGGGGCGCTCCAGGTGCGGATATCCTCGATCCAGGTGCGGTGCATCAGGTCGGCGCCGATTTCCGGGATGATCGCAATGGGTTTGCCCGCAGGCGGCACAAACAGGAACCAGGGCCGGGTCGGGCTTTGCCAGAACAGGGTGTGAAAACCACTGAAATAGCGCACTTCAGGCTCGGTCAGCAGCAACAGCCCATCAAGCCCCTGCTGTGCCATCAGCGCCTGCGCCTTTTGGGTCCGGGCAGCGAATTCCGCGTCCGGGAACCCGCGCATGGGCGCATTAGACATTGTTTTCTCCGGCCATGATCGCAGCGTAGATCGCCGGGTCGGTGACACCTTCAGAGCCGATCAGCAGAACCCTCGAGTCTGGCCCCAGCCCCAGCTGTTCGGCCAGATCCGGCGCCTGGCAGGCGGCAATCAGGGCTGCAAGGCCCGCAACTGCGCTTTCACCCGCTTCAACCGCCGGATCGCCGGTTTCCGCATTGGCCAGCAGCCGCACCGCAGGGGCCACAATGCTGTCCGGGATGGTCAGAAAATCCGAGGCTTCCTCGGCCAGGATTTCCCAGGCCATTCCCGACGGCTCGCCGCAGGACAGGCCCGCCATGATGGTTTCTTCCCGGATTGCGAAATTGGTCGCCTTGCCGTTGCGGGCGCTGTCGAACAGGCAAGCGGCCAGTTCCGGCTCAACGATCACAACCCGCGGTGCCTCGGCGCCATAGTACTGCCGCAGCGCCGCCGCGACCGAAGCCGCCAGACCGCCGACACCGCCCTGCAGAAAGACGTGTGTCGGCGCTTGCTCCAGAGTCTCGCAAACTTCGCGGGTCATCACGCAGTAACCGGCCATCACATCGCGCGGCGGCTCGGTGTAGCCTTCCCAGGAGGTATCCGAGACCACGAACCAGCCGTTTTCCTCGGCTTCTTTCTTGGCCAGCAGCACGGATTCATCGTAATCGCCGGTGATACGGATCACCTCGGCACCCAGTTCGCGCATGGCGACAGCGCGGCCTTCGCTGACCTCGGCGTGTATGTAGATCCGGCAGGGTGCGCCGAACCGCTGGCAGCCCCAAGCCAGCGAGCGGCCATGGTTGCCATCAGTGGCAGACACCAGGGTGATCCCGGCGCAGGCCTGTTTATGGGCGCCCTTGCGGATATCTTCCAGGCTGACGTCCTGGCCCGATTGGCGGCTCAGCTCGCGCTGCAGCACCCGCAACGCTGCATAAGACCCGCCCAGCGCCTTGAAACTGCCCAAGCCGAACCGCGGTCCTTCGTGTTTATAATCAATCCGGCCTACGCCGATCTTGTCCGCCAGCCCTGCCAGCGAGACCAGCGGCGTCGCTTCATAGCCGTCCCAAGCGGTGATTTCTGCACAGGCATTGCTAAAATCCTGCTCGGACAGAACGGTATAAGCGGCATCGCCGGGTTTCGGGCTGCCTGCCGTGTGGCGCATGGCAACAGTAAAGTGTTCAAACATGGTCAGTCCTTTCCCGCTGGCAGCCGGTCACGCACCAGCTGCACCCAGAACTCTGCGCCAATAGGCAGCAGAGCGTCGTTGAAATCATAATCCGCCGCATGCAGCGGCTGGCCGTTCGGCCCGTCCTCGCCATTGCCCATCAGCAAAAAGCAGCCCGGAACAGCGGCGGCGAAATGGGCAAAATCTTCGGAAAAGCTCATCGGCGGACGGTTGCGGATCACCTCGCAACCCGCCGCTTCGCCCGCACGGCAGGCAGCTTCGGCCGGGCCTTCCGCATTGATGGTTTCGACAAATTCGGTGTTGAAGCTCATCTCAACCTCCACCGCATGGGTGGCCGCAACACCAGCCGTAATCTGGCGCATGAAACTTTCAATGGCCTCGCGGTCCGCAGGCACCCGTGCGCGCACGTCGCCCTTCAGCACGGCGTGACCCGGCAGCACATTGCGCTGGCCGTTTGTCAGGAACTCGGTGACCGAGACCACCGCGCCCGCCCCCGGCGCCAGCTTGCGCGAAACGATGGTTTGCAGCGCCAGCACCATTTCCGCCCCGACGGTGATGGCATCAACCCCCGCCTGCGGCATCGAGGCATGGCCGCCCTGCCCTTTGATCGAGATTTCAAACAGGCTTTCGCTGCCGCAAATCTGGCCCGGACGGGTCGAAACCTGCCCCACCGGCGCGCCGGGCAGATTGTGAATGGCATAGACTTCTTCGATCGGGAACCGCTCCAGCAGCCCCTCGGAAATCATCGCCTGCGCGCCCAGCCCGTGTTCCTCATTGGGTTGAAAGATGAACACAACAGTGCCGTCAAACCCCTGCTCCTGCACCAGCCGTTCCGCGGCGCCCAACAGCATTGTCATATGGCCGTCATGGCCGCAGGCATGCATTTTGCCCGGCGTTTCAGAAACATAACCGTGGGTGGAGGTTTCAGTGATCGGCAGCGCATCCATATCGGCCCGCAGCCCGATGGCCCGGTTGCCGGTTCCCGCCCGCAGCAGGCCGGCAACACCGGCCCCTTCATGCACCTCCAGCCCAAGGCCGCGCAAATGATCGGCAACCTTGGCCCTGGTCCGGTCTTCCTGAAAGCCAAGCTCCGGATGCCGGTGAAAATCCCGGCGCAGCGCGGTCAGGCGGTCCTGAAAGCTGTTCATATGCGTTCCCCAAGCTGTTTGCAGCGACCTTATTCTGCGAAACATGACTTGGCGCGTATATTTCCCGAGCGGCTGTGACGAAATTTATTGCCGTGGACGGGTTACGGGCTGAAATTCGTATCTGTCAATAATGCAGGCCGCGCGGGCTGCAGTCCGGGATCAAAGGCCTATATTTCCTCTCCCTTTTCCAGCAGTTCCTCAATCAGCTGCCGCTGGATGCCGGGGCTGTCGCCACCGCCGAACTGCAAGGCGCCACCGGTGTAAAGCGTGCCATAGGTGCGGGCGATATTGACCGTCTGGCCGAGCGAGGAAATCAGCTGATCTTTCTCCAAGGATGACAGCGGGTGGATGAACACCGCCCAAAGCCGCCCCTTGGCCACGGCATAGCGTGCATCCAGAGCGGTGTCGAAATTGGCCTGCATCATCCGCATCATCTCTTCCGCTGTCAGCCCCTCGGCCGGGCGCAGCGGCACCATTGCCCGCATCCGGTCTGCCGTCCGGTCGGTCACGATCAGCATCGGCACGCCGGAAATGGTCAGCTGAAACCCGGTGCCCGCGGGCTGTGCGTTTTCGTCCAGCGCAAAGAGTATCCGCCCCAATCGCTCATAGGTCATCGGCGGCTCCGGGGCTTGGGGGGCTTCGGGCGCGTCCTGCGCCAAGGCAGGCACCGCAAGAACACACGCTGTCACAATCGTCCGCAACCAGGCCATAACGGCATCTCCTCATTGACACATGCACACAGGCTACTGCGCTGCGGCGCGAGGCTCCATGCACAGATGAGTGAGGCTCCGTGACTAAGCCCAAACGAAGATCGGGACGATCTGCAATATCAGGCGAACGAACGGGAATTAAACGTCCGAGATTCCGGACCTAAGTTCAACTCATCGGGCTGCACAGCCTGAACTGAACAGAACAACCCGCAACTGAACCTGATGAGGACACCGATGAAAATTCTTCTGACAACCGCCCTGATTTCGCTCTCTGCCGCCCTGTCTGCCCCGGCCTTTGCCGCGGATGAGCTCAATGTCTCCAACGGTATCTCTGCCGGCGGTGCGCCGCTGGCCGCGCATGGTGTTGACCTTGTGTCGCTGCTGGACAGCCGCAACCCGGTGGGCGGCGTGGCAAACTACTCTGCCACTGTGGATGGCGCCTCTTATTACTTCACTTCTGAGGAGAACAAGACCGCGTTCGAGGCCGATCCGGCGAAATACCTGCCGCAGCACGGCGGCTTTTGTTCCTATGGTGTGTCTGTTGGCAAGAAATTCGACGGCGACCCGGACCAGTATCTGGTGCATGACGGCAAGCTGTTCCTGTTCCTGAACGCCGCCACCCGTGCCGCCTTCCTGGAAGATGTGGCAGGCACCGCCAAAACCGCAGACACCCAGTGGGGCCAGATCAAGCACACCGCCGTCAGCGAGCTCTGATCACGAACCACACTGCGTCCCGGAGGGTCAGGCGGTCTGCTCCGTCCCGCCTGCCCTTGCACCCGCGGCTGATGCGTCAGCTGCGGGTGTTTTTGGTTGTTTGGTGTCTACGCCAGTGTTTCGCCGGCCTCGCGGCGGGCTTCAATCACGGTGATCGCCTTGGCCAGAGCTTCCTCGATGCTCAGATCGCTGGTGTCGATCAGGATGGCGTCAGCCGCCGGCCGCAACGGCGCCTCGGCACGGTTCATGTCGCGCTCGTCGCGGGCCTTCACGTCACCCAGCACCTCATCCAGCGTGGTTACCTTGCCCGCAGCGGCGAGTTCCAGAAACCGGCGCCGGGCGCGGACTTCGGCGCTGGCGGTCACAAAGAATTTCACCTGCGCATAGGGACAGATCACGGTGCCAATGTCGCGCCCGTCAAGCACTGCGCCCCCGGCCCGGCGGGCAAAGGCGCGCTGGAAGTCAATCAGTGCGGCGCGCACTTCGGCTATCACTGCCACTTTGGAGGCCGCCTGTGCCACCTCCCGCCCGCGCAGGTCGTCGCGCGCCAGGTCTTCCGGTGTCAGGTTCTGCGCGGCCTCAACCGGTGCCACACCATCCAGCATCTTGGCACCCACGGCACGGTACAAAAGACCGGTATCCAGGTGGCTGAAACCGTAATGGGCTGCCAGTGCCTTGGACAGTGTCCCCTTGCCAGCCGCCGCGGGGCCGTCGACAGCTATCGTGTAACTTTCGCTCATGTGCGCTCCAGCTTGGCGCCGAGGTCCCCCATCAGGCTCTCAAAGATCGGGAAAGATGTTGCAATCGGGCCGCCGTCATCGACCGAAACAGCCTTTTGCGCCCCCATGCCCATCACCATAAAGGACATGGCGATCCTGTGATCCAGGACGCTTTCGCAGGTGCCGCCGCCAGGCACACCGTCGATGCCAAGGCCGGTGACTTCCCACCAGTCGTCGCCTTCCTCAACCGTCACACCATTGATGCGCAGCCCCTTGGCCATCGCATCAATCCGGTCGCTTTCCTTCACCCGCAGTTCCTTGACGCCCCCCATCATGGTCTTGCCTTCCGCAAAGGAGGCAACCACCGACAGCACCGGGTATTCGTCAATCATCGAGGCGGCGCGTTCCGGCGGAACCTCGATGCCTTTCATGCCGGGCGAGTATTTGGCACGCAGATCGGCCACCGGCTCGCCGCCCTCTTCGCGCATGTTCTCGAACGTCAGATCTGCACCCATGTCCTTCAAGGTATAGTAGAGGCCCGCGCGGGTCGGGTTCAGGCCGATGTTCGGCACCAGCACGTCGGAACCGGGGGTGATCAGCGCAGCACAGACCGGGAAGGCCGCCGAGGACGGATCGCGCGGCACCGCGATCACCTGCGGTTTCAGCTCCGGACGGCCGGTCAGGGTGATGACGCGGCCCTCTTCGGTTTCCTTAGTGGTGATCTCGGCGCCAAAGCCCGCCAGCATCCGCTCGGTATGGTCGCGGGTGGCTTCCTTTTCGATCACTACGGTTTTGCCCGGTGCGTTGAGGCCGGCAAACAGCACCGCGGATTTCACCTGCGCCGACGGCACTGGCACCTCGTAGCGCACCGGCACCGGGTCAGCCGCACCCACGATGGTCATTGGCAGCCGCCCGCCGGAGCGGCCCACGGATTGGGTGCCGAACAACGCCAGCGGGTCGGTGACGCGCGCCATTGGGCGCTTGTTCAGCGATGCATCGCCAGTGAAGGTCGCGGTGATCGGAGAGGTGGCCATCACCCCCATGATCAGCCGCACCCCGGTGCCCGAGTTGCCGCAGTCGATCACATTGCCCGGCTCAGCAAAGCCGCCGACGCCAACGCCGAACACCGACCAGCTGCCGCCGCCATGGTTCACCACCTCTGCGCCAAAGGCCTGCATCGCCTTGGCGGTATCCAGAACGTCCTCGCCCTCCAGCAGGCCGGAGATCCTGGTCTCCCCCACCGACAGTGCGCCCAGGATCAGCGAGCGGTGCGAGATCGACTTGTCGCCGGGCACCTCTGCCACGCCCTTAAGCGGGTCGGCACGGTGGGAGGTCATCGGGATGGGCGTGCCGTGTCCGGACATGGGGCTTCCTTCGTCTGTCGGTACTTACTTACGTTGGCGCTATCGGTAACGGATTGGCGCTGGACGGTCCAGAGCCTTTGCCCGCCGCCCCTCCGCTGCCCTAGCCAAGGCGGCGGAAGGTCAGATAATGCGGCGTGCGGCCTTCGCGCAGGGCTTTTTGCTCATAACGGGTGGAAATCCAGTCGTCCCATGACTGGCGCCAATCAGACGGGCCATCGGCCAGCCATTCGAAACCGGCCTTTGGCACCTCTTCCAGGGTCTGGCGCACATAGTCGGGAATATCGGTTGCCACCCGGAAAATCGCACCGGGCTTCAGGCAGCGGGCCAGCGGCTCAAGATGCTCTTGGGTCACAAAGCGGCGGCGGTGGTGGCGGGCCTTGGGCCAGGGATCGGGATACAGCAGAAAGGCGCGTGAAATGGAGGCCTCGGGCAGCACATCCATCAGATCGCGCGCATCGCCGGGATGCACCGCGATATTGCCGGCACCGGCTTTGCGGATCTTGCCCAGCAGCATGGCAACGCCGTTGATAAACGGTTCGGCCCCGATGATACCGACATCGGGGTTGCTGGCAGCCTGATGCACCAGATGCTCACCGCCGCCAAAGCCGATCTCAAGCCAGACTTCTTTGCCACCGAACAGCGCGTTCAGGTCCAGCGGGGTGCGGTCCGGGTTCACATCCCAATCGACCGCACCGGGGCTGAGGCTGGCCAGATCTTCGTCAAGATAGCGCTTCTGGCTGTCTTTCAGGGTCTTGCCCTTGAAGCGGCCGTAAAAGTTGCGCCAAGGCGCGCCGCTGGCATGTTTATCGGCCGCATTGGCAACAGCGGTCCGGGCATTCTTGGTCTGGTCGTCGCGGGGCTTCTGGTCGCCGGACATACGTCTGGGCTCCTGTTCAGGGCGTCTTTTGAAAGGCTGGCCGCTCCTCTGCCGCATGCGGGCCTCGTGGTCAAGCCTGTGTCAAGCCGGCTAGCGGGTTTGCCCCTGCCGGACCTCGCGCAGAACGCCCGCTGCAATCAACCGCAATCGGCTGGGATACCATTCGCCATCCGGGTCCGTGCGCAGCGTCTCAATCGCAAAGCCTGGATCGACACCGCGCGCCACCATATAGCTGAGATGGTCATAAACCTCGCGCTGAGTATCCTCGTATATCCAGGACCCTAAATCATACGGAGTTGCCCAGCGGCGTTTTTTGCGTTCGCTGCGATAGTATTTATGCACAGCATCAGCAGGCCAGTTGCGCTGATGAAAACCGATGCTGGACCCGATTGTCATCCGCCGCCGGCTGCCGGCCAGAAAGACATCGACGCAGGCACTGATGCAGGTGCCATCAACCAAAGTGTCCAGCCCGTGTTCCAGCACCAGCCCGGCAATCTCTTCCCCGGCATAGACACTTCCGCCAATGCTGTTGAGCTGCAGCTCCGAGATTTCCGGGTTTTTCGTCAGGATATCCCGCAGCTCTAAGACATCGTCATCGGTTATTTCTGCCGGTTTTCCTTCCACCTCTGTTTCGGTGTCATAAACCAGCGTTCCGCCTTGCAGGCTGAACTTTTGCGGCAATGCCTCTTTAGCGGCCGCGGCAGACGCCAGAACCAGGCAGAAAAGTACAGTTATCACGCGCAGCATCGCGGTCCCGGCAGCTGGAAACAGTCTTCCTTGCACTATGGTGCAGCAGAGCGGTGTCTTCCAGCCTCAAAACGCCCGCTCTTCTGCCTCAATACTTCGCGCGCGAAACACCCGGTCAGCATTGCTGACCGGTCCGCCGCGCCGCAGCGCGGCGCCCGGCCCAACGGGAGAGGCGCATTCCCAGAATGCGCCGAAACGGGCGGGAGCATCACCCAAACGAAAAAGAGCGGCCCCTGCGGCCCGCTCTCTTGTTTCGATCAGCCCGGTGTCAGACTGCTTTCTTCAGCGCCCCGGCCAGGTCAGTGCGCTCCCAGCTGAAACCGCCATCGGCTTCCGGGTCGCGGCCGAAATGGCCATAGGCAGCGGTGCGCTGATAAATCGGCTTATTCAGGCCCAGATGCGAACGGATGCCGCGCGGGGTCAGATCCATCACCTGGTCGATCGCCTTTTCAATCGCTGCGGCGTCCACTTCACCGGTGCCATGGGTGTCTGCATAAATCGACAACGGCTTGGACACGCCAATGGCATAAGACAGCTGAATGGTGCATTTCTCCGCGATGCCCGCAGCCACCACGTTTTTGGCCAGATAGCGCGCGGCATAGGCTGCCGAGCGGTCCACCTTGGTCGGATCCTTGCCGGAAAACGCGCCACCGCCATGCGGGGCCGCACCGCCATAGGTGTCCACGATGATTTTACGGCCGGTAAGGCCTGCATCGCCATCCGGGCCGCCGATCACAAATTTGCCGGTCGGGTTCACGTGCCATTTGGTCGCGTCCGTCAGCCAGCCTTCGGGCAGGGTTTCACGGATGTAGGGTTCCACCAAGGCGCGGATGTCAGCCGAGGTCAGGCTCTCGTCCAGATGCTGGGTCGACAGCACCAGAGAGCTGACGCCCACCGGCTTGCCGCCATCGTATACCACCGACAGCTGCGATTTCGCATCCGGGCCCAGCGCAGGCTCAGTGCCGTTTTTGCGCACTTCCGCCAAGCGGCGCAGGATCGCGTGGGAGTACTGGATCGGCGCAGGCATCAGCGCATCGGTTTCATTGGTGGCAAAACCAAACATAATACCCTGGTCGCCGGCGCCTTCGTCCTTGTCGCCGGACGCATCCACGCCTTGGGCGATATGGGCAGACTGCTCGTGCAGCAGGTTGGTCACTTCCACGGTTTCGTGGTGGAATTTGTCCTGCTCGTAGCCGATGTCCCTGATGCAGGCACGGGTGATCTCATCGATCTTGCCCATGTAGTCGTGCAGCTTATCCTGATCGGACAGGCCGACTTCGCCCCCGATGACAACACGGTTTGTGGTGGCGAAAGTCTCAGCTGCCACGCGTGCTTCGGGTTCTTCCGCCAGGAAAGCATCCAGCACCGCATCTGAAATGCGGTCGCAGACCTTGTCCGGGTGGCCTTCGGAGACAGATTCCGAAGTGAAAGTGTAGTTCATACGGGTCATGAAAAGTGCTCCACTGGTTCCATCCTTGCCACGCCAGGAAGCCGTTGTGGCAGGTATCAAGCCGCAGTACGCGGCCCATCCGCGCGGGTCAATCTATATTCCAATAGAGTTAAGCAGCTATGACCGCGGCACAAGGGCGCGGGAGCGCAAAAAAACCGCGGCTGCAGCCAACAGGCACAGCAGGAACACCGGCCAATCCCCGGTGCGGCTGTAGAGCGTCGGCGGCAGCGGCGCAGGCAGCGCCGCGTCAATAAAACCCGCTTCACCCAGCGGCAGGCTGTTCAGCAGGGTTCCGTCCGCACCGATCATTGCAGACACACCGGTATTTGCAGCCCGGATCATTGGCAGGCCTTGCTCGATGGCCCGCATCCTGGCCTGCACCAGGTGCTGGTACGGGCCGGACCGGGTGCCGAACCAAGCGTCATTGGTGACCTGCACCAGCATGTCAGGGCGGGTCTCTGCGGCATTCACATCCTGTGGGAAAACAGCCTCGTAGCAAATCAGCGGCAAGGCGCGGCCAATTGGCAGATCCATGACATGGGGGCCAGGCCCGGCGGCATAGCCCGCACCTGCCCGCGACGCAAAGCCATAGATCCCGAACCGGGCCATGACGTCGCCAAAGGGCACATATTCCCCGAACGGCACCAGATGCGCCTTGTCATAGGCGGCAGCGGGTTGGCCATCCGTGTCCAGCAGCACCGCAGAATTGTAAAAGGCGCCGGCCTCCTCCCGCTGGATGCCCAGAAGTACCGGAACCCCGCCGGCGTTTTCGGAAATGACCCGCAGGGTGTCATCCGCATAATTCAGCAGCTGCGGCACCGCGGTTTCCGGCCAGACAATCAGATCCGGACGCGGCGCTTCGGCAGAAAAGGCAACAGCGCGGCGGACGAATTCCCAGCGGTGATCCGGATGCCACTTCAAATCCTGCGGTGCGTCGGGCTGAACGATTCGCACGGTCTTGCCTGTTGGATTTGCCTGCGGCGGAGCGGGAACGGCAAAGGCAGCGGCTGCCGCCAGTCCCAATGGCGCCAAGGCCGCCGCCGGGGCCTGCCGCAGCAAGGTCAGCGGCAGGAAGGCCGCAAGCGTCAGCAGCGCCAGCCCCTGCGGGCCGATCCATGGCAGCAGGTTTGCGGCAGGCGTATCAATCCAGAACTGTCCGAAAGCCGCCCAAGGAAAGCCGGTCAGCAGATAAGCGCGGCCAATTTCCACTAGGGACCAAGCTGCCACCAGCATCGGGATCCGCCAGGCGCCGGCGCTGAACCGGACGGCCAGTCCAAATGCAGCCCCCCAGAACAAGGCAAGCCCGCCCGCCAGGAATACCAGCGCAAAAGGCGCCATCCAGGCATGGCGTTCCGGATCAATCTGAAAGGGTTCCAGGATCCAGGACAGGCCAAAGGCAAAATACCCCAGCCCGAACAGCCAGCCGGCCAGCATCGCCGCGCGCGCCGTGGCGGCCTGCAGAACCAGCCAGCCTGCGGCACCCAAGGCAAGCGGCAGTCCGAACAAAAAGCTCCAGGGGGCAAGTGCCAGAGACGCCAGCGCGCCGCCGCCAAAGGCCAGCCCGGCCCGGGCCGGGCGGAGCTCCCGCACGGCCTGCCGCAGCCGGATTGTTGTCATGCAGCGGCGTCCGGCAACCGCACCCGCAGCCGCTTGATCCGGCGGGGATCGGCGTCCATCACTTCAAATTCAGTGCCTTCGGGGTGTTCGATCACCTCGCCGCGGGCTGGCACCCGGCCCGAGAGCATGAAGACCAGCCCGCCCAGGGTCTCGATCTCCTCCTCGTCCACGTCATCGTGGCTGGTCAGAGACTGGCCGATCTCAGTCTCGAATTCCGGCAGCGGAGTCCGGGCAAGCGCGATGTAGCATCCGGGCTTTTCCTCGAACCAGGTCTGCAGTTCATCCGCGTCGTGCTCGTCCTCGATCTCGCCCACCACCTGCTCGATCAAATCCTCGATGGTGACAAGCCCGTCCACACCGCCGTATTCGTCGATCACCAGCGCCATATGGCGGCGCTCGGCCTGCATCTTGGTCAGCAGCACCCCGATCGGCATCGAAGGCGGCACAAACAGCAGCGGACGCAGCATTTGGGACAGCTCGAAGTCCGAGGTGCCGCCGTTGAAGCCGTGGGTCAGCGAGAAATCCTTGAGGTGGACAAAACCCAGCGGCGTGTCCAGCGTGCCCTCATACACCGGGATCCGGGTAAAGCCGCTTTCGCGGAAAATGCCGACAAGGTCTTCCTTGGCGATGGAAACCGGCACGGCAGCGATTTCTGCAGATGGAATAGCGACATCCTCAACCCGCAGCCGGCGCAGGTTCATCATGCCGCGCGGTTCCGTGCCGGAAACGGGCTGTTCGCGGCCACTGTCTTCTTCGGACTGCGGCTCTGCGCTGAAGGCCCCGAAGAGCCGTGCCCAGAAACCGGTTTTCCCAGAGGCCGGCGCATCCGCTGCCGTGCCATTGATGTTCTGCAGCGCGCCCTGCGCCGCGTTAGAACTGCCTTCTATGTCGCCCATCGATCCTATCCAAAGGCCCCGCTTAAGGGGCGTCCTCACTCATATATGGGTTCGCGATACCCATTTTGCCAAGTAGCAGCACCTCAATCCCTTCCATCAATGCGGCATCGCGGTCACGAATGTGATCATAACCGAAAAGATGCAACATTCCGTGAACGATCAAATGGCTGGTATGATCGCCCAGCGGCTTGCCTGCTTCCGCCGCTTCACGGGCGCAAGTGTCATAAGAAACCGCAATGTCGCCCAGCGGGTATTCGCCGGTGAAATCCGCCTCGGGCAGCGCCGGGGTGCCGCCGTCTTCTTCCGCGGCAAGGTCTTCGGCGGGCCAGCTCAGCACATTTGTCGGCTTGGCCTTTTCGCGGAATTCGGCGTTGAGATCCGCAATGCGCGGGTCATCACAGGCCAGAAGCGAGATTTCGCAATCCTCCGGGTCCAACGCAAAATGCGCCAGAACCGCTGAGACAGCCTGTTCAGCCAGTGCTTCAAGCCCGGCCTCTTGCCAGCGGCTGTCTTCGATCGTGATGTCGAGCGTCATGGAGCCGTTGCACATACGGGGGCCAGCCCCCGCACCCCCGGAGTATTTTTACAAAGGTGAAACCCGGCAGAGCCTTTGCATCAGGCCGGTTTAGCATCCGCGTCATAGGCTTCGATGATCGCCGCCACAAGGGGGTGCCGCACCACGTCGCGGGCAGTGAAGTAATTGAAGCTGATTCTCGGGATCGCGTTCAGCAGCCGTTCCGCGTCTGCCAGACCCGATTGCACGCCGCGCGGCAGATCGACCTGGGAGCGGTCGCCGGTGATCACCATGCGCGAGCCTTCGCCCAGGCGGGTCAGGAACATCTTCATCTGCATGGTGGTCGCATTCTGCGCCTCATCCAGCACCACAAAGGCATTGGACAGCGTCCGCCCGCGCATGAAAGCAAGCGGCGCGATTTCGATGCGTTTTTCCTCGATCAGTTTGGCCGCCTGTTTTTCCGGCAGGAAATCGTTCAGCGCATCGTACAAGGGCTGCATGTAAGGATCGACCTTGTCCTTCATGTCGCCGGGCAGGTAGCCGAGCTTTTCGCCCGCCTCCACCGCCGGGCGGCTGAGGATGATGCGGTCCACATGGCCGGTGATGAACATGGAAACACCCACTGCAACGGCGAGATAGGTCTTGCCCGTGCCTGCCGGGCCGATCCCGAAGGCCAGTTCACTTTCGAACAGCGAATGCACATAGGCCTTCTGAGCTTCGGTGCGAGGTTCCACCAGTTTTTTGCGGGTTTTGATTTCCACCCGGCCGCCGCGGAACATTTGCAATTGGCCGTCCGGTTCGGCATCCGCAGTCTCTTGCCCCATGCGCAATTCGCGGTCGATATCGCCGCTTTCGACGCTGCGGCCGGTTTCCAGCCGGTCATAAAGCGCGGTGAGCACGCCTGCCGCCTGTCCGCGTGCCGACTCCTCGCCCATCACCGATAGCTGGTTGCCGCGGCGGACGATCTGCACGCCCAGTTTCTGTTCGATGTCAGCCAAGTTGCGGTCGTATTCGCCGCACAGGTCGATCAGCAATCGGTTGTCGGGAAATTCCAGAAGCACTTCATGGGTTGCGGACTGGTCTTGCGCGTCATTCAGGGCACTGATGGCCAAGCTGATCTCCTCAATCTGGCGTTGCCCTTTCAGTTTGCCGCCGTTGTCCCGTTTGCGCAAGCATCAGCAGCGGAAAATCACTCAATTGAAACAAATGAGCCGCCCCGGAGGGCGGCTTCTTAGCGTGCCGTTCTTTCCGTATTACAGCGCGTCGGCAAAAGTTGAACCTGCCTTGAACGGGCCGGTGGCAGTGTTGCGCGGCAGGTTGCTGTTGCAGACCGGCTTGCCGTCGGGTGTGCGGCGCAGGTCGGCGTAGCCTTCGAGACCGTCGTCGATGATCCAGTGTTCGCAGCCCTGCGGGTCGACCCAGATGCCCGCGGTCATGTTCGACAGATGGCTGGAGGAGCCATCGCCGGCATGCTGGTCACGGGTTTTGTCCAGGGTTTCGGAACAGGCCGGGACCAGGGCCGCGGCGGCGAGGAGCAGAAGTGTTTTACGCATCAGCATGGGTTTTGTCTCCTCAGCGCAGGCAATAGATTTCGACACGGCGGTTTTGCGCCATATTTCCGGCACTGGTGTTAGGCACCCGCGGATCGCGTTCACCGTAAGCGCGCACATCATTGATCCGCGCACCCACCGAACGGCCCGCCTGAGCCACGGCATGGGCGCGGCGCTCGGACAGGCGGATATTGTATTCATCCGAGGCCCGGCTGTCGGTATGGCCTGCCACGATAAAGGCGCGGGCGCCATTGGATTTCGCCTGCTGGAAAAATTCCCCCAGGCGCTTGCGGCCTGCGGCATTGATGTAGTGTTTGTCTGTGGCAAAAAACTGATCTGTCGGCATCACGCCGCAAATGTTGCCGCGGCGGCAGACCGGCTTGCCATCCGGGGTCACATGCGGGGACATGAAGCCTTCGGCACCGTCATCCATCACCCAGTGTTCGCAGCCGTCCGGGTCAACCCAGATGGTGGGCACATAACGTTCGCCCTTGATGGTCCGCTGAGTTTGCGCGCTGGCAGGCGCGGCAGCGATGCTGAGCGCGGCCGCAGCAGCGGCGGCCAATGCAACCGCCTTATTAAATTTGAGTATCAACACAACCAGATTTCCTTCACCTAAGTTCCCCCAGCGCGCTTGCCGCTTACGTGCCCACCGCTCAGGCCATAAGAGTCAAACTACCTGAAATTGATGCAGTATACCTGCTAAATTAATTGTTATTCCGCGCAGATTAATCGCATTTTCCGGGACACTCAAAGCATCAAAAGGAAATTGTCGCCGGAACCGATGCAATCGGGACTCACATGCGCATTCAGAATAAACGGAAATTGAGCCGCTCTGTTAAAAGCGGCTGGGAAGATTCGCGCTGTGGCGGGAGTTTTAGCCGATCAACTCCCCGGCCAGGGAATTTGCACCAGAGGAAATGATGCGCACCCGGGCCAGGTCCCCCGGCGCGCGGTTGCAATCAGCGACATGGACGGCGTGGAGGTAGTCGGATTTACCGACCATCTGGCCCGGCCGGCGGCCCGGCTTCTCAAACAGAACACCCACCTCGCGGCCCACCATGCTGTCCTGCACCTCGCGCTGCTGCCGGGTCAGCAGGGCCTGCAGGCGCTGCAAACGGTCATCCGCCGCGGCCGGATCGACCTGGGCGCGTTCGGCTGCAGGGGTGCCGGGGCGGGTCGAGTATTTGAAAGAATAGGCAGTGCCGTATTTCACTTCTTCCACCAGGTCCATGGTGGCCTGGAAATCGTCCTCGGTCTCTTCCGGGAAACCGACGATGAAGTCGCCGGAGATCAGGATGTCGGGCCGCGCGGCGCGGATGCGCTCAATCAGGCGGAGGTAGCTTTCGGCGGTGTGGGCGCGGTTCATCCGCTTCAGGATCTTGTCCGATCCCGCCTGCACCGGCAGATGCAGATAAGGCATCAGCTTGGCGCAGGTGCCATGCGCCTCGATCAGGTCGTCCTGCATGTCGTTGGGATGCGACGTGGTGAAGCGGATACGCTCCAGCCCGTCGACCTTGTCCAACTCCCAGATCAGCTGCGCCAGGGTCAGGTCGCCATTGTGGCCGGCACCATGGTAGGCATTCACATTCTGGCCCAGCAGGGTGATTTCGCGCACGCCGCGCTCCACCAGATCGCGGGCTTCGGTCAGGATGCGGTCCGCGGGACGCGAAACTTCGGCGCCGCGGGTATAGGGCACCACGCAGAAGGCACAGAATTTGTCGCAGCCTTCCTGCACCGTCAGAAACGCGGTGGGGCCGCGCTTGGCCTTGGGGCGGTTCTTGAGCTTTTCGAACTTGTCTTCCTCGGGGAAATCGGTGTCCAGCACCTTTTCCCCTTCGCGCGTCTTGGCTTCCATTTCGGGCAGACGGTGATAGCTTTGCGGGCCGACCACCAGATCCACCAGCGGCTGGCGGCGCATGATCTCTTCGCCCTCGGCCTGGGCTACACAGCCGGCGACACCGATCTTCAGATCCGGCTTCTCTGCCTTCAGCCCTTTAAAACGGCCCAGCTCGGAATAGACTTTCTCGGCGGCCTTTTCCCGGATGTGGCAGGTA
Source organism: Leisingera sp. NJS204 (assembly GCF_004123675.1). NCBI lineage: Bacteria > Pseudomonadati > Pseudomonadota > Alphaproteobacteria > Rhodobacterales > Roseobacteraceae > Leisingera > Leisingera sp. NJS204. The sequence continues at coordinate 327,324 of NZ_CP035417.1, read as the reverse complement.
TTGAGCAGGATCATGTCGGCGTCATCTGCCGATTTGGTCTCGATATAGCCTTCACCGCCCAGCGCTTCGGCCATGCGTTCGCTGTCATAGACATTCATCTGACAGCCATAGGTCTTGATAAACAGCTTCTTCGGGGCGCTCATGCGGGTCAGCCTTCCAGCCAAGGTGGGTAAACAGCGGCCTGCCTTACAGACAAATGCCGCCGCTTGCAATGAGGCGGGATTTACCCGATTTTGGCCGCAATGGCCAGAAAGGCAAAAGGCAGACAGGCATGATGTATTCTTCGCTGCAGGATTTCCTGAAAGAGGGCAAGGCGTTGCTGGCCAAAGGACCGGTTGCGCTGGTCTTTGTCGAGGATGAGGTGGAAATCGCCACCACGCTGCGCCACCACCTGCAAAGCGGTTTCAAAGCGGTTGTGGCCCTGATGCCGGATGCCTTTGACTTGCCGCAGGATGTACGCGCCAAGGTGCACCGGGTGCCGTTTGACTGCGCCCCTGAAGGTGCGCTGACAGGGGCCGTCAATGCGATGATCGCTGCCGCGCAACCCGGTTGCTGGCTTTATTACTGCTACAATGCCGAATATCTGTTCTACCCGTTCTGCGAGACGCGCAGCGTTGGCGAAATGCTGACCTTCCACACCGAAGAGCGGCGGGATGCGGTGCTCAGCTATGTGATCGACCTTTATGCCGGCGATCTGGAGGCCTGCCCCGGCGCTGTCTCGCTGGAGGCGGCCTATCTCGACAAATCCGGTTACTATGCCCAGTCGCGCAAGGACCCAGAAACCGGCCATCCGCGCGAACGGCAGCTGGATTTCTTTGGCGGGGTGCGCTGGCGGTTCGAAGAGCATATCCCGGAGAAAAGCCGTAAAATCGACCGGATATCACTGTTCAAGGCCAAACCGGGACTGGTGCTGCAGCAGGACCACACTTTCAACGATCAGGAATACAACACCTATGCCTGCCCCTGGCATCATAACCTGACTGCTGCGGTCTGTTCTTTCCGCACCGCCAAGGCGCTGAAACGCAATCCCGGCTCCACCTTCGATATTGAAACCTTCCGGTGGCACAACTCCGCGCCGTTTGAATGGCATTCGCGCCAACTATTGGATTTGGGGCTGATGGAGCCGGGGCAGTGGTTCTGAACCCAGCCGGCAACGGCTGAAGAAACACATGACCAGCGGGCCGCATTTTGGGATGCCCGCCCTAGCCTGCCCTCTCAGCTTGAACCGCTTGGCGCACCGTCTCCAGTGTGCCGCGCAGCTCTGCCATCGGCAAACCGCCAAACGCCAGCCTCAGGGCCTGCGGAGCTGCGGCAGCTGTTGCAAAAGCGTCTGCGCCGGATACCGAGACCCCCTGGCCGTTCAATCGCGTCACGATAGGTTGCGCACGGGCACCTTTTTCAAGCGGCAGCCAGGCAAACCCCGCGTTTCGATGCGAAATGACCGAAGCCTCGCCAAAGACCTCCCGGCATACCGATTGGCGCGCGGCGCCATCCTGCCTGCGGGCTTTCTCTGAGTTTTTCAGCGTCCCGTCTTCGATCCAGCCTGTGATCAATGCGGAAATCAATGCGGGCGCGTTCCAGGTCGTCGCGCGGATCGCTTCCAGCAGCGCTGCAGTGCGGTTTGCAGGCGCGACCGCATATCCCAACCGCAAACCGGTTGCGAGGCTTTTGGAAAAACCGCCGATATGCACCGTCCGGTCCGGTGCCAGCGACAGGAAAGCGGGCGGCGGATCCGGTTCCAAAAACGCATAGGCCGCGTCCTCAATGATAAGGAGGTTGTGCCGCTGCGCCACGTCAAGCATGTGCAGCCGGACTGTTTCATCCATGACGGTTCCCAGCGGGCTTTGGACCGTCGGCATCAGATAGACAGCAGTTATGTTCCGCATGCGGCATTGCCGGTCCAGATCATCCGGGTCCATGACACCCTGCTGCGTCCCGACCGGGGCAAGTTCCAGACCATTCAATGCGGCAGCCGATTTGAACCCTGGATATGTAAGCGCATCAGCAGCGATCACATCGCCGGGCTGAAACAGGCCCAGACACGTGATCGCCAGCCCGTGCTGGCTGCCTGAGGTGACCAGCAAGTGTTCGGGGTCAATCCGGCCCAAAGACCGTCCGAGGCTTTCGGCGATGATCCGGCGTTCGTGCATGCGGCCGCCGTGGGGCTGATAGCGCAGCATCGCATCCAAATCGCCCGCCGCCGCCAGCCGCCGCAATCCGGCCCGCAAAATGTCTGCGTCCGCGGGTCCGCCTGGCATATTGAACACCAGATCCGTGATCCCCTCAGCCGCGGTCTGATGCACCCCCAGTGTCATGGGCAGGCCAGGATCACGCACAAAGGTGCCGCGCCCGGCCTCGCCGCTGACAAGCCCCCTGCGCTCCAGTTCCTTGTAGACACGGGTTGCAGTCGCCAGCGCGACGCCGGATTTCTCCGCAAAGGCCCGGTGTGTCGGCAGTCTGGAGCCCGGCGCCAGTTTGCCCTCGCGGATCGCATTGGCGAGCATATCGGCAAGGCGGATATATCTGGCTTTCTTCATCTGCTCACTGTCATTAGGACAATAGAAAAATTGTCATACGTCGAAACTTCATGGCATTGCGGAGGCAAGTCAACCTGCGAGGCCCGCCCAATGCTCCGATTTATGTCTGCTGCTTTGCTTGCCGTGATTCTGTTCGCTGTGACCTTTGCCGTTAACCTGCAGGCGCCGCTGTATGACGCCTACGCCGCGCAGAACACTGCCGGTGCCACTGCTGTTACAATTGCCTTCGCCGCCTATGCAGGTGGCCTGATGCCAACGCTGCTGCTGCTTGGCGGGCTGTCAGACCGGACCGGGCGGCGTATCCCTCTTGCTCTGGCCCTGGTCCTTGGCGCGGTTGCGACAGCGGTGCTGGTACAATTCCCAAACTGGGCAAGCCTGGTCACGGCGCGGGTTTTGCTGGGTATCGGGACCGGGTTGGCGACCACTGCAGGCACTGCGTATATGGCCGAAATCCTTGGCGCCACCCGGGCACGCACCGCGGCCTTGATTGTGACATCGGCAACGTCGCTTGGCTTCGGCGGCGGCGCTCTGGCAACCGGGCTTAGCCTTGGCCTGCAAGGGCCGACATTCCTGCCGTTCAGCTATCTTGCGCTTCTTGCAGCAGCGCCGGTTCTGGCCGCAGCCGCCTTGGCCCTGCCCAAGGCGGACAGTCCGAAACCCGTCACACCGCTGCGGCTGCCGGTCTTTCCGTCCGGCACCTGGGTGTTCGGTGCGGCAATGGCGCTGGCCTGGTCGACAACTGGCATGACCATTGCCGTCGTGCCGTTGCAATTGGCCGCCAATGGGCTTGGCGGATGGACCGGGCTTGTCATTTTTCTGGCGATCTTCGCAGGGTTTCTCTGCCAGCCAATCGCCCGGCGCATGTCCAACGGCCGGGCATTGGCACTCGGGTTTGTGCTGATCCCGCTGGGCTTTCTCGTGCTCCTGGCCGGCGTCTGGCTGACATCACTGGTGCTGGTCCTTGCCGGAACCTGCATCACCAGCGCGGCAAGCTATGGCTTTACCTATCTTGCCTCCCTGGCAGAGGTGTCGCTGCGCGCACCTGATGACAGGGCGCGGGCAACGGCGGGCCTGTTTGTCTATGCCTATTGCGGGTTTTCGCTGCCGGTCATTGCCAGCGGCGCGCTGGCCGACACCTTTGGGCTGCTGGTTGCAATGGCCCTTTTTGCCGCCGCGCAGATATCCGCTACGGGGGTTATCGTCCTGTTCTGGAGGAAAAGCTTGCATCCGGACCGGTCAGGAGCGGAACAGGGTTTGGGCATTGTTTGATGCGGGCGGATTTCTGCAAGCACGGATCAAGAGCCGGGAAAAATTTCCGTCCACACACGCAGCATCGCATCTGCCGCGCCGGCACGCAGGGCCAAAAGCAGCTGTTCGCCGCAGGCTGAGACCACGATGATGCGCCTCTGAGGTGAGACCGGCAGCAGCAGGCATTCCGGCTTGGACGCAGGCATTCTGGCCGTGGAGGGGCAAGCACCCTGGGCCGCGAGGACGGTACGCACTGCCTCCAACTGGCAAAGCAGCTCCTCCGGCCCACCGCTGCCGGACAGATTCCCACCCCGCCCGCATGAAATCCAAGCCTCTGCCTGAGGGGTAGCGCGAGCGTGGAACCGGTCCAGCGGGCTGCTGCTTTCGGCTGCGCCCATGGCGTCGCTCAGCATCTTGGCAGTACAGCTGCCAACACCTTCGGTTGCCTTGCAAGGACGGCGTTTGATTGTGAAGCCTGCGTCATCGGCAACGGCATCCAATGTGCGCAGCCGCGCGGCAAATATCCGGGCTGCTGTGTCTGGATCCTCTGCCCCGTCCGCGGGACCTGCGGAGCGACCCAGGGTCAACCCCGTAAGCCTGCGTTGCGCAACGGTGAGCACCGCGGCGGGCTGCTGGCCGACACAGATGGTCAGTTCCCGGGGCAATACGGTTTCGCTGATTTCGCGCAGCACAGCAACGGCGAGCGGTTCCTGCCCGGCAGCAGCCTGCTGCATGCCTGCACGAATTGCGGTTGGTGTTTCGGCCAGCCGGTTCAATGCCTGCTGCAGCGCGCCGGCTGCTCCGGCCGGATGCGGCAGGAGATAAGCAGCCGCGTCTGCCATCATGCCCCCCCGGCCACTGCTGCCACTGCTGCCAGCAGGCTCCGCGCCGGGGCAGCAAGCCGCCCAGCGCTTGCCGCATCGGAGCAGACACACAACACCGCATCACCCGAACCATCTGCGGCGCGGATGAAAACGCGTGCTTCGCCCGGGGTCAGAATCAGGACATCATCGGCCGGCGCAGCGGATTGCGGATCTCCGGCTGCCAAAGCGGCATCAAGCAGCAAGAACCCCAGCCGGGCCTGCTGGCAGAGGCCGTCAAGATATTCCTGCGGATGGCTGGCGGCGCTGCTGCTGCGCAGGACAATGCTGGCGCCGAGATCACCAAAGGCGGCCAAACGGCAGCCCTTGGCGGTCTGACGCAGCGTATCAAGCTGCAGGGAAAGCGTCACAGAATCCTCCCGTTCCCGGCAAGGGCCGCTGTGCATTCTGCTGCGGGACGTTTGGGTATCATGTGCTATTCACCAGTAGGATGGGTTTCGGGCCGGGACCGGGCCGGCCGCTTGCTGCGCTTGACCGGGGTGACCCGGCGCGGTGTCACACGGTCGCCGGCTTCCGCGCAGGCAGGGCTTTCTTGCAATTGCGGCTGTTCACCGCTCTCGCGTCTGCCGCCAAAATCCAGCACGTCAGCCCCTAAAGGCTGCTCCGTTTGCGGATTTGCTGCAGAAGCCGCAGGGTTGGATTGTGCAGGCGCAACGCGGTTTGGCTGTGCCCAAGTCACCAGCATATCCACCAGAAATTCAATGAAACTGTCAGCGCCGCTGGTCTTCCAAACTTCCATATCCTCGCCCGCGGCCAGCGCTTGGCTTAGCGACAGCGGAAAGATTGCGCCGAAGGCATCGCCGGTTTCCTTCCTGACACGCCGGACCACACGGTCCTGATCACGGCTGTTTCGCAGCTTGTCGAAATGCGTGATCAGCAATGTACTCGGGCCTTCAAAGCGGTGTGAAATCTCCTCCCACACGGCGGCTTCGGACTGACGCCAGGCCTGGGTGGCATGGGTGCACCAGATAATGCCGTCTACCTCGGGCAGCAGGTTTTGCCAGACACTGGACGGCATGTTGGGGTCCGAAATGCCCGGCATATCAATAAGATCGCACAGCTCCAACGCCTCTGCCGGGAGGGTCAGGCGGATCAGCGCAGTGGTGTCCATCGGCACATTGGCGAGGTCGCCGAGCAGCAGCGGAGTTTCGCCGCCATCGATGCCGGTGATGCTGGCCGCCTCGGGTCCGTGCGATATCCAGACCGGCGGCAACCGGGTGGCGGTCACGCGGGTGGGCAGCGGCTGACGCCCCACAAGCAGGTTGGTCAGGGTGCTTTTGCCGGCGCTGAACTCGCCCATCAGTGCCAGGCGTGGCTTGCGCTGTGGTACAGCAGCCGGGAAGACGGGAGTGTGCATGGCGGATTCCTGTGTCATTCGGTGAAGCTCCTGAGCGTTTGCAAGGCGTCGTCGGCCTGTGTCCGGCGGCTGTCATTGGCGATCAGCCCTTGAACATCACCGCCGCGGCGGCTGTGGTCCGCGATTTCCATCAGGATGTCGCGCTGGTCGTCGAAAAAGCCCTGCAGCCGGGCAAGGACAGCAGCGCCCGCATTTGCTGTCTGCACGAATTTAAGCTGGGTCATGAAATCTTCGGTCTCGCCCGCGATCAGGCTGCGGAAACGTTTGGCAAATGCCTGGTAGCCGCGGGTGCGGCGCCACCAGGCGGCCCACCAGCTGTCATTGAAATCCAGTGCGATGGCCTGCCCCAGCGCAATCGGAGAGCTGGCCGGGGGCACCTCGGGAACTGACAGCTGAATACCCTCGACCGCAGCGCCGAAACCGTCATAGAGCAGTTCCGCAATGTCCTGCACCGCGGCCTTGTACCGGGCCTGGGCGGCAGCCTGCAGGCGGCTGGTCATCACTGAATAAGCAGAACGCAACAGCATCCGCAGCCCGGCGGGATCATATTCCCAGTGGCAGTCCTCGCCCCATTTCTCCAGGTGTTCGATCAGCGCGTGGGTGGCGCGGTCTGTAAAGGTGGCATGAGCCCGGTCGGCGCGGTCGCGGAATCCGTCGAGGATTTGCGCGGTCTCGGCCTCCAGTGCGTCCAGATGGGATTTGCAGATATTCTCAAACGCGGCGCTGGTGTCGTGAAGACCGGCCTGCGCGCCGCCCTCGCCCTGCACTCTGACCGCATCTGCCGCCTGCTGGCCGGTGGCGGCGGTAACGGCAGAGCCGGCAACGCGGGTCAGCAGCGGCGTGCCAAGGTCGGTCACGATCCGCTCAGCCACCACCCGGTTCAGCGCAGGCAGCCCGGACAGCTCCCAAACCATGTTCTGGGCCGACAGATCCGCATGGGAACTGTTGACCGAAGCTTCGGCCCAATGGAGCAGCGCAGCGGAACTTGCCTTGTCCATGTCCTCCAGCCCGCCGGTCAGCACCTTGTTAGCCCAATAGGCGCTGCCGAAAAGGACGGTTGCGTCCTCGGGCCCGTGATGAGTGTCCAACGTCTGGCGGATGCTGGCCTCGATCTCGGGGATCTGAGCGGCGGGGTCGGCGAGTTCGTCGATGCGGTTGACGAAGATCACCACCTCGCGGGACTTGAGGTTGGAGATCATCCGGATCAGCCCCATGTCGACCGAAGTCAGCGCCTGGCCTGCCGACAGCACCACCACGCAAAGGCGGCTGTCGCGGATTGCCTGGATGGTGATCTGCTCGCGCATCATGAAGGTGTCGTTGACGCCAGGCGTGTCACGCAGGCACAGGCGGTGGGGCACGCTTAGGCAATTCAGGTACAGGTCGGCCGCGCGGGTGATATCGGCAAAGCGCCCCTGTTCGCCGGCGCCGCCCTCCTCCTCGTCAAAGTCGTCGCCCAGGCAGATGTAGCGTTCGATCAGGTTCTTATCGAAATAGCCGTATTCGTGTTTCTGCCCCATCAGCAGTTCGAATTTACGGCCCAGCCGCTGGCGCGATCGTTCCCGCATCTCTTCTATCTGGGTACGGATTTTTTGCAGCTCGCTGCTGGCGCCGGCACGGCCCGCCATTTCACCGATGCGCCCGCCCTTGGTCAGCAGCCGGTCCCATTCATCCTCGGTCATGAACTGGAAACAGGCCTTGTTCTCAATCCGGGCATCCCCCGGTGTCAGATGCAAGGAGGTGACAACCGAGGTCCAGGGATTCACGTCCGACGGCAGCAGGTCAGCCCAGCCCGCCATCGCATTGACCAGGGATGTCTTGCCCGACTTCACCTGTCCCAGCAGCGTGACACTGGGTTCAAAGGTGCTGAGCTCCGACAGCAGCCGCGACAGGCTGCGCTGGACGCGCATCCCCGAAACTGCGGACAAAGCAGACAGGGCGGTTTCAATCCGCTGCGCTTTGCGGGCGAATTCCAAGAGCGGTTCCAGCCCCGCATTCAGATTGGTCGGACGCGCGGAGGCGTGGATGTCGGTGGCACTCTCGATCTGAGCTTCCATGTTCATGGCTGAACCTTGTTGTGTCTTGCTTTGGCGTGTGTCTCTGCCCTGCCGGGCCGCGAGGCGGCGGGAAAGGAGGTGCGGCTGGTCATCATTCAGTGGTGTCTTCGATCAGCTCCTTTTTCAGCTGAATCAGCAGCGTCACCGCGTCGATGGCCGCGTCTTCGTCCTGCTCCAGCTGGCAGAGCATCAGCATTTCCTCCCCGTCCTGCGCTGCTTCGCGGGCTGCCTCAACGGCTGTGCTGCCTGGCATTGCCGCCAATGTCTGCGACAAGCCTCGGATCATCTCCATGCATTGCGCCAGCACCGGGCCGGCCTGCGGGCCGCCTGCGGCTTCGGCCTCGGCCAGCATTTCCTCTGCGCAGGCTTGCATCTGGTCCAATGCGCTGCTGAGGCCGGCGGCAGCGGTCAGCGGCGGGGCCGCAGCAGGAATTGCGGACTGCAGGCCGACAGGGCCGGCTGTTTCACCGCCAAACTGGCGGATCAGCAATTCGGCCTGATCCACGTCCGAGGCACGCCCCGTTTCAACCTGCCACATCACGCCATCCGCCAGTTGCTTGCCACCGCTGGAGCGCCAAAGATCATGTGCCGGTGCGGCTGCTGTCCGGGCTGTCAGCCCCTGGATCGCGGCAACCGGATAAACGCCCAGGAACTCCTCAGCGGCAACCGGTTCCACCGTCATGATCAACCCATCCAAGGTTCCCCGCATGATCTGCTGGTCGGCCATTGTCAGCACCAGGAAGCTGTGATCCTTGGTGCTGTCAGGAATTTCAGCCCACAGGGCCTGTTCTGTGTCCGGAAACGCCTGGCTGCACCACAGGATAATATCCGCCGCGCCAGAGGCCTGCTGCAGCAGGTTCTGCTGGCGGATCTGCGGGCCTGCAAGCGGCAGTTCCGTATAGCTGTGGGTGCGCAGCCGCGGGTCCGGCAGAAACTGGCGGATCCGCAGCGTGCCTGCCGGTATGTCAAGATCAGCCAGAACACCCGCCTGCTGCAGGCGCTCGCCCTTGACGGTTTCAAAAACCGCGCATTCCTGATCGCCATAGCAAATGTCAATGACCGCGCTGCCCGCATTGCGGCCAATGACCACACGCCCCAACAGCATATCAATCAGCGCCGACTTGCCCGAACCGGTGACGCCGGTGACAATGATCTGCACCGGCTGGCGCAGCCGGCGCAGCAACTGGCTGCCCCAGCCTGAAAACTCTGCCGGCAGCTGCCCTGCGCTGAGCGTGTGCTCCAGCTGGCCTGCCAGCGGGCTGATATCTGTCTGAGGAAGGCTCAAGCCGATGCATCCGTCTTATTGCGGCGGGCGGCGGGTGCTGAATCCCACGTCGCCGAAGCCAGGAGGGTGATCACCCGGCGGCCGCTGCGCTGACGCGGCGGCGCGGGCGGCTGTTCGGGCGGCGGCGGGTCCAGAACCGGCGCGTCCATCGGCAGCGCTGATGGCTGTGCCTGGGCAGGAAGAGCGGCCTGCGGGTCAATCGGTTTGATCACGCAGAACGCGGCATTGTCCTGTTCCGGGGCATTCAGCACCTCCAGCTGCCGCATCAGCGCCGCACCGATACGGGCGCTGGAGCTGCCGCATTCTGCAGCGAGGACGGCGGCGATCTCGTCCTCCTCCAGGAATTGCAGCCCGTCGCTGGCGGCCAGAACTATATCGCCATGCTGCAGCCGGACAGGTGTGCTGCGGCAGTCGATGCGGGGGATTTCCGCCCCCGTCAGCACTGAGGTAACGCAATGCCGGTCCGGGTGGCTGGCGGCCTCGGCCGGGTCCATGCGGCCCTGGGCGGCCAGCCTGTCGATCTCTGCTGCCATCGAGTGATCGGCGTTGAGCCGGATCAGCGCACCGTCGCGGAACAGGTAAAGCGGCGAGTCACCAACCGAGATCCAGTAAAGCCGGTCGCTGAACAGCACCGGAGCCAGCAGCGTCGCGCCCATTCCCCGGGCCTGAGGCTGATGGCTGGCGTATTCGCCAAGGCAGGCATTTGCACCGCTGGCAGCCTGCTGCAGCACTGCGCCGATCGACTGTTCCAACGCACCCGGGTCGTCCGCGCGCAGCTTCAGATCGCTGAACACTTCGGTGACCACGATTTTGCTGGCGACATCTCCGGCGGCATGGCCGCCCATGCCATCGGCCAGCACCGCAAAACCAGTGCCGGTACCGGCCAGGAAATCGGCGGCAAGCGCGTCCTCCTGGCGCTCGCGGCGGCCCTTGCTGATGGCCGTCGCGGCATCATATTCGAACTCAGCGGTGCACAGCATGGTCGGTATCGCTGGGTTGCGGCTGGTCCCAGCCGAAATCGGCGCCGCACAGCGGCACGAAGCGCAGGGTGGTTTCACCAATGCGGATCACATCACCCGCTGCAAGGGTTTCAGTGCTGAGCACAGGGCGGTTGTTGCGGCGCACCAGATTCGCCTTGCCGCCGTGGCCGATATAGAAAGCCTTCTGTTCCGGGTCATAGGCGATGGCAGCGTGGTTGTCGCGCGAGATGCTGTTGTCACCAAAGTCCAGCCTAACGGTCTGGTCGGCACCGCGGCCGATCACAGTGACGCCGCTGAACAATGTAAAAGCAGCACCGCGGCCCGGCCCCTGCACGATGGCAAGCCAGCCGACGGGGAAACGGGTGTAACCGGGCGCAATGTCTTTCTGGCTGCGGGCAAAGGGATCGCTGTCTTCGGTTTGAGCCGGGCTGAAACCCAGCAGGCGGGTCTTGACCCGTCCCGCCCGGCTGGCGCCGCGCCCCATCGACGGTGCCGGCACATCAATCGACGCGTCTGCCGGGATGTCCATGGAGACCACGGGTTGCGAAGCTGCCGGCGCCGGTTGCGGGGCGGCAACAGGAGCCGCCTGCGGAGCAGGGGCAGCCGGTTGAGGGGTGCCTGCCAGGATACTGGCAGGCTGTGCTTCGACGCCGCGCGGGCTGATTTCCGGCTGCTGCTGAGGCTGATGTACTGGGGCGAAGGCTGCAGAAGGAGTCTCCTCAACTTCTGGCGCGCTGCCTTGCTCCTGTACGCCGGCCTGGGTTCGCTTGAAGACCCTGTAGGATTCGCTGCTTTCGGCTGCTGGTTCAGCCAGTTCCGGGCTGCGGAAACTATCCTCAATGCCAACGCGCGCAGGCGCTTCGGCGCCAGCTGCGAAGGGATCATCTGATGCGGCGCCTGCGAGGCTGCCAAGGGTTCCGGCATCCCTAGGGTCAGCACTGACCGCTGGCACTGCCACGGTTTCCTGCTCGCGGGCGAAAAAGGCCGCAATGGCCGGGTCCTGGGGCTGCTCTTCAGCAAAGCCTGGCAAACCTTCGCCTTCTGCCAACGCGTCATCAGGCCCTGCGTCATAAGTCCAGCCGTCATCCGCGGGCTTGCCAGCCAGCGGAGCAGCAGTCTCCACGGGGGATGCCGCCTGAGCTGTTTCCGGCACTGCATCCAGCAGGAAACCACGGTCGAGGCTGAGAGGCGGACGGGCAGCCCCGGTACTGGCGACGTCAGGAGCAACCGCATCCTGCACAGGCGCCTGGGCCGGGTCTGCTTCTGGTGCGGCATGACCGTCCAGGCGGACCCTCTCCCGCTTTTCGCCGATGATATCCTTGATGAATTTCATACCCATTCCCTTCAGTTCTTAACCGTTTCCGGGGTGCTGCGCTGGCGCCCGAAGATTTTTCGCAGCCGGCCCGCGAAACCGGGCTTTTCCTGGCGCAGTTCCAGAACCGGATCTGCCGGGAGGTCCGCAGCAGGTACGGCGGCGGGCAGCCGTTCCACGGCGGGAGCGTTTTTCTTCCGCCGGGGGATTGCGTCCTGTTCCTCCAGCCAGGCTTCCACGTCGCTGACCGGCTCGCCGAAGATATTCACCAGCTGGCGAAGCGGCTTTGAGGGTTTGCTGGCAGGTGCGGTCTGCTGCTGCCTGGCCGAGCGCGGTTGCCCAGGTGTCAGGCCGCCATTGGCCGTCGCGACCAGCTCGGCGATGACGGCGTCCAGATTGGCATTGTCTTCTGGCGCTGGCGCAACCGTGCCGGGCAGTTGAGCGTCTGTTTCCGCAGCGTTCTGTGTTTCGCAGCCGTTTTCGGCCAGCGCGCCCGCCCAGTCATGCGCCGATTGGAACCGTTCAGCCGGAAGCACGGACATCGCCATATCCACGGTGGCAAGCACCGCAGGATCCGCGTTCCACGGTCTGCCCAGCAGCGGTTTGCACGGGTCCGGGTCACCTGCCATTACTGCGCTCAGCCGCTGCTGGCTGCTTGCGGGCACGTTACCGGTAATCAGGTAGTACAGCGTGGCACCCAGCGCATAGAGGTCACAGGCCGGGCGTTGAGGCAACTCGGGCTTGTACAGCTCATGCGCGGAATACCCATCCTTGACCGCGAGCAGCACCGGCAGCGCGGTATCATCATTGGGAAGAGTGCCGCAGGCGGCCCCGAAATCGATCAGCGTGAGGCTCCCATCCTTTCCAAGGATGAAGTTGTCCGGCGAGATGTCGCGGTGCAAAATCCCTTGCCTGTGCAGGCAGTCGAGCGCTTCCAGTGCCTGGCAAAGAATGTGCCGCAGAAGCGGCCCGGTCAGCCGTTCAGGCTGGTCCTCCCGCACGGTCAGCAAGTCCAAACCGTCGACGAATTCCATCGCGATATAGGCGGTTTGATTTTCCTTGAACACCTGATGCACGCCAACGATGCCGGAATGCCGGGCGCGGGCCAGCAGATGCGCCTCGCGCAGAAAATTGCGCAAGACATTGCGACAGGATTTGGCGTGCTCTTCCGTGTTGGGTTCGACATCCGTGCCACTGCGGCGGCAAATGCCTGCCGGAAAGCACTCCTTGATGACAACGCGGCGTTCCAGGCTGTCGCGGGCCAGATAGGTGATCCCAAAGCCACCGCTGAGCAGCGGCTGCTCGATCTGGTACTGGCCTTGCAGCAGTTTGAAGCCGCAGGGCAGTTCACAGGCGAGAGCCGGGTCAACAGAAGATGTGTCGTGAGGCACAGCGTCAATTCCTTGTGGCAGCCTGGGCTTTGGCCGGAGCGGGGCGGATGAACCCCAACGCTGAAAGCAGAATGCGGAAAGATCGCGGCGCCATTCAGGCAATCAAGGCGGTTGCGTCCAATTTCCGCCGCAATTGGCGCGGGACGCTTGGAAAGACTGAGTTAACGGGCCCATAACTACTTGCGTCGAAGTTAGTTAAACTGCGTGTGTAAGTGATGATTGTCCGTAGCCTTGGCCAGGACAGCGGTGGATTTTGCTGTAAACGCAGCGGCATCGAGATTTGCGAGAGGGATTCCAATGCCCCGTTTCAGCCAAAGGCCCGGCAGCACTTTGCTTGCCGCGGCCGCGGGCACCAGCCTGCCCGCCAGCGGCTAAGGCCGCATGCCTTAGTCTGACAAAGGCAGCTTTGGGACTTGGTGTTTTCCAGGTGATGCAAGAATCTTACGGACAACAAACATGTGCTTGGGAACAGATCCGGGCCTTAAAACAGGTCTGCAGACACGTTCTTTGGAACCTCTGAACATATTTCAGATGAGACAGCAGTTAAGCTTGATCCAGCGGTTTTAAAGATAGGGCCAGCAGACGGGTATCCTTTCTTTTCTAAGGCAAAACCGCAACTTGGCCCAGCGCCAGTTCAGCCACGCTGTGCAAAGCATCAGCTGTGGCGCCATCGCGGGCTTGCGCCGCAAGCCCCTGAATCAGAACTGCAATGTACTTCGCCAACAGATCCGGATCGCTTGCTGCCGGCATGTCTCCGTCTTCGATACCACGCCGGATCCGGGCGGCGACCATTGCCTCGCTGGCCTGCCTGTACCCGGCGAGCAGTTTCTGCGCGCCGGTACTGGCGGTACCGCAATTGGTTGCAGCACTGACCAGCAAGCAGCCTTTGGGTCTCTCCTTCCCGGAAAACGCCTCAATGGCCTCAAACACATAGCGGCGCAGGGCTTTGGCAGCCGTTGCTTCCCCGTCCAGAGCGCGGGGGGCATAGGCCGCAATGTTCTGCGCGTAGTGGCTCGCACAGCGCTCAAACAACGCCTGTTTGTTGCCAAAGGCCGCATAGATGCTTGGGGGGTTCACCCCCATGGCCGCGCTGAGATCGGCCATCGATGCGGCTTCATATCCGCGCTCCCAGAATAGAAGCATCGCCTGTTCAATCGCATGGCCGGTGTCAAAAGATCTTTGCCGCCCCAAGGTCGCCTCCAAATTACTTATCGATCATTACACAAAACACTTGACCCGGCAAGCAACCCATTATTTAACGATCACTACAAAATAATGGAGGCACGGATGAAAGCTGCAATCATAGGATCTTTTGGCGACGTGGATGTGTTCCGGATGGCAGACCTGCCGCGTCCCGACCCCAAGCCGGGAGAGGTACTGATCCGCATCCATGCGTCCAGCATGAACCCGGTGGATGCGGGCGTGCGGTCAGGAGCCATCCTGCCCGATGATCCCGCCCTTTTCCCGATGATCCTGGGTTGGGATGCGGCGGGGACAGTCGAGGCGCTTGGCCCGGAAACAGAGGGGTTTGCCCCCGGCGACCGGGTGTTGGCAATTTCGCCGCAGCCGGGATCACTGGTTGGCACCCACGCGGAATTTGCAGCATTGCCAGCCAGTCAGGTTGTAAAGATTGCGGACACGGTTCCCTTTACCACTGCCGCCGCAGTGCCGCTGACCGGCAGCACAGCGCTGGCGGCTCTTCAGGCCCTGGCTTTGCCGCCGGGCGCGCGTGTCCTGATCAACAACCCAAAGGGGGCGGTTGGCGCAATGGCGGCAGCAATTGCCCCTCTGCTGGGGTTCGAACCCGCCGCCCCGGACACGCGGCAGGTGGACGGCGCTATTGACGTGCGCGGGCACAAACACGCGCAGCAGGCATTTGCCGCCGTGAAAGATGGCGGCGCCTATGCAACCATTGTCCCGGAGTGGTGGAAGCCAGGCGGGGTATTCACGGAATCGCGGGGCATTTGCCCGGTGACGGTTCAAAACCCCGCCAATCAGGAGGTTCTGCAGCCATTGGCGGGTTGGCTGGCCCAGGGCGTCCTGGCGCCGGAGGTCCAAGATATCCTGCCGCTTGACCAGATCGCGGAAGCGCACCGCAGGCTGGAGACCCCCGGGTATACAGGCAAATTTGTTCTGGACCATGCATTCTGAAACCTGCTGAAAATGGAACAGACGGGAGCGTTCCCGCCTGTTCCGGCCCAATTGTTCACTCCAGTTCTTACCGTCTTTACCCTGCCAGACACCGCTGCGCATGCGCCGTGATGCCCGCCAGAATTTCGCTGGCGGCCTGAACATTTTTGATCAAGCCGATGCCTTCACCGGCAAAAGCGGTTGCAACATCCGGATCGCCAGCCTCCTGGGCTGCCGACCATTTTGCGGCCTCTGCGCCCGCTTCCAGTTTCAAGGCCTCCTCGGAACCGTGCCATTTTTGAATGAACCGGTTGCGCAGAACGCGGCCGTTGTAACGGCCGGGCCAGTCGTAACCGCGGACCACATCCACCACACGTGTGCGGATCGTGTCGTCTCCCGTTGCCGCCAGCGCGCGATCAAGAATGCGCGGATGCACCAACGCCTCGCGCGAGGCCCAGAACCGCGTGCCGATCACCGCCCCATCCGCCCCCAGCATCAAGGCCGCTGCAAGGCCGCGGCCATCCGTGATGCCGCCTGCGGCACAGAGCAGCGCCTTGCTGTTCCGGCGTGCGATCTCGTCAGCGATCTCCGGCACCAAGGCAAAGGTGCCGCGGGCTTCGCCATGGCCCCCGGCGTCCGCACCCTGGGCGACAATGATGTCTGCGCCGCAGCCCAGCGCTTGCCGCGCGTCGCGCAGTGTCTGCACCTGGCAGATCAGCGTCACACCCGCGTCCTTGATCGCTGACGCAAATGGTGCCGGGTCGCCAAAGGACAAGAACAGCGCCGCTGGATCGTGTGCCAGCACCCGGTCCAGCAGCTGCGGCTGTTCCGCAAGTTTCCAGGTGATCAGCCCGTAGCCGACGCGGGCGCCCGCTGCAATGTCGAACTGCTGGTCGATCCAAGCGGCATCGCCATAGGCGCCCCCGATCATGCCCAGCCCGCCGGCGCTGGAGACAGCGCTGGCCAGCGCGCCGCCTGCAGCAAAGGCCATCGGCGCCTGGATCACCGGGCAAGTGATCCCCAGCGCCTCTGTCAGCCGCGTTTTCATTGCGCCTGCTTCCGGTACTCCTGCACCGGCAGGCCGCCAACGCCCCAATCCTCCAGAGGAACCTCGTTGATCACCACAAATGTGGTTGCCGGGTTCTTACCCAGAACTTCCTGCAGCAGGTCCGTAACTCCGGTGATCAGCTGCGCCTTTTGGTCCGCACTCGGGCCGGTGCCATCGGGGCCGCCTTCGCGGGTGACTTTGATATTCACATAAGGCATCGGTCAGCCCTTTCGCGGTACGTATGAGAACACTTTTGCAACGATGCGCCATTCGGTGCCGTGGCGGACAAGGGTAAGCAGGTCATGGAAATCCCGGCCCATCATGGTCATCCGGGCACTGACACGGGCCAGCCGGTCGCTGGCAAAGGCAATCTCCAGGATCTCCTCCTCGCGCGGGTCGCCGCGCTTGGCCGGCGGCTCGCGCCCATCGACGCGGGCCATGTAGGTTTCAAGATCCAGGTACAGTTCATCGCCTTCGGTTGCGCAGATATAGGCCAGTTGCGGGTGAAAAACTTCACGCAGCATGGTGCTGTCGGCGTGATGGAGGCCCTCGAAATAGGCCTCCATCAATGCGCCGACCACTTTGTGATCGGCTGGTGTCATTGGATCAGCCCTTCTGCGCGCATTGCAGCCTGAGCGGACGGGCGGGACGCGCTGCGGCTCACGAACGCCGCCAGCCGGGGCCAGCGGGCCAGGTCGATGCCGGTGAAGTTCGCCCAGTTCGAGACCGCGAACAGATAGGCGTCCGCGACCGAGAACCGGTTCTCTACCAGCCACTCGCGGCCATCCTCCAGCTGCGTCTCGATGAAATCGAACTTGCCCGCTACAGCGGTGCGCGCGTCGTCTTTACCGCCCTCGGATATTCCGTCGCGGAACAGCGGGTTAAAGGCCTTGTGCAGCTCGGTCCCGATCCAGTTGAGCTGTTCCTGCATCCGGGCACGGGCCAAGGTGCCTGCCGCCGGCGCCAAACCCGCTTCCGGGTTGCCGTCCGCGATATATTGCAGAACCGCCGCCCCTTCAGTGAGAACGCTGCCGTCGTCCAGGCCCAGGGCCGGAACATAGCCTTTGGGGTTGATCGCGCGGTAGTCCGCGCCGCTTGCAGTCCGGCCCGCGGCGGTATCGACGGCTTCGATTTCAAACGATTGGCCTGTCTCATACAGGGCGATATGGCTGGCCAGCGGGCAAGCGCCGGGTTTGTAGTAGAGCTTCATCACTATCTCCTGTGCTTGGTGATGCTCCTGACTACCCCTTGACATGATTTGTTGATAATATTGTGTTCTCACAGTAGTGATTAAAAAAACAGATCATATGGCAACTACATGAAACACGACCAGCTTGTTGCCCTGGAGGCGATTGTCTCAACCGGCACCTTCCGCGGCGCGGCGGAGCGGCTGCACAAATCACAGTCCGCCATCAGCCACACAATCCGCCAGCTGGAAGAGGAACTGGAGCTGGAGCTGTTCAGCCGCGCGGCCTACCGGCCGGCGCTCACCCCGGCAGGTGAAATCTTCTACCGCGAGGCGTCGCGGGTGCTGCGGCAGATGCAAGGCCTGAAAACCACTGCCGCCCGGCTGCGCGCCCGCGAAGAGCCAGAACTGAACATTGCCGTCAGCGCCACAATGGATCTGGATCCTTTGCTGCCGGCGCTTGCCGAAACCGGGCGGCATCACCCGGCCACCCACCTGCGGCTGCGGATGGAAATGATGGGCGGCCCGATTGCCCGGCTGATGGAGGGCAAGGCAGATATCGCGCTTGCTTCGCTGGAAGGGGTGCCGCTGGATGATGTGGAAGCTGAGCCGGTCACGGAGGTGACAATACGGCCAGTGGCCAGCCCCGGGCTGAACCTGCCGGCCGGCTCCCGTGCACTTTCAGCATCCGAAATGCAAAGCCACGTGCAGGTGGTCGCGGCGGGCACAGGCGGCGCCGCGCATGAACAAAGCCGCGATCTGCTGCCGGGCGGGCTGAAGTGGACCGTCTCCGATCTTGCCGCCAAGAAAAAGGTGATCCTCGCCGGTCTCGGCTGGGGCGGCCTGCCGGACCATATGACCGAGGCGGAGCGGCTGTCCGGTGCTTTGCTTCCTCTCAACCTGGAACGATTTCCTGTACGCCGAACGATGATCTTCAAGATAAGACGCCGAGACCGCCCGCCCGGCGTCGTTGCCAGTGAGCTTTGGAACAGAATTGGGGCAGCCGAACCGGCCTAGGGCCTGAGAATGCCCGGCAGCAGGTCACGCCACAATCGCCGGCAATTTCACCTGAGGACACGCAGAAGCGGTCCCGCGGCTGTTGCTTTCCGCCGTGGGTGCGTATTGTTACTTCATGCCAGATGCCTGTAGCAGCTGACCAAATTCACGCTTAAAAAAGGCGATATGCTCTCCAAAAATGACAATCGGCGCTGGAGCCTATGGAAATGACAACTTCGGAACCTTCAAGCCTGGCCACGGTTTCGTCGCAGT
This sequence comes from Leisingera sp. NJS204, assembly GCF_004123675.1. NCBI lineage: Bacteria > Pseudomonadati > Pseudomonadota > Alphaproteobacteria > Rhodobacterales > Roseobacteraceae > Leisingera > Leisingera sp. NJS204. The sequence continues at coordinate 308,646 of NZ_CP035417.1, read as the reverse complement.
TTGCCGGGAATTGGATTATGGCCTTGCGGCATTGTTGCACGGATGCCCAATTGGCCTCCTTCCTGCAGCGCGCGGGGATGCATGCAGTCCAGGGTCAGATTGCCCACCGCATTACTTTGGATCAGATTGTCCGGCTTTACCAAATCGCTGCCATCGAAACCAATGATGAAATGATGGGCCTTTGGAGCCGGCCGATCCGGGCCAGAGCACTGCAGCACCTGCTGACAACGGTCCGCGAAGCCAGCTCTCTTCCTTCAGCCTTGCACCGGTTCTCTACGTTTTGGAACCTGTTGCTGGACGATTACCAGATGAAACTTGCGTCCGGGCCCGGCAGTCTCAGCCTGCGGCTTTTGCCACGCGGTGAGCAGCCCTGTCAGCAGTTCGGCCATATGCTCATCCTGAAACTGGCGCATGGGCTGCTGTCCTGGCTTGCAGGATATGAAGTGCCTGTCCAGGCGGTTCAATTTGCCTTTGAGCGCCCTGGGTTTTCAGACGATTACGCGGTGATATTTCCGGCGCAGATCAGCTTCATGGCACCGTGTTCGGCAATTACGTTTGAGGTCGCGAAACTGGGGCCAACAAAAAGACGCAGCTCTGCGGAACTGAAGGAGTTTCTAAGCCGGGCTCCCCGAGACTGGATGTTCACAGGGTATAGGGAACATAAGCAGTCTTTGAGAGTCCGGGAGTTCCTTTATCAAACAAGCTGGGAGGGCGGCCACTTGGCAGATGCCGCCCGCGCATTGAACGTCACACCTAGAACCTTGATGCGGCGGCTGGATGCGGAAGACACCTCCTTTCAGGCGATCAAGGACGGGCTGCGCCGGGACATAGCCATTCATGACCTGCAGGCCGGGAGCAAGAGCATCGAAGAAATCTCTCAGGATGTCGGGTTCTCCTCTCCCGCGAATTTCCACCGCGCTTTCCGGCGGTGGACAGGTGTAACACCAAGTTCGTACAGAGCATCGAAAAATTGAACACTGGCCCTGTCCCCGAAGAAGATCGCAGAAGAGCTCAACAAGGAAGGCGTGACGGGCCCGTTTGGCGCCATCGGGGCGCCTCGACCATCCTTGGCAACCGCCAAAGGGGCACCGGCATCCTGAACAATGAGCTCAAAAACGGACGCCAGTTCAGGAACCGGCTGTGCTACGATAAAGCCCCTCAGGCAAACCGCGGGTTCCCGCCTGAACCCGGAAAGTGAATGGACCTTCACCGAGGTTCCAGAGCTGCGCATTGTTGTGCGGCATTTGCAAATCCATCCCTGCCGCCAGATCCGGCATTGATTTTCGCTGTACCGCCACGGTCCAAACCGGCCGGCAGCCAGGCGGAGTGCCGGCATTCGACCGGCACAGTTTCATGCTGAACTCTGCCGCGCTGCAAGACTTGACCTGACCCGAATTTCCGCGCCCCGGCCCGAGCCTGCTCAGTCCCGGATCACTGCCATGACTGCACTGCCAAGTTTCTGCAGGGCCGCGTTGCGGGTGTCGAAATCCGCATCGGCGTCTGACAGAAAGATGGTGATGATCCACGGCGCCCCTTTGCCGGGTGTGACCATTGCGATGATATTGCGGGTGTGGCTGCCGCTGCCGGACTTGTCGAGGACTTGCCAGTCCGCAGACGCGTCAGCGCGCAGCAAGTTGCCCGTCACGCCGCCATGGCTCATCCAGTCCGCCAGCTGGTCGCGCGATACCGGGGACAGCGCACTGCCCAGCAGCAACTTTTCCAGCGTTACGGCCATTGCCGCCGGGGTCGTGGTGTCGCGTGGATCGCCGGGCACAAAGGTGTTCAGACCGGGCTCACGCCGGTCCAGACGGCTGATCGGGTCGCCGATGCCGCGGAAGAATCGCGTAACTGCCTGCGGGCCGCCTAGCCGGTCGATCAGAATGTTGGTTGCGGTGTTGTCGCTCATGTCGATGGCGGCGAAGCACAGCGCTTCGATCGTCATGTCCTTGCCAACCCGCGTTTTGGTGACCGGCGCGTAGGACTGCAGATCCGCCGCGCGCACCGGCAGCGCGTCAGAAAGAGCCAGGGCCCCCGCATCGCGCTGCGCGAGAACGGCCCCGCAGATCGGCGCCTTCACGGTACTGTTCATCAGGAAGCGTTCATCCTCCCGGTGCGACCAGGACGTCTGCCCGCCGACCTCTTCGAGCGACAGGCCGACACGCCCGCCAAGCCTCTGTTCAACTTGCGACACGGTTTCGGCCAGCGCCTCGAGGCGCGTGTCAGCTGCGGACATGGTGGCCAGAGACAGGCCAAGAGCAAGCCCTGCCACTGCGCGCGACAGGACGGAAGCGGTGAACCGCATGGGGTGTTCCTTTCCGGATATGTGCCATAGACGACATCAGGTGATATCATGCGTCTGGTATATTTCAGCTTGATCCGGCGCTACAAACGACAAATCTTATCGCCTGTCATTAGCTGAGGTATCGACATGGATCGCCCCGACCTGCCGTTGAACGCTCTGCGCGTGTTCGAGGTTGCCATGCGCCAGGGCAGTTTCACCAAGGCCGCCGTCGAACTGCGCGTGACCCAGGCCGCAGTCAGCCATCAGATCGCGCGGCTGGAGGATCTGCTGGGCGTCACCCTGTTCCTGCGCACCTCGCAGGGGCTGGTGCCGACCGACGAGGGGCAGCGGCTTTTCCCGGTGCTCGAACACGGGTTCGACGCGATGGCGAGGGTGCTCGACCGCCTTGGCGGGCAGCGTGACGTAGAGGTGCTGAAAGTCGGAGTGAACACGACCTTTGCGCTCGGCTGGCTGATGCCGCGTGTCGATACCTTCCGGCAGGCGCATCCGGAGATCGATCTGCGGATTTCGACCAACAACAACCGGGTGGAAATCCTGCGCGAGGGGCTGGACATGGCGATCCGTTTCGGCACCGGCGGCTGGACCGGCCATGACGCGATCCCGCTGACGGAGGCGCCGTTGGCACCGCTCTGCGCGCCGGGGCTGGCGGCGCGCCTGCGGCATCCGTCGGACCTCGGACAGGTGACGCTTCTGCGCAGCTACCGCAGCGCTGAATGGCCGGGCTGGTTCGAAGTCGCAGGTGCGCCCTGTCCGATGGTCACAGGTCCGGTTTTTGACAGCTCGGTGGCGCTCGCGGAACTGGCCGCCTCGGGGGCAGGTGCTGCGCTGTTGCCAGTCGCCATGTTCGAGAGTTTCATTGCCCAAGGCCGGCTGGCGCAACCCTTCTGCGTCACCTTTTCCGCCGGGCGTTACTATCTGGCCTGGCCGTCAGACCGCCCTGCGACACGGGCGATGAACGCATTTTCCCGATGGCTCTCTGGGCAGAGCGCGGGAGAGGCAAAGCTGATGCCTCCTGTTGGATCGGGAGACGTTTGATTCGTGTCAGCCTTGGCTGGGGCAATACATCTTTGAAACCGTCGAGGAGGCGCAGAACCAGGCAACGGAATGGCTCTGGATTTACAACAATGAGCGACCCAACATGGGCATCAGCGGCATGACACCCGTAAGGAAACTGAAAAAAGCCGCATGAATTCTATGGCTGAGCCCGGCCGCAACTGTCTTGAGCCAGTCCCGATTTACAGACTCAAATAATCTGAACCGAATTCGCCGATAATCCCGGCCCGACGATGGATGGTCTCAAGCCGCTGCATCCAGGGTGAGATCGGGGCCGCTGACGCAGGGCTTGCCCTGATGTGCGGCGCGGCTGTAATTTGTAACCGCGCCGAGGTGCCTATACTTTCAACGGGCGCACAGCACCCTTCAGCGAAAAATGCGCCGGGAACATGGCCGCCAGGAAGCGGAATATGATCCGCGATGCCTCTTCCCGGTCGAAGCGGTCAGGGTGCAGCAAGAAGTCGGTCCACATGCCCTCCAGCAATGCCAGGGTGCCGTGGGTGGCATCACGGGCGGCCTCGAAAGGGGCCGGGGTGCCGGATTCGCAAACGATTCGGGAAAATGCGCTGTGGATCATGCCCCGCAGCCTCCCGTCGCGGGTGTCGGAGTACTCGGCGACGGCTTTGCGGTTCCGGGCCTCGCCGCGGAAGGCATACCAGATGCTGACATTGCGCCGGTTCAGCACCCGTTCGCTAAGGTCGCCGCGCACGATCATCTCGATCCGCTCCTGCGGGCTCTCGCCAGCGGTCTGCAAGAGAGCCTCCAGCTCGTCATAATATTCTTCCGAGGAATGATGCGCGGCAGCGTGAACCAGGTTGTCCTTGCCGCCGAAATGCAGGTGGATCATGCCGCGCGACAGGCCGGCGCGCTGGATGATCTCACTGACAGAGGTTTCGGATATGCCCTTCTCTGCCACTGAATCCAGCACGGCGCCGATCAGGGCTTGGCGGTTCTGCTCGCGGTTCTGTTCCCTTTTCCCGGTCATTTGATCCCGAATTTTTGATCCCTGCCGAATCTGGCCCGCCTGATACATGGCGCGAACCTATGCAGCAGGCAGGTGTATTTTGCCAGTCTAGGCACACCAAAGGAATTTCTCCACCATAAATGGACGTTTGTACATTTTTTTGGAAACCCTGTTGACAGAGGGCCCTTCCAGCCGTCAGATTTGATGGACGATTGTCCATTTTTATGGGCGACGCCGGACCCGCATATCAGACACTGGAGTGACATGGCCGGATTTCTCAGAACCGAAGCAGGCAAGGGTTATGCATTGAGCGCCCCTGCGTCGCTATATGTGGGGCTTCTGGTAGCTGCGCCGCTGGGCATTCTGGTGGCCTACAGCTTCTGGACCCAGTCCTATGTCGACATCGACAAGACGCTGACCTGGGCCAATTACACCGAGGCCGCCACCGATCCGCTGGTGCGGCATCTGATGCTGCGCTCGATCCTGATTGCCGGGGCGGTGACCATGGCGACGGTGGCGCTGGCCTATCCGATTGCATATTTCATCGCCTACCGCACCCGCAAGAAAACCCTCTGGCTCTTGCTGATCACCATCCCGTTCTGGTCAAGCTACCTGCTGCGGGTGTTCAGCTGGAAGCTGATCCTCGGGTTCAACGGGGTGATGAATTCCGCGCTGCTCTCAATGGGGCTGATCAATGAACCGCTGACCTTTCTTCTCTACAATGAATTCGCGGTGGTGCTGACCCTGGCCCATGCCTGGGCGCCGTTTGCGATCCTGCCGATCTATGTGTCGCTGCAGAAGATCGACCGGGCACTGCTGGAGGCCGCCACCGATCTCGGGTGCTCCAAGCTGGAACGGTTCTTCCGGGTCACCCTGCCACTGTCGGTGCCCGGCATCATCGCCGGCAGCCTGATCATCTTCATTCCCACAGTGGGCGACTACGTCACCCCGTCGCTGGTCGGCGGCTCGCAGGGCAAGATGGTGGCGAACCTCATCCAGGTGCAGTTCGGCCCCGCCAACAACTGGCCGCTGGGCGCGACGCTGTCGCTGGTGGCGATGGCCTCGGTCGGCTTTGTCGCCATCCTGTTCGTTATCCTGGCCACCGTCTTGGGGAGGAGAATCCGTTGAGCAAGTCACTCCGTTTCCCCTGGCTGCTGGCCTATGCGGTCGGCTACCTGATCTTTCTCTACCTGCCGGTGCTGCTGCTGCCGCTGTTCTCCTTCAACGACGGCACCATCGTCGCCTTCCCGATGAAGGGTTTTACCCTGAAATGGTATGCCCAGCTGGGCGCGCAGGACACGCTCTTACAGGCGATGGCGAACTCGCTGATCGTCGGCGTGGTGACCGCACTGGCGGCCACCTCGCTGGGGCTGTTTGCGGCCCGCGCCTATGTGCGCTACCGCTTCACGGGGCGCGAGGTCTCCGAAGGGCTTGTGATGCTGCCCTTGGTCATCCCCGGCATCATCGTGGCGTCGTCGATGCTGGTGCTGTTCATCTCGCTGGGGCTGCGGCCGTCGCTGACCACGGTGATCCTCGGCCATGTCTTTGTTGCGCTGCCGTTTGCCGTATCAATCATGAAATCCGCCTTTGACGACTTTGACCTATCGTTGGAGGAAGCCGCCTTTGATCTGGGCGAAAGCGTCATCGGTACCTTCCGCCGGGTGACCCTGCCGATCGTGGCGCCGGGCATTGTCGCCAGCCTGCTAGTCACGTTCACCGTGTCGTTTGACGAATTTGTGCTGGCCTTCTTCCTGTCCGGCAACCAGCCCACCCTGCCGGTCTACATCTGGAGCCAAATCCGCTTTCCGGCGAAGCTGCCGAACACGCTGGCGCTAGGCTCCTTGCTGCTGCTGGCCTCGGTGCTGTTGTTGCTAACCGCCGAATATTTCCGCCGCCGCTCCACCAAATCCGCCTGAATGAAGGACAGAAGATGACCAGCCAGAACATCATCGAAATCTCCGGGGTGGAAAAGCGATTTGGCACCTTTGTGGCGGTGCGCGATCTGAACCTCGAACTGAAGGAGGGCGAATTTTTCTCGCTCCTTGGCCCCTCCGGCTGCGGCAAGACAACAGCGCTCAGGATGATTGCCGGTTTTCAGGATCATGACGCCGGCACCATCCGCATCAGCGGCCAGGAGATGGCGGAGATCCCTGCCAACAAGCGCCCCACAAATATGGTGTTCCAGTCTTACGCGATCTTCCCGCATCTGAATGTCGGCGACAATGTCGCCTTTGGGCTACGCAAGCTGAAACTTAAGAAGGCCGAGATCAGCGCACGCGTGGCCGAGGCGCTGGAGATGGTAGAGCTGGGCGGGCTGCAGGCGCGCAAGGCAGATGAGCTGTCGGGCGGCCAGCGCCAGCGGGTTGCCCTGGCCCGCGCGCTGGTGATGCGGCCCAAGGTGCTGCTGCTGGACGAGCCGCTGTCGGCGCTCGATAAAAATCTGCGCGAGGCGATGCAATTCGAAATGCGCCGCCTGCAGCAGAAGCTTGGCATCACCTTTGTCATGGTCACCCATGACCAATATGAGGCGATGACCATGTCCGACCGCATCGGCGTGATGTTCCAGGGCCAGCTTAAACAGGTCGACAAACCCGAGGTGCTTTATGCCCGCCCCGCAAGCCGGGAAGTGGCGGCCTTCATCGGTGGCATGAACTTCCTCGACGCGGCCGTGACAGGTGAGGCGGACGGCAAGCTGAAAGCCCAGGTGCAGGGCTTCGGGCCGCTCACCATCGACGTGAACCCCAATGTGGCGCGGCGCGGGCCGCAACTGCTGGCGGGGATCCGTCCCGAACAGCTGGAGATTTCGGCGCAACGGCCGGATGGCTACGACGGCTACCTGCAGGGCACCGTCACCAATGCCGCGTTTTACGGCGAGAACGTGCATTACCACGTCACCACTGACGGGTTGCAGCAGCCCATTGCGGTGTCGGTGCCGAACTATTTTCACACGGTTGATCACAAGCAGGGCGATCCGGTCTGGCTGGGGGTGCAGAACGCCTCGGTCATCGACCTCGGCGCCCGCGAGTCATGAGAATAATGGGAGGAAGACAATGAAACATTTCAAAACGGTACTGGCCGCTGCCACGGCTTTGACCGCCTCGGCAGGTATCGCATCCGCAGATGCCGCCAGCCTGTCGGTCTTTGACTGGTCAGGCTATGAGGATCAGGGCTTCTACGGCGATTATGTCGCCAAATACGGCGGCGCCCCCAGCTACACTTATTTCGGCAGCGTCGAAGAGGCCTTTACCAAGCTGCAATCGGGCTTTGCCGCAGATCTTGCCCATCCCTGCACCGACGGCTTGCGCAAATGGGTGGCAGCGGGGCTTCTGAAACCGATCGACACCTCGAAAATCAGCAACTGGGACAAGCTGCTGCCGCAGATCAAGGATGTGGACGGCGTCACCATCGACGGCAACACCTATATGGTGCCATTTGAGTGGGGCAACACCGGGCTGATCTACCGCACCGACCAGATCAATGCTGCGGACGTCTCGTTGCAATTGCTGGGTGATCCGGCCCATCAGGGCAAGATCGCCATTCCCGATGCGGCCTCCTCGGCCTATGCAATGGCGGCGCTGGCAACCGGCGCCTCAAGCTATACCGATATGTCGGATGAGGAGTTCCAGAAAGCCTCGGACTTCCTGCGCGCGATCCACCCGAATGTGCGTTTCTACTGGTCCGATGCGGGCCAGCTGGATCAGGCCCTTGCCTCGGGCGAGGTGACCATGGGCTGGGGCTGGAACCAGTCTGAGCTGAACCTGATCTGGAACGAAACCCCTGCAAAGATGATGCGCGACGTGGACAAAGGCATCGCCACCTGGGTCTGCGGTTATGTGCATCTGACCTCCTCGACCCAAAGCGACGAGCAGGTCTATGACATGCTGAATGCGCTGAGCGCCGAGGCCAGCGGCAAATACATCATTGAGAGCTGGGGCTACGCGCATGCCAATGCCGATGCCTTCAAATCCGCCGATCAGGAGCTAATCGAAACCTACGGCTTTGCTGATGTCGACAAGTTCTTCGAGGGCAGCCTGTTCTTCGACGCCGTCACCCCCGCGCTTGAAGGCCGCATGCTGAAGGAATTCGAGCGCATCAAGGCCGGGTTCTGAGCCCGCGCGCGGCGGGCGCTGACGCCCGCCTTTTCCGGCCTCCGACTCTTTCTGCAATCACTCACGACACAAAGGATGCGCGGCCATGTCAGGCGCTCATGGGTACTCCATTCTCTTCGAGCCGGTGAAAATCGGCCCCGTCACCGCACGGAACCGATTTTATCAGGTGCCCCATTGCAACGGGATGGGCCATGTGCGCCCCCAGGCAGAGGCCGCGATGCGCACCATGAAGGCCGAAGGCGGCTGGGCCGTCGTCTCCACCCAGGAGACGGAAATTCATCCGACCTCGGACCTTGGGCCGTATGCGGAAAACCGGCTTTGGGATGAGCATGACATCCCCGCCCTCCGGCTGATGACGGAAGGTGTGCATGACAAAGGTGCGCTTGCGGCGATCCAGCTCGCCCATAACGGCCATCATGCCACCAACCATTTGACCCGCGCGCCGGTGCTTGGCCCGTCGGACATGCCGATCGACACACCATTCCCGAAACAGGCTCGTGCGATGGACAAATCCGACATCCGCGACCTGCGCCGCTGGCACCGGGCCGCCGCGCGGCGGGCCAAGGAGGCGGGTTTCGATATTGTCTATATCTACGCCGGCCACCAGATGACCCTGCCGCAGCATTTTCTGCTGCCGCAGTACAACAACCGCAGCGATGAATACGGCGGCAGCCTGGAAAACCGGCTGCGCCTTACCCGCGAACTGCTGGAGGAAACCCGCGAGGAGCTTGACGGCCATTGCGCGGTGGCCTTCCGCTTTGGCGTGGACCAGATGGCCGGACCGGACGGGATGCAGGCGAAGGAGGAAGGCCGCGCCGTGGTGGAATTGCTGGCCGATCTGCCCGACCTTTGGGATGTGAATGTCTCGGACTGGAGCAATGACAGCCAGACCACCCGGTTCCAGCCGCAGGACGGGTTTCAGGTTCCTTACATCGAATTCGTCAAACAGGTGACTTCCAAACCCGTCGTCGGTGTCGGCCGTTTCACCTCGCCGGATCTGATGGCCTCGCTGGTCAAAACGGGGGTGCTTGATCTCATTGGCGCGGCCCGGCCCTCGATTGCCGATCCGTTCCTGCCTAAGAAAATTGAAGAAGGCAGGATTGAGGAAATCCGCGAATGCATCGGCTGTAATATTTGCGTTTCTGCTGATATGCTCGGGGTGCCGATCCGCTGCACCCAGAACCCGACCATGGGCGAGGAATGGCGGCGCGGATGGCACCCTGAGGTGATCGCATCAAAGGGCCATGAGGAGCACGCGCTGGTGGTCGGTTCCGGACCCGCCGGGCTGGAATGCGCGATGCAGCTGGCCAAACGCGGCTATGACGTGACCCTTGCCGAAGCCGGGGAGGAGTTTGGCGGGCGGGCGCTGCGCGAAAGCCGCCTCAAAGGGCTGGCAGCTTGGAAACGGGTCGCGGACAACCGTCTGTGGCAGCTGCAGCAGCGGGCCAATGTCCAGATGTTCACAGACAGCCCGATGACCGCCGAAGAGGTGGCGGATCTCGGCATTCCCAATGTCTTCCTCGCAACCGGAAGCCAGTGGCACCGCGACGGACGCGGGCGCTCTTCGCTGGCGCCGTTGCCGGTGCAGGATATGCCCTGTTTCACACCGGATGACATCATGGCTGGTGAACTGCCGCCGGACAGCGGGCCGGTGCTGCTCTATGATGACGACCAGGGGTATCTGGGCGGGGTGCTGGCCGACCACCTGGCCGCCGCGGGCCGCAAGGTGATCCTGGCCACGCCCGGCGCTGTGGCTTCAGTCTTTACCGACCTGACGCTGGAGCAGGCCCGGGTGCAAACCAGCCTGTTGCAGGCAGGCGTCGAGATCGTGCCGCTGCACCTGCTCCAATCGGCGGATGCCACCGGCGCGGCACTCGCCTGTGCCTACACCGGCCGCATCCGGCAAATCAGCTGCGCCAGCCTTCTGATGGTGACGTCACGCCAGCGCGATACGGCGCTTTTTGATACCCTGCGCGCAGACTACGGGCACCGGTTCACCACGCTGGAACTGATCGGCGACGCCGCCTCGCCCGGCCTGATTGCCGATGCGGTCTTTGCCGGCCATTTGGCGGCACGCAACTTTGAACGCGACCCGGCGGCAGCCGATGCTGAATGGTTCCGCCGCGAACTTATCTCACTCAACGATATGGGAGGCGTATAATGCCCAAAGATGACCTGCAAGTGATGCGTGACCTGATTGAAACCCATCAGCCCGGATTTGCGCTTGAGCGGCATTTCTATACCTCTCAGGCGGTTTATGACCACGACATCAAGGCGTTCTGGAACCGCAACTGGATCTGGGCCGGCCATGTCAGCCAGATCGCAGAGCCGGGCGACTATTTCCTGTTCGACTACGGCCCGGAATCCATCATCGTGGTGCGCGACCGAAGCGGCGATGTCCGCGCCCATCTGAATGTCTGCCGCCATCGCGGATCCCGCGTGTGCCTGGAGAAACAGGGCACAGCCCGGGTTTTCTCCTGTCCCTATCACGCCTGGACTTTCGGTCTGGACGGAAAACTGCGTGGCGGCCGTGCCATGGGGCCGGATTTCGACCCCGGCGAATACGGGCTGTTCCCGGTGCAGGTGCAGATTTTCCAAGGGCTGATCTTTGTCTGCGCCGACGAAAACCCGCCGGCACTGCAGGACAGCCTGGACAAACTGGCACCGCTGTCCGCCCCGATGCAGCTGGAAAATCTGACGCTTGCGCACGAAGCCTCCTATCCGGTGCCCGCCAACTGGAAGCTGGCGCTGGAGAACTATCTGGAGTGCTACCATTGCGCGCCCTCGCATCAGGAATATTCGCGCAGCCATTCGCTGAAAGACCCGGCGGATGTAGTAAAACATGGCGAAGCCCTGCGCGAACGCTCAGCCTCCATCGGCCTGCCGACCGAAGAACTGGACCTCACCGGCCCCAATGCCCTGGCCTCGGGCGCGGACGTCTACTGGCGCCGCTACCCGCTGTTTCCCGGCTATCAGACCGGCAGCAGGGATGGCGCGCCGCTGGCGCCTCCGCTGGGCAAGCTCAGCGGCCATGACGGCGGCGCCACCGACCTTGCGGTCGGCACGCTCAACTATTTCCTGATCTACGCCGACCACTTTGTCGGCTACCGCTTTGTGCCGCGCTCTCTGCAGGAGACCGACATACAAATCGCCTGGTATGTGCGCGGCGGTGCGGAAGAGGGGCGCGACTACGACAAGGAGGCGCTTTCCTGGCTCTGGCATGTGACTTCGCTCGATGACGAAAAGATTATCCGCCACAATCAGGAAGGGGTGAATTCGCACCGTTTCATTCCCGGCCCGCTGTCGGAAATGGAATGGAGTCTGCCCGGCTTCTACCGAAGCTATTTCAGCATGATCTGAACGCCTTACACCCTAGCAACTGTGTCCAGGTGTTCAGTCCCGGCATCTGGTGGATCGGAATTAGAATGAAACGATCTGGCTCTGCAGTCCAGACCTTGCAGGTGTATTCGCAGGGTGTGAGGCCGCTGAGCGTCTTCAGCCTGCGAGCGAAGTTGTATGCATCCATGAAGCCGGCGAGGTGAGTGCGCAGCTGATCATGGCTGTCGTAATAGTGAGCCTCCCCAACTGAACTGGTCCAGCGCTATGTTTAGGAAACGGAAGACCGAGAATGGCAAACAAGCGACCCAAGCCGGAAGAGATTGTCTCGAAGTTACGGCAGGCTGAAGTTCTGATGGGTCAAGGAATGTCCCGTCTTGATGCGATCAGGCAGATCGGCGTTGTTGAACAGACCTATTACCGCTGGCGCAAGCAGTATGGCGGAATGGGCGTAGTGAGCTACCCCCTGAATTTCGGACACTGACGTAAGCTATGATTTGTTGTCTTCTGGTCTTCGACGAAGAGGAGATCAGAGATGTCGAAACGGAAGAACCACTCGCCCGAGTTCAAGGCGAAAGCCGCGCTTGAGGCTTTGAAGGGTGAGCGAACTGCGGCTGAGCTTGCCAGCCAATTCGGCGTCCATCCCACGATGATCCACAGCTGGAAACGCGCTCTGCTGGAAGGCGCGTCCGGCGTGTTTGAACGCGGCGGAAAGAAGTCCCCAGAGATCGACGAGGAGCAGGTCAAAGAACTGCACGCGAAGATCGGGGAGCTGGCTGTCGCCAACGATTTTTTGTCACGAAAGCTCAAGCCGTGGACCGGCAAGTGAGGCGCAAGATGGTTGAGCCTGCCAATGCCAACCTGTCGATTGGCAAGCAGTGCAAGCTGCTGTCGATCTCGCGGTCGTCGTTTTACTACACGCCCAAGGGCGAGACGGCGATGAACCTGATGTTGATGCGCCGGATCGATGAACAGTTCCTGGAAACGCCGTTCTTTGGTGTCCGCCAGATGACTTGGCACCTCCGAAACGACGGGCACCTTGTGAACGAGAAGCGCATCCGACGCTTGATGCGGCTGATGGGCTTGATGCCGATCTATCAGAAACCAAACACCAGCAAAGCAGCGAAAGGGCACAAGACCTATCCCTATCTGTTGCGTGGTCTACGCCTGGAGCGTCCCAATCAGGTGTGGTGTGCCGACATCACGTATCTGCCAATGCGCAGGGGCTTTCTGTATCTGGCGGCGATCATGGATTGGCACACCCGAAAGGTGCTGGCCTGGCGCCTTTCGAACACGCTGGAAGCAGACTTCTGCGTCGAGGCACTGAACGAGGCCATCGCCAGGTTTGGCCCGCCGGAAATCATGAATACGGATCAGGGCAGCCAGTTCACATCTTTTGCCTGGACGAGCAGATTGCGCCGATCCGGCGTGCGGATCTCCCCGCTCGCGCATGCACACATGCGCTGCCGGGCAGCGGATGGATGGCAAGGGGCGCTTCCTCGATAACATCTTCGTCGAGCGGCTCTGGCGGTCGTTGAAATACGAATGCGTCTGCCTGCACGCCTGGGAGACCGGATCAGAGGCGAAGGCGGGCGTTGGGAAATGGATCGATTTCTACAACCGAAACGCCCACACTCCGCCCTTGGCGGCAAACCCCCAGCCGTGGTCTATTGGCTGAGAAAAGAAGAAACCCAAACCGATCAGCAGGAGCAGAGAGTAGCTTAACCTACGTCAAAACCTGTCCAAACATTGGGGAGTAGCTCAGAATACGCAGGAATCTCTCCCGGCGACTAGTGTAGAACTGCTAATGGGGCGAAGTAAGTAACTCGAGATTTCGACGGCAGTTTTCCCAATCCGAAAACTGGGCACCGGCGCTCAGAGCTCAGTTGGTGATTGCCGCAAAAGCTATACCCAAACGCTTATCTCATGGCGCTGGCCGCAATGTCGCGACAAGTTCAGCTGCTTTCAAGCCGAACTTACGCATTTCTGACTTGTTGATGATGACGCCACTTTCAGTCAGATACATCCAGTCCGTTGCCCGCAGCACATGGCCTCCTGCGCTTTGGGGCAGTCTGATCGTATAGCTTAGCCGCACTGTGCTACCGGAAACAACGCCTTGTCCTTCTCCCACCAGATCATCGGCTGTGGCAGTAAATGTGTTGTCCGGGCCAAGCGTCAGATACCACTTCCGGCTTTGCGTCACGCCGTTCGAATAGGTGAACTGCTCGGTCAAAGTGCCGGTGTTGCCTTCCCATTCTCCGACCATCCTTGCAGTAAAACTGTTGGCCATCTTGCCATCGGGGCCAAAGATCAGCCCTTCAGAGAGGATCTCGCCGGACAGGTGCTTGTTCAGGATGAACTCCGGGCCTGTCCCGGCATAGTCTTGCGGCGACTGGAACCGGAAACTCAGCAAGTAGGTTTTTGCGATCATCGCAACAAGCGCGATCAGCAGCAGGACTGTAAGCAGTTTCATGGCGCGGGTTTCTCCGATGGAAGCGTTAGGACAAAAGCAAAAGCAACGGTTTTCAGCACACAGGGCAGCACCGCATAGGCCAGGGTCAGGGCCCCCAGCGCTTGGGCGTCATTCGGGCCGCCGGGACGGAATCCCTGATGTTCCAGCAGCGGCAGGGCCAAGGCTGCAGCCAAGGCCAACGCCAGCTTGCCAGCAAAAGACCAGATGCCGAAAGCGGCGGCTGCATTGAGGTTTGCCTTGGTTAAGACAATGCTGAACATGGCAGGCAGCAGCACCATGTCTGCACCAAGCGCTGCCCCGGAGGCCGCACAGATCAGGGCAAATCCCGCCAGGTCTCCAGCATCGAGAAAGGCCGCGCCGGCAAAGCTTGCGATTGCCATCGGCATCGCAATCAACAGGGTTTGCTTGGGGCTGGTCCGCTGACTGATGAACGTCCACAGCGGCACGCTGAGACCTGCGCACAGGAAGAACAGCACAAGCAGCCCCCCGGCATATTCCGCAAGCTGCAGCCGGTCCCCGGAAAAAAACAGGAACAAAGTGGACGTCAGCGCAACAGGCAGGCTGTTCAGCACCGCCAGGATCAGCAGTCTGAAAGCCCCGGCGTTGGCCAGCGACCGGATGGACAAACGCTGGCCGACGTATGCCGGGCGGGTCCAGATCGGGCGGGTCAGCAACCCGGTCAGCAGCGCAAACAGACCTAGGGCCATGCCAAAGGCACCATACCCCTGGCCCGCTGCCCCAAAGGCCGCCAGAGCGGCCGGCGCGATTGCGGCGAAGATAACGCCTGCCAGCAATCCGGCCTCGCGGTAGGCCGCCAGCGTGAGCAGCTCATGGGGCCCGGGCTGTTTGGCCAGCGTAGCGCTGCGGCCATAGAGCAGGATCATGCCAAGACTGTAGGCAGTGAACAGAACGATCAGGGTCAGAACCAGCTGGATTGTGGCTTGTGGCCCCGGGGTCAACGAAAACAGCAGGGGAAAGCCGATCGCCAGTCCGCCGGCCGCGAGCATCGCAAACCTAAGCTGGGCCTGCGGCCAACGATCGGCCATCCAGCCGATCAGCGGATCTTGAACCAGATCTATCAGGCGGATGGACAGAAGGATCACACCGAGAGTGCCCAATCCAATCCCCAGTTCCACCGACGCAAATTGCGGCAGGTGAATGTACAGCGGAATACCTGCCGAGGCGAGCATCATCGCATAAAGGCTGACACGCGGGTAAAGCATTGTCATCCCAGGAGGCTGCGCGTGAAGCTGGCAGAACGGGATTTTGCGCCTAAGAAAATCGACATGAAATGCCGTTTGATTTGCGGGTGTCGCAAGCTGCATGTAGTGCGGCCGTTGCGCAGAAAATCGACCCGGTCGGGGCCCCGGCTGACGGCCAGATAACGGTCGCCGGGCGCAACATTTTGAAAACAGGCGGCAAGCTTGGCTTCCGGTGGTGGCGGATTGCCCATTCGGCGCATTTCACGCAGGGTGGCCCCGGTCAGATCCGCCTGGCTGATACTGCGCTGATAGGTCAGTTCGATGCCAAAGTCCTGCGACCAGTCCAGCGGGGCGGCATCACTGGTGAACAGCCGAGCCTGATAAACCGGCAGGCCCAGCAGGCGGAAAGTCGCGGCGCCGCGCTCCTTGGCGCCCGGCAGCAGGGCTTGAAGCTGACTGGCGGCCCCGGCTGCCGGCAGTGCCAGCAGGCAAAGCAGGATGACCGGCCTAAGCATGTGCCAACTCCACTTGCACCACATTGGTGTGGCCGACGGCAAAAGATGCTGCGCAAATCTCAAGGTAATACTGCCAATTACGGAAAAAGGCCTCGCCATAGCCCAATTCCGTAATGCGGCGTTTCTGATCCGCAAGGCGCTGCGCCCAGATGCGGCAGGTCTTGCCGTAGTCCTGACCGAACGCAAAACTTTCCCTGACCTGCAGCCCCGCAGCGTCTGCCTGCTGCGTGATCACCTGATCTGACAGCAGCATACCGCCTGGAAATACATACTGGCGGATGTAGTCCGAGGAGCTGCGGTAGGTCTGAAAGAAATCGTCCTGCACGGTGATGGCCTGCAACAGCACCCGGCCACCCTCGGCCAGATTGCTTTTGAGCTTGGCAAAATAGTTGGGCCAGTAGCGCTCACCGACTGCCTCGATCATCTCGATCGAGACGATGTTATCGTATTTCCCTTCGATGTCGCGGTAATCGCGCAGCTGAATATCAGCGCGCCCGTCCAGACGGCTTTCGGCATAGCTGTGCTGGTTGCGGGAAATGGTGACACCGGTCACGTCACGGCCTTCAGCACTGGCCTGTTCGGCAAACCCGCCCCAGCCGCAGCCGATTTCCAGCACCCGTTCACTGGTTCCCAGCCGTGACAATATACGGTCGTTCTTGCGGGTCTGCGCCTTGGCAAGGTCGCCGCACCCGTCACCAAACAGGCCGGAGGAATAGGTCATGCCGTCGTCGAGCCAAAGCTGATAGAATTCGTTGCCGACGTCATAATGCGCGCGGATGTTCCTGCGAGCACCGCGTTTGGAGTTCGCGCGCAGCAGCGTGTCGACGATGCGGAACTTTGCCCGGTTCAGCGGGTTGGCCTGGTCATAACTGCCAAGATGGTCCCGGTTCTGCATGGCCAGCTGCATCACCCCTTCGACCGACGGCGTGTCCCAAAGGCCCTGCACATATGCCTCGCCCAGGCCGACCTGGCCATGCGCCGCCATGGCAGAGACCGCGGCCCAATCATGGATCTGCATTTCCGCCGCTGCCCCCCGGTCGCCGAATTCATAGCGCGCTCCGTCCGGTGTGCGCAGTGTCAGGCGCCCTTCACGCAGACGCGCGCAAGCTGAGAGGAATTGTGCCTGCAGGGCTTTGTCTGTGAATGCCATGTTCTGCTCCTTTGGATGGGTGTGCGGCGGGGGAATTCATCATGCGGACAATCCGCATGGCGCTGGCGATGCCGTCTTCGTGAAAACCGTGCCGGTTGTAGGCGCCGGCAAACCAAGTGCGGTTCTGGCCTTGCATGGCCCGGAGCTCACGCTGCGCCCGCAGCGCGGCCTTGTCGAAAACCGGGTGGGCAAACTCTGTCTCGTCATAGATTTTGCTTGCTGGAATGGGCTGAGACGGGTTCAGCGTTACGAAGAGCGGATCGCTCTCGGGAATGTTCTGCAACCGGTTCATCCAATAGGTCACCCCGACGCTGCCATCCTGGCTGCGGTAAGCCCAGCTTGACCAGCAAGTGCGCCGTCGCGGCATCTGCCCCTCATCGCAATGCAGCACTGCCTTGTTCGGTTGATACCGGATTGCGCCGAGTGCGGCGGCCTCAGCAGGCGTTGCATCGGCGCCCAGTATGGCCAGCGCCTGATCCGAGTGGCAGGCAAAAATCACCTCGTCAAAGGTGCCCCCCTCCTGCCCATCCATCTGCAGTGTAACACCAGCGTCATTACGTGTTGCTTTGTGAACGGGTGTCCCGGTCCGAATCTGGCATCCGCGGGCAATCAGCGCGGCCTCCAAACGGCGGACGTATTCAATGCTGCCACCTTTGACCGTCCACCACTGATGCTTGCCAGTTCCGGCAAGCAACGCGTGGTTGCGAAAAAACTGCACCAGTGACTTCGCCGGGAAGGCATCTACATCGCTGACCGGCGTGGACCAGATCGCTCCACACATCGGCATCAGGTAATTGTCGCGGAACCATTGCCCAAGGGCCAGCTCATCCACCAGTTCGCCTATGGTCTTGTCATCACTTACCGCTGCTGCCTCGGCCTGTTTGCCAAAGCGAATGATGTCAGCAATCATTTTATGGAACTGGGGCCGGAGTAGGTTGCTTTTCTGCGCAGTGAGCATGCGCAGACTATTCAGCCCGTATTCCAGCCTGCCATTGTCGATGCTGGCGCAAAAACTCATTTCGCTTTTCATCACTGGCACGTCCAGTTCGCGGAACAGTTTGGTGAGATAAGGGTAGGTTGCATAGTTGAACACGATAAAGCCGGTGTCGACCGGCTGGTCCCCGTTCCTGCCTGCCAGAACCGTGCGGGCATGGCCGCCAAGACGGGGGGCGGCCTCAAACAGTGTGATGTCGTGATTGGCTGATAGGAAGTAGGCTGCGGACAGGCCGGAGATGCCGCCTCCGACAATCGCGATCCTGCGCCGCGGCCCCTGCGTCTGATCCAGCATATGCAGCTTTCCTTCCTGTTGTTTGAGCATGTTACGGCTCTCAAAGGGGGGCGGATCACTGCGGCAAGGTTTTTTCTTGTGATGTGATCCGAAGTGGTTCCGCAGGCGTAGAAGAAGAATGATTGAGCATGTGCCCGCCCAGACCTATCACGCCCGCAGCGGTGGCCTAAAAAATGCGTTTCGGTACGGAGTGGACTATATTCTGACCGATTTGACCGAAGGAGCACCGCCCTTGCTGTCACGCAATCGGTTCAATCTGTTTTCTATCTTTGACCGCCACCATGGCGGCCCGCGCGGGGCAGGCAGCGGAGTTGCCTGGTTCCGAGATCAATTGCAGCAGCGCAGCTTTCCAGTTGAAGATGCACAACTGTTGCTACTGACCCAGCCGAGCTTTCTGTGGTTCCACTTTAACCCGGTAAGCTTCTGGATCGCTGTCAGGGACGGAACGCCAAGAGCCTTCATTGCTGAAGTAAACAACACCTTCGGCCATCGCCATTGTTACTTTGCAGCGCACCCGGATTATCGGCCTATCCGCCAGGATGAGGTGATCGAGGCTGAAAAGCTGATGCATGTGTCTCCATTTCAGCAGGTCGCCGGCAGCTACCAGTTCCACTTCGGGATGACGGACCACGCCTTCAATATCCGGATTTCCTACAGGAACGGCGAACAGGGCGTGCTGGCAACGCTGAACGGGTTGCGCCGCCCGGCCTCCACAATCTCACTGGCTGGAGCCGCGCTGCGCAGGCCCTTTGGTGCGCTGCGAGTGGTGGCCCTGATCTATTGGCAGGCGCTGAAACTCTGGGCCAAACGGGCGCCGTTTCTGAGAAAATCAGCACCGCCGGAACCGCTCATATCCGACAGCTCTACCTATTCTGGACGCAAGGCATGAACAGCTTTCATGGCAAGACCGTCTGGCTGGTGGGCGCAAGCCACGGGCTGGGGCGTGAGATCGCGCGGCAGTTGGACCGAGAGGGCGCCCGGCTGGTCCTGTCAGCCCGTTCAGCAGCTGCCCTGCAAGATCTGGCCCGTGAGCTGACCCAGGCAAAACCGCTGCCAATGGATGTAACGGATATGGGGTCGGTCGCCCAGGTTGCACGGCTGGCAGGCACAGTGGATATGGTCATCTACAACGCCGGCGCCTATGAACCGATGCGCACTCAGGATTGGGACACAGGCGCCGCCCTGAAGATGAGCGACGTGAACTACAACGGTGCTGTCAGGGTTTTGGGGCAAGTCTTGCCGGATTTCGTCAAAGCGGGCCGCGGCGACATCGCATTGATCGGCTCGCTGGCCGGATACCGAGGCCTGCCTGCCGCCATCGGCTATGGCGCCAGCAAGGCTGCGCTGATCAGCCTGGCTGAAACTATGCGGCATGACCTAACAGGGTCCGGCGTAACGGTCCGCATCATAAACCCGGGATTTATCAAGACCCGACTGACAGACAAGAATAGCTTTGCCATGCCGCAGATCATGCCCCCGGAGCTGGCGGCGGGGCATGTTGTGGCAGCGCTGCAATCTCGCCGCTTCCGGACAGATTTCCCGCGCCCGTTTTCTTGGGCGATCAAGCTGCTGCACCTGCTGCCTGACTGGCTGGTTTACCGCAGCAAATAAGGCTCGTCTTAGATTCTGAACAACGGTTGCAGCAAGCGCGGCATGAATGCATTGAACCGCAACGGGGCATCTGTGGCAGCAAGACAGACACAGGCGGCGCCAGCATCTGCCACCGGAGTATGCTCCAGATCCTCATCGCCGATCTCAACATCGCCAACACCAAACCTACCTGTCTCGTCGCTGAAACTCCCTTGCAGCACCAGCGTCAGTTCCAAGCCATTGTGAGTGTGGTCAGGCACCGCCTGACCTGCCGGAATATAGAGCAGCCGGGCTGAACCGCCGTTTCCTTCGTACAGGATGTTCTGCTTTACGCCCATGCCCAGGGTCCGCCAGCGCGGGGTGCCGCCCTTCAAGGCCTGCATCACAGGACCAGGGTAAATCCCACTGGCATCATAGACCGGCTCCGGCAATGCAGGCTCATCCAGCTTCGCCATAACGCGGGCCTTCATTCCAGGCGACAGCTCTTCACCTTTCGTGGTTTCCAGCAAGACGCCGCCAGCGCTTTGATGCGCGCCAAGCGCTGCCTGACAATCGCGGCAATAGGACAAGTGGCTGGCCACCACCATGGAAAAAGCATGTGGCAGACTGCCGGCTGCGTAGGCCGCGATGATTGCGTCGGGGATATGATGGGTGATTGCAGGCATTTCAGCGCAATCCTTTTAGTTCTTTGCGCAGCCGCTCCAATCCGAGGCGAATGCGCGATTTAACGGTTCCAAGCCGCAGGCCGGTCTGGCTGCTGATCTCCTGATGGGTCAGCTCGCCGATATAGGCTTTTTCGATCATCTCTTTCTGATCCGGCTGCAACTTCTGGATTGCCAGCTTCAACCGCTCTGCTTCTTGCTCCAGGCCAAGCATCTGGCTGGCATCCGGTTCCAATCCTGGGTCCGCGCCCAGCTCATCCGGAACCGGACGGTGTTCCTTACGAACAATATCGATATGGCGGTTACGCGTGATCTGATAAATCCAGGCCGAGGCCTGTGCCTTATGCGGATCAAACTGCGCCGCCTTGCGCCAGATGGTGAGCATGACATCCTGCACGATTTCCTCAGCCAGCGCGGAGCTGGCGCCGGAGCGAATGACAAATCCTTTCAACCGCGGTGCCAAATGGTCAAACAGCGCAGCAAAGGCAGCACGGTCCCGCTGGTCGCGAACCGCTAGCAGCCAGATTGTCAGCTCAGAATGGGCCTTGCCGTTTGACACTGCTGCTGTGCCCCTTGGGGATTCCCTGCGCAGTTTTTTTCTGCCGGGTGGACTGTGCAAATTTATTGTCACCATAACGTGGATACGGTCACTTTAGAAACTTGGATCATGCCCGACAGCACAATTAGTTCCTTAACAGCCCGCAGTAAGTCTTTTGGGGTTGGTCAGCACTGCCCTTCTTCTCGCCAAAAACTAGGTCATGTTGACAAATGGCGAAACCAGAGACAGATTGACGTGATGTCGTTGGTCGACATGCTGCGGCAGCAAACTGTGACGTTCAAGGCAGTAGCGGTTGGGGGCTCTCTGCCGACTTGCGGCGATGCGGCGGCAGGGTTGCAGCGAAACTTCGCCAGGACGCTTCCGCCAGACGACGCCAGGCAGCCCTAAGCTGCCGGTCGTGCTAGGCCCGGCGCTGGTTTCGCCGCAGGTGCGAAGGTCTGAGGCCAAATTCCCGGAAGCGGACCCTCGGCAGGGCTAAAGCGCCTCATGTGATGCTGCGGGATGCACCGGGGGTAGCGGAGCGCAGGAAGCGCCCTTTGCAAACTCGGCCGTTTGACGCAACCGACCGAGGATTTTCGCTGCGGCGCAGCCCGTCGTTTCTGCCGTTCGCTGCGACAGCGAGCTTCTGAACCCGGTGAATTCACACAGTGCGGGACTTTTCAGACTTTCGCTGCGAGTTCTCAAATGACTGCTATTTGCACATTGCGTCCGAGATGGAACGTGTCTTCTGCGGAAGGCGACCGTCGCAGATGACAGGTCGTCGATGTCTCGGTCAGATAACGCTCCGCTTAATTTTACTTCAGTGGCGTCAGGTGACTTCGAACAACGCTGCGGCCCCCATGCCTCCGCCGACACACATGGACGTAACCACGTATTTTTCGCCACGACGCTTGCCCTCAAGCAAAGCATGCCCGACTAGTCTCGCGCCTGTCATGCCGTAGGGGTGGCCAATCGATATAGCACCGCCGTTCACGTTGTAGAGCTCGGGATCAATGCCAAGATGGTCGCGGCAATAGAGCGCCTGGCAAGCGAATGCCTCGTTCAACTCCCAAAGCCCGATGTCATCGATACCGAGACCTGCATTCTTTAGCAATTTCGGTATGGCATGGATTGGGCCGATCCCCATCTCTTCCGGTGCATTGCCTGCGACTGCCATGCCGCGATAGATGCCAAGGGGTGTAAGGCCATGCTGGTCAGCAATTTTCCGTTCCATCAGGACACAGGCCGAGGCCCCGTCGGAAAGCTGGCTTGCATTGCCGGCTGTGATGACGCCCCTTTCCAAAACAGGATTCAATCGGCCAAGTGTTTCGGCTGTCGTGCCTGGCCGGTTGCCTTCATCCTTGGACAAAGTCACCTCTTCCAGGGTCTCCTCCCCGGTTTCGCGGTTCCTGACCCGCTTGGTGGCGGTGATCGGGACAATCTCGTCGTCAAAGGCGCCAGCGGCTTGTGCCCGTGCAGTCCGCTTTTGCGAAAGTGCTGCGTATTCATCCTGAGCGTCGCGGCTTATCCCATATACCCGGGCCACATTCTCAGCCGTCATCAGCATCGGCATATAGGCATGTTCGCACTGGGCGGTAACGCTTGGGTCCTTCTCATCACCTGCCCACTTCAGATAGGCATTCTGCACCGCGGAAATATTCTCCTGCCCGCCTGCAACCGCAACGTTCTGCCGATCCACGATGATCTGTTTTGCGGCCGTCGCAATGGCCATTAATCCCGATGAACATTGCCTGTCTATCGTCTGACCTGACACAGTGACAGGAAGTCCAGCCGCCAGCGCGGATAAGCGGCCGACATTCAGCCCTCCTGTTCCGGCAGTCAGGACCGATCCGATCACAACATCTTCGATCAATCCGGGGTCCACTCCTGCACGTTCAACCGCGTGCTGAATGGCGTGCCCCATCATGGTTGGGGATTTGATGTTGTTCAGCGCACCCTTGAAGGCAACCCCAATAGGGGTTCGTGCGGTAGAGACGATAACGGCTTCTCTCATGATGTTCCCTTTTTGGCCTCAAAGTGCTCTGCAAGTGTCACGCCCGTGTTTGCGAGTTCCTCCAGCAAAGGCGCGGGTGTGAACCACATCTCGCCATAGGCGCCCAGCGATTGCCGGTAGTGGTTCATGCGGTCCAGAATGCGGGGCAATCCGACTTCATCGGCATAGTGCATTGGGCCGCCGCGCCAGTCGGGAAAGCCATAGCCGTTGACCCAGATCAGGTCGCAGTCCCCAGGGCGCGTTGCCATGCCTTCTTCAAGGATCAGAAAGCCCTCGTTGATCAAGGGATACAGACACCGCTCAAGGATTTCCTGATCGTCGATTTGTCGGTGCGCTACACCATGCCGTGTGGCCAGCTCTTTGCTGATTTGAACAACCTCGGGATCTTCAACCCGTGTCCGGCCCTCGTAGATATAGCTGCCTCGCCCGGTCTTCTGACCCAGTCGTCCCAATTCAAAAAGCCTGTCCTGGACTGCCTGGTATGCCGGATCATGCGCAATTTCACTTCGCCGCTCCTGACGCACGCGGGCGCCCACATCGATCCCAGCCAGATCTGCCATCGCATGAATGCCCATGGCCATGCCGAAACCTTCAAGGACGTCATCTACCTGTTTCGGCGCCGCCCCCTCAAGCAGCAGCCGGGACCCTTCGCGGAAGTATGGCTCCAGCATCCGGTTCCCGACAAAGCCGTAGCAAACGCCCACCGTGACAGGGAGCTTTCGAATCTTCTTTGCGACTGTGATTGCCGTCGCAATGACATCGGGTGCGGTCTTGGCGCCGCGCACCACTTCCAGCAAGCGCATGACATTGGCCGGGCTGAAGAAATGGAGACCAATCGCATCCTCCGGACGGGACGTGACCGCGGCTATTTCATCAAGATCCAACGTCGATGTGTTTGAGGCCAGTATCGCGCCAGGTTTTGCGTGCCGGTCTAACGCTTCGAAAATCTGGCGTTTGACATTCATGCTTTCAAACGCTGCTTCGATGATCAGGTCGGCATCTGCGAGGTCTGCATAGCTGAGCGTCCCTGTGGCGTTGGATGCAAAAGCCTCTGCCTGATCGGGACTGAACCGTCCCTTGTCAGCTGCACGCTGGAAGTGCTTTGAAACCTGATCCAGCCCCTGTTCCAGCGCCCCTTGTGTAGTTTCCAAAAGTGTGACCGGATACCCCGCCTGAAGAAAGGCGATGGCGATGCCGCGCCCCATTGTTCCCGCGCCGATCACGGCGACCGATGCAATGTCACGTGGCAGCTGCCCGCGTGAAACGCCGGGAACCTTGGTGCATTCACGCTCTGCAAAGAACAGATGGCGGCCCGCGCGCGATTGAGGTGTGCCGAGCAATTCGGCAAATCCTGCCTTTTCCTGTGCAAGCCCCTGGGCCAGCGGCAATTCGCAGGCGGCCTGAAGCGATTTTAGGCATCGTTCAGGGGCGACAAGGTTTTTGGACCTTGGCGCGATCTCGGTCCGGAAACCCGCGAGAAAACCCTTCGGATCAGGGTGTGCGACGGTCATATCCGCGCAACTGCGCTTCGGATCCCCCTCACGCGCAATCCTGGTGGCGAACTCTATAGCATGTGCGCGAAAATCCTGGCCGCTCTCGAAAAGTGCGTCGACCAGCACGCAGGACAGAGCAAAATCGCCTTTCACAGGGTCACCGGAAAGGATCATCCGTGTCGCCACTTCCAGCCCGGCAACCCGTGGCAGTCGTTGAGTCCCACCTGCACCGGGCAGCAGCCCCAGTTTGATTTCGGGCAGGCCCATCAATGCCTCCGGCGCGGCAACACGGTAGTCACAGGCAAGTGCGATCTCCAGTGCGCCCCCCATCGCAGGGCCTGCAATAGCCGCGACAACAGGTTTCCTGCTGGTTTCAATTGTTACGCACAGGTCTGGCAGATCCGGTTTGTCCCAGACCGCCCCTGTACGGAACTCGGCGATGTCAGCGCCGCCGCAAAAAAGCGGCAATGCCGAACATAAAACAATAGCTTTGACCTGCTCGTCAGCTTCCAACTCATGAACGGCCGAAGAGAGCGCTTGCCGCATCTTCAGGCCAAGTGCGTTCACTGGTGGGGCGTTCAGCTCGATGACTGCAACGCTGCCGCTGCGTTCTATAGAAAACATTTTGGGAGACCTCAGATGGACTTTTGGGCAAGACCTTGTTCGATCTCGGCCCAGTCGTTGAAGGGGATGACATTGCAGCGCGAACTCACGTTCTCAAGCCAGACAAAGACCGAGATGAACGGCAGATCATAAACCCGGGTGGCATGGGGCTCGCCTGCGGCGTTCCAGATAAGCGACCCGGCAGCATAGTCCTGCCATTCGCCGGATCTGAACCGCCAGCCGGATCTCTCGGACAGGTTCAGATAAAGCTCAGGCGCGTCGTGGTTATGGTCGCGGTACAACGTCCGCGGACCCAGCATAAAGATACCCAGGCTGAAGTCAGGATGGTGATGCCCGCAGGCATCGGCGCCAATCAGCAAGGAATGCAGGTTGCACTTAATATACCCCTCCCCCAGGTCGGCGCCGGGCGGATAGAACTGCGCGTTGTCCTCGCGCCAGACCAGGTCATCCTTAGCCGCAGACAGGCATTTTGCGATTTCAAGCAGTTTGGGCTCGGTGATGCCGGCGATGGCTTGAATCAGCATCTGATCATGACGGGTTCCCTGGGGAGGGACATCACGCTGCCGCCTGCAGGAAAGATCCATGGCTGCAAGCTTGTCCAGCGTCAGATCAACACCGGGCGCATCGCTGCGGTGGGTCTCCAAATACGCGACAATGGCTCGGATGAGGGCCTGAATACGGTGCTGCTTGTCTGTCATGATTTGAATTAGTCTCGATGTGATCTGACACCGCCCCCATTTTTTCAAATTGGATTGGGGGCGGTGGTTCCCTTGAAGGGAGATGGTTGTCCGTTTTGATGGTGGTGCCAACCAAACCATCGAAACGAGGAAACCACGATGTTGAATACTACCGACAAGATCATCAAACACAAAACCGGCCTGCTGAATCTGGCCGAGGAACTGGGGAATGTCTCGAAAGCCTGTCAGGTGATGGGCTATAGCCGGGATACTTTCTATCGCTACAAGTCAGCCGTTGAAGAAGGCGGCGTGGAAGCGCTGTTTGAGCGCACCCGGCGCAAGCCCAATCTGGCAAACCGGGTGGACGACGCGACCGAGCAGGCCGTCATCAAATCCGCCACTGATTTCCCGGCCTACGGTCAGGCCCGCACTTCGAACGAGTTGCGTAAGCTGGGTGTCTTCGTCTCACCCTCGGGTGTCCGGTCGATCTGGCTGCGGCACGATCTGGCGAACTTCAAGGCCCGGCTGAGGGCGTTGGAAGCCAAGGTGGCCGAGGACGGCATGATCCTGACCGAGGCCCAGGTGCAGGCGCTGGAGAAGAAGAAGCTCGACGATGAAGCCTGCGGCGAGGTGGAAACAGCCCATCCCGGCTATCTGGGATCACAGGACACGTTTTATGTCGGCACCCTCAAGGGCGTCGGGCGGGTCTATCAGCAGACTTACGTGGACACCTATTGCAAGGTGGCGCATGCCAAGCTCTACACCACCAAAACACCGATCACCGCAGCCGACCTGCTCAATGACCGAGTGCTGCCATTCCATGACGAGCACGACCTGCCGGTGCTGCGGATCATGACAGTCGCGGGACGGAATACTGCGGGCGCGTCGACAAACACGATTTCCAGCTCTTCCTGGCGATCAACGATATCGACCACACCAAAACCAAGGTGAAATCACCGCAGACCAATGGCATCTGCGAACGGTTTCACAAGACGGTGTTGCAGGAGTTTTATCAGGTCGCGTTCCGCAAGAAGCTCTACGACAGCATCGAAGCCTTGCAGGCCGATCTGGACGAATGGCTGCACCACTACAACCACGAGCGCACTCATCAGGGCAAAATGTGTTGCGGCAGAACGCCGTTTCAGACCATGATCGAGGGCAAAGAAATCTGGAAGGAAAAGTTCCTGAACCAAACTTGACCTGACAGACGCCGCCGGAAAAACGGCCAACTGTCAGATCACATCGGAACCACTACACATGATTTCACATCCGTGCCTGTAGAAATCTCTTGCCGTAAGAGCTTCTTGTCGAGCTTGCCAACACTGGTCCTGGGAAGCCGGTCGATAAAGAATATTCGGTCTGGCACCGCCCACTTCGACAGGTCCCCCATGTCAGCGCGCGACTGGAATTCTTCCAGGATGACTCGGCGCACCTGATCCGGTTCGGCATTCTTTGCAAGCTGAGCAACCAGCACCGGCCTTTCGCCCCACTTGGCATGTGGCAGGCCAATCGCGGCCACGTCTTCGACGCCGGAACAAGCGGAGGCTATGTTTTCCAATGCCAGTGACGAAATCCATTCGCCGCCGGTTTTGATCACATCCTTGAGCCGGTCAGTGATCTGCAACGATCCATCCTCACGGATATAGCCAACATCCCCGGTGTGCAGATACCCGCCAGCCCACAGTTCGTCAGAGGCTTGCTCGTTACCGTAATAACCCTGGGTCATCCGCGACCCTCAGTTTCACCAGATCACAGCCACGCAGCTTGCTGTCGATGGCCAGGTTGAACAGGGCAAGATCCCTGTGGTTCCGGGCGATCTCCAAACGGACGCGAATGGCCCAGACGTGTTTTGGCAGGAGCGGCCGCTTCTGACCGACAACGCGCCCCTTGTTCCAGGCTGGGCGGCACGCGCGAATGGCGGGTAAATTGGCAATGGGCATGATAGGCTCTCCGATCCGCCACGCCCTTCCACCACACCAACCCGACGTTGGTGCATAATTCTAACATGCTATTTCGGCAGCGCGGCGAATTGCGGTTAGGTCAACCGAGCGATGAAATGGGGAATTCTCGGGCCGAGAGCGAAGCTTCGAAGGTATTGCCCGTGCCTGGATGAACGTCCGCAATGGATGAATTGGCTGACAAGCCTCGCGCCTGCAGCATCCAGCACCGCGTGCCTCATTCGCATGTCCGCTCCGGGCTGCCTATCGTCATTCGCGCCTGGCGCGGCGAACGCCCGGTCGGAGCCCAACCTGTACCTTGGGTGTTTTCGCTGCGCGCGCTCGCAGCAGCAAAATCGCCGCGACTGCATCTTTTTCGGCGCCGCTGCGCGGCGTGAAAACCAGCCGTTCGAGCATGCTCCAGCGAGACCTGCCACCCGAATTCACATGTCTCGGGCAAAGCGTGGGTAAGCCTCCTTGGTCAAGTCAAGGTGTCCGGTCTAAACGGGGGCCAGTTCACACTCCGCTGGAAAGGGCGAAGCTAGATACTGCCAAAATCTCGCTGCAGGAGGTGCGGCAGCGCAAGGTCTCCGGCAGACAGATTTACGGATTCACCGATTTTCATCACGACAGCTTTTTCTGCCCCCAGGCCCTGCCTTTCAGCGGCCTGCCGAAACTTCGTTGGAGCATCAAACGGGTTCTCGGGCGTCAACGCAATTGTCCCCCAATGCATGCCGATTGCGGTTCGCGCACCAACTCTCTTTACAAGATCAACAGCTTCTTCTGGCGTGACATGGGCTCCCTTCATCAGTTTGCGCGGCTCATATGCTCCTATCGCCACCAAGGCCAAATCGAAAGGCCCCGCCTTTTTGCCGAGCCCGTCAAAGATAGGGCCGCTCGCCGTATCGCCGGAAAACCAGATACTGCCTTCTTCGGAGTAGATGCCAAAGCTGGCCCACAACGTTTTGTTCTTGTCTCGGAGCCCGCGGCCGGAGTTGTGGATTGCCGGCAATGTGGAGATTCTGAGGGAGCCGGATTGCCACTCCTCCCACCAGTCCTGTTCGATCACCTTTGAATAGCCGCGGCTGGTAAAGAACGTTCCTAAACCCAGTGGCACAATAACCTGGGTGTCGGCCTTGTAAGAGTAGGCCTCAATTGTGGGTGCGTCGAGATGGTCATAGTGGTTGTGGCTGACCAACAGCACATCTGCCTTGGGAAGCTCCGCTCCGGTGATCGGAGCTGCGACAAACCGTTTGGGGCCAAAGCCCGCAGGACCCGCAGTTTCCCCGAGGAAAGGATCTGTCAGTATGACCTTGCCGCCCAGCCTAATGATGAAGGCTGAATGGCCCAGCCAAGTCACACTTGGATTCCGGGCATCCGCCAACTGCCGACGGAATTCGTCAACTCCCAGGACATGATCGCTGGGAATAGGTGTTTTGAAAGAAGAAAGCAGCTGGTTCATGATGAACCTGAGCATCTCTCCGGCGGACCCTTCGCGTGCTGGGCTGCCGGGAGGGTTTCTGAAGCTGCCATTGGCAGTGTGATGGCTGGGTACTGAACTGCTCATGGTCTGGGACTTGTCTTTTGTTTCGTAGGAAGCACATGCGCTTAGCAGCGGGAGAAATCCGGCCGTCAGGAGAGCGAGGCTCTTCAGTTTCATATTCCTTGCCTGAGGCTGCCAGCCCAAGGCCATCCGTTTGATAGGGCGGTCTTTCTTACGATTCATGCTGCGGAAACTGAAAAAGGCAGCGTCCAAAGCCGGGACATTCCTTGGCGATGTGTTGGCCGGTTCTTGGACGGGTTTCCCTCAGGTGTTCAGCTTTTAGTGTTGGCATTGGCACTTGCTGAGATCTTTTCGATCAGCATTTGAACGGCAAGTTCGAACACTTCATCATTTGAAGGGATCGGATTGCCCAAATACCGGGTCAAGTTCGGGTACTCAGCTGGATCAAGCTTTGATTGCTTCTGCCTAACCAGCTCCTTGCCGCGGACCGGATCAGAACCGAACACATGTTCACCAGTTCCAACGCCGATAGCCATGGAAAGCAGAACTTCTCCGAAAATCGGGATTTGCCTTTCCGGGAGTCCGGATTTCTCCAGCGCAAGGTAGATTGCTTCAATTACGTAACTGGCTGCCCTGGCATCAGAGTCAGACAGGTTTGTCACTTCCAGCCCGATCGTTGGAAATACCAGGTAAACACTTCGGACAGACGATGCGATTTCTGTAAGCTGAGTGGCCCAGTCTTCGTCCTCCATGTCCCTGGCAGGCAGCATCCTTGCATAGATCCGGTCCGCCATGGCCTGCAACAATTCATTCTTGCTGCGGAAGTAACGGTAGATCGCCGTGGGATCGGCATTCAAGGCTTTGCCTATTTTCCGGAGGGACAGTTTTTCAAGGCTTCCGACCTCCTCAGCCAGAGCGAGGGCGGTATCCAGAATCAGCTCCGTGCTGAGACTGGTTCCAGCTTTGAAGATCAAGTTTTTGGTTTGGATGGTTGGATTTTCCGAAGTCATGACGCGAATGTGATCGCTTTTGGCGGGAAGTCAAGCTTGTTGTCATCACTGCAAGTCAACAAGTGTTGACAGTATATGGTGATTCAAAATACCGAAGAAGGCATCTTCAAGAAGCTTCTGCCAAGCCGCCCGTTGGCCAGGCGACGGCAAGGCGGTTCCGCCAGAGGGATGACAAAATGACTATCAAGCTGAAACTGAACGGCCAGACGCACATGGTCGAAGCTGAACCGGGAACCCCGCTTCTTTGGGTGATCCGGGACGAACTAAAACTAACCGGAACGAAATTTGGCTGCGGAGTTGCTTCATGCGGTGCCTGCACTGTGCATCTGGATGGTGAGCCGGTCCGCTCTTGCCAGACATACATAGAAGATACTGAGGGCTCGGAAGTCACCACCATCGAGGCCGTCGGCAGCGGAGCCATCGGAGCTGCTGTGCAGCAGGCCTGGCTGGAGCTGGATGTCGTTCAATGCGGCTACTGCCAATCCGGGCAGATCATGTCTGCGGCCGGGCTGCTTGCAGAAACCCCCAAACCTACGGCGGAAGACATCGACGATTACATGTCGGGGAATGCCTGCCGGTGTGCTGCGTACCAGCGTATCCGGGCCGGTATCTTGCGCGCTGCTGAAATTCTGGAGGGCTGAAGATGACCCCGAATACGTCCCGCCGAAACTTTCTGAAGGGGGCTGCGGCTTCCACAGCTGTTCTCTTTGTCGGAGTGAATCCCAGCGGCGGTCTTGCCGCTGCCGAGGCAAGCCAGGCTCAGTTCAATCCATTTGTCAAAGTCGGGTCGGACGGCGTAGTGACAGCGATCGTCAAGCACTATGAGGCCGGTCAGGGCATCAGCACCGGGCTTTCTACTCTGATTGCGGAAGAAATCGGCCTGCGTCTTGATCAGATCGAGTTCGAGTTCGCGCCCTCCAATCCTGAACTTTATGCCAACCTCAGGTTCGAGATTTTCCAAGGCACAGGCAGTTCCACATCCCTCGTCAACTCCTGGGATCAGTACCGCCAGGCCGGCGCGGCAGCCCGTGAGATGCTGATCGCGGCCGCGGCTGCGGCATGGGGAATTGATGCCGCGGAAATCACAATCGACGAGGGGATTGTTAAAGCGGCCGGGCATTCAACGCCCATCGGCGAATTTGTGGCGGCTGCCACGATGCTCCCGGCGCCTGAAAACCCGCGATTGAAAGACCCGGCAGACTACAAGCTGATCGGCTCACCTGCGGCCCGCCGTCTGGATTCCGCAGGCAAAGGCAATGGTCAGGCCAAATTTTCCATGGATGTGCATCTTCCCAACCAAATGGTTGTGCTGATCAAGCGCCCGCCGTCGCGGGGCGGTTTGGCCGTCAGCTTTGACGACAGCGCTGCGCAGGACGTGAAAGGCTACCTGCACACCGCAGTGCTGCCGAACAAGGCGGGCATTGCCGTTTATGCGGAAAACACCTGGGCCGCAATTCAGGCGCGGGAAGCGGTTGAGGCTGAGTGGGATGTTTCCACCGCCGAGACCCGCAGCTCTGATGAGGTTGAAGCCGAAATCCGGGCGGCGCTGGACGCGGAACCTGAGTTCCGGGCAAACAGCACGGATCCGGATGCAGTGGCGGCAGACATCAATGGGGCGGAAAAAACCATTGAGAAGACCTTCTACTTCCCGCTGCTGGCGCACGCCCCGATGGAGCCGTTGAATTGCACCATTGAACAGACCGAAGACGGGGACATCGTGCTCCATGATGGTGCGCAGATGCCGACGGCAACCCATCTGGCCTATCAGGAAATCTTCGGGCTCCCGCAGGAAAAGATCCACATCAAGTCGATGTTCGCAGGCGGTTCCTTTGGTCGCCGGGCAACCCCGACGGCGGACTATCAGGTCGAAGCGGCCATGGCCTTTATCATGACGGACCGGACGCGGCCGGTGAAACTGGTCTGGACGCGCGAGGATGATATCCAGGGCGGCTACTACCGGCCTGCCTTCGGCCACAAGGTGCGGGTCGGACTGGACGCCAATGGCGGCATTGTCGGCTGGCAGCACCAAATTGCCGGTCAATCTGTAATGAAAGGCACCCCGTTCGAGCACCTTGTCGTGCATAACGGCGTGGATCACACTTCCGTGGAAGGGGCTGTTGATACGGCCTACAGCATTCCGGGATTTGCCCTGGGCCTGACAGATACCCAGAAGGCAACATCAGTCTTGTGGTGGCGCTCCATCGGCCACGCCCATACCGCCTACGTGATGGAAACAATGATGGATCTGGCAGCCAAGGCAGCCGGAACCGACCCACTGGAGTACCGGCTGAAGTATCTTGCAGGCGCGGATAACAAGAACCAGCAGAGGAAATCAGCGGTTCTGAAACTGGCCGCTGAAAAGGCCGGCTGGGGCACGGCACCTGCCGGTCATGCGCAGGGGATTTCGGCACATATGTCCTTTGGCACCTTTGTTGCCCTTGTTGCCGAAGTGTCCGGAAATCCGGAAGACGGCGTGAAGATTGAGAAAATCACATGCGCGGTGGATTGCGGCATTGCTGTCAACCCGGACATCGTGGATGCCCAGATCCAAAGCGGCGTCGGTTACGGCATCGGGCACATCATGCGTGATCAGATCACTCTGAGCAGCGGCGAAGTGGACCAGTTCAATTTCCCGGATTACGAGCCGCTGCGCATCGGGGACATCGGCGCCATTGATGTCCACATCATCCCCTCGGCAGAAGCCCCCAGCGGCATCGGCGAACCCGGAACGCCTCCGGCAGGCCCGGCTCTGGCCAATGCCATTGCGGCCCTGGCTGGCACGATGGTCAGCAAACTGCCGATGGCTGAAAACGGCGTGACTTTTGCCTGAATTGCAAACTCATAAAGGAAACGACAAGACTATGAGAATTGATTGGACGCTGCCCGAAAAACGGGCTGGCTTCTGGGGCTTCATCGACACGCTGATCGGCCCAGGAGCGACAAAAGCGGAAAAGAACCTTCAGCTTTATCCGCCGTTCATCTTTGCTGCCGGCGTTGTTGTCTTCGGCCTCTTCCAGAGCGCTGACTGGAATATCTGGCAGTATATTCTGGTTGCTCTGATCGCCGTGGACATGGTCGGCGGATCCATTACCAATTCGACCTCCGCAGCCAAACGCTGGTTCTTCCGCGAGGGCGAAGGCTTCAAGGCTCATATGAGCTTTATTGCGATTCACCTGATCCAGATCACTTTGTTCAGCTGGGCGTTTCTGGGCTTTGATCTGGGCTGGATTGCCATGGTCTATGGTTTCACCCTCGCGTCCTGTGCGGCGATCCTTCTGACGCCTTTATACCTGCAGCGCCCGTTTGCGGCCCTTGTCTACTGCATCGCTCTGCTTCTTTCGCTCTACGTTTTCGAGAATCCCGAGCACCTGGAATGGTTCCTGCCAATCCTGTTCTTCAAGCTTCTGGTCAGCCATACGCTTCGGGAAGAACCCTATCAGCCCTGATGCCTGACCTCGTCTGACCGGGGCCCGAACATGGACAGATTCAGGTTCCGGCCGGAGCCAGGGGGTGCGTGGAACACACGCTTTTCCTCGCCCGCGCCCCCAATTCCTCAACCCTCAAGATTGGAGATGCCATGTCTTTCTCAAACCTCCTCACCGCAACTGCAGCCGCCTTTCTGCTGGCGACCCCTGTCTTTGCAGAAAAAACCTATAAGACCCAGCAGGGCCACACCGAAGTCCGCGTTGCATGGAGCCATGCAGGCGTCTCGATGCAGCATGGTGAGTTCACCAAGGCTGAAGGCACCCTGGTTCTGGATGAAGCCAATATCGAAGGCGCGAGCCTGAACGCGGTCGTGGATGCAACCAGCATCCATTCCGGCGTCGCTGCGCTGGATGATCACATCAAGAATGCCGATTTTCTGGAAGTGGAAACCTACCCGGAAATCACCTTTGAAAGCGCCTCAGTTACCCGCACTGGCGACAAGACTGCTGATATCACCGGTAACCTGACCATGCACGGGGTGACCAAGCACGTGACGCTTCAGGCCACTTTGACCCACATCGGCAAGCACCCGCTGGCGCAGTTCCTGGAGTACTACAAAGGCGACTGGGCCGCGTTTCACGCGCGGACCGAAATCGAGCCCAAGGACTTCGGTGTCGGCATGACCATCCCGGTTGGGACACTGGTCATCGAAATCGATACCGAAATGCAGGCCGTCGAATAGCCGCTTCACAAAAGCTCTGTGCCATTTCCCGCAAAAGAAACGGCACATGTCCACGCAAGACATGCGCCTAGGCGGTGTTGACAAAAGGGATTCACAACGCACCGCAGGCGTGATTCAAGCTGGTATCTTCGATGGAGACCAGCTTGGCACGAGATCTGATGACGGATGAGGAATGGGCGTTTTTTGAACACTTCATCCTCGCTATCCGCGCTGCAAACGGGCGCAAACCGGCCAACCACCGCCTTGTTCTGGATGGGATTTTCTGGATATCCAGAACCGGGTCCCCGTGGCGGGACCTACCTGAGGAGTTCGGCAAATGGTCCAGCGTTTACCGCCAGTTCAGGCGCTGGACCCTGGCAGGGCTTTGGGAGGATATCCTGGATGCCCTGAACCAGAGCAGAGCCGTCCCCGACGCCCTGCAAATGGTTGATAGCACCGTGATCCGCGCGCACCACCAAGCCGCTGGCGCAAAAGGGGGACTCCGGAACAGGGTTTTGGCCGCTCAAGAGGTGGGTTTTCGACCAAGATCCACCTCTGCGTCAACGCGCACGGGTTGCCAATGAGAACCGAGATCACGCCGGGGCAAACGTCAGATTACCTTGGCTTTGATCTTGTCATGGCTGACAACCTGCCCGAGCCGAAAGTGCTGCTGGCAGATCGTGGATATGACGCTGATCGCATTCGGGAAAACATGAACGAGCGCATTATCCAGCCGCAAATCCCGATGCGAAAGACCCGCAAGATGCGTGTTGGAGTGGATCATACGCTTTACCGGCTGCGCAATATGGTCGAACGGTGCTTCAACAAGCTCAAGAACGCGCGCCGTGTCGCAACCCGTTATGACAAAACTGCTGAGAGTTTTCTGGGTTTCATCGACATCACGTCAATCCGCCTATGGTTCCGCCTTTTGTCAACATGACCTAGTTCGAAAAAGGGAGTTTGACGGCGAGGCCATCAAGTGCTGGCTGCGCGAGGTGCCGCGCAAAAATGGTCCAGAGCCGGTCCTGGACCAGTAGATTCGCCCGCCAATCAAGCGGCCCAGCCACCGGATTTGCACAATGTTTTGTGCAAACTCCCGCGGCGCAGACTCCGGTTGGTCCAAAATCCGGATAATTCCCTCCCGGAAAGATTTTGCCCCAAAGCCACGCCGGGGCGGTCCATGCCCGCATCCCTGCCCAGCTCCCTCTGCAGAGGGAAAGTTCCGTATTTCGAGGCCCTTATCCACAATTTCCGTCTCTGCAGGGTTACAACCCGGGTCGATCCAACCCAATCCGGCGCAGTAAACTGGACGTGTCGCGGTTTGATGCCGCTCCTTTGATAGCATTTATTGCAGCAAAGGAGACGAACTATGGGACTGAAACGGACAGAAGAATTCCGGGCCGATGCGGTGCGGATTGCGCTGACGAGCGGGCTGAGCAGGAAGCAAGTGGCCTCTGATTTGGGTGTTGGCCTTTCGACCCTGAACAAGTGGATCACAGCGCATCGCGACACCGAGGTGGTATCCGACAAAGACCTCGACCTTGCCCGAGAGAATGAACGGCTTCGACGGGAGAACCGCATTCTCAAGGAGGAGAGGGAGATCTTAAAAAAGGCAACGCAGTTCTTCGCGGGCCAAAAGCCATGAGGTTCAGGTTCATCGAAGAACACACTGATACCTTCAGCGCCAAGCGGATGTGCAATGTGCTGGATGTCAGTGAGCGCGGTCTACGGGCCTATCGCAGCCGCCCGGCCAGTCAAAGGCAGCGCACTGACATGGTCGTTCTGGCGCATATCAAGGAACAATCTCGCCTCAGCCTGGGCAGTTATGGCCGCCCACGGATGACCGAGGAACTGAAGGAGTTGGGCCTGAACATTGGCCATCGTCGCGTCGGGCGTTTGATGCGTGAGAATGGCATCCGTGTCGAACGATCTAAGAAATACAAGGTGACGACCATTGCCCGGCAGACGATTGCGAAGCAATCAGCCGAGAGGGGGACAGCAACCACGCCTTCAACATCGCACCCAATCTGCTGAACCGGGATTTCTGCGCAGATGCGCCCAATCAGAAATGGGCAGGTGACATAAGTTACGTGTGGACGCGCGAGGGCTGGCTCTACCTGGCGGTGATCCTTGATCTGCATTCCCGGCGGGTGATCGGTTGGGCCATCAGCAATCGGATGAAGCGGGACTTGGCGATCCGGGCGCTGAACATGGCTATAGCCTTCAGATCACCGCCTATGGGCTGCATTCATCATACGGATCGTGGATCGCAATACTGTTCTCATGACTATCAGATAATCCTGCGACAACACGGGTTCAGCGTGTCCCCCTCTCATGCATGTAAACATGCACTGCCGGGGCAGTGGATGAGCGGCAAGGGAAATTGCTACGACAACTCGGCGGTCGAAACGTTCTTCAAAACGATCAAGGCAGAGCTGATCTGGCGAAGGTCGTGGCCAACGCGTAGGGCCGTTGAACTGGCCATCTTCAACTACATCAATGGCTTCTACAATCCGCGACGGCGGCACTCAGCATTGGGCTGGAAAAGCCCCGTCGCATTCGAACGGAAAGTGGCCTAAACGAGCACTTGGAGCGGCACGAAAACGGGACACGTCCAGAGTCACTGCGCGCATTGGTGGAGCGGATCGTGCTGACGCCTGCGGCGGCGGGCGCTGGCCTGGATCTGACGCTGGAGGGGGATCTGGCCGGGCTGTTGCGGCTGGCGTCGGTTGCGGAAGGCCTAAACACGAAGAAGGCCCCGGATGGTAGATCCGAAGCCTTTGATATGTCAGGTTAATTAGTTCTGGTTGCGGGAGCAGGATTTGAACCTGCGACCTTCAGGTTATGAGCCTGACGAGCTACCTGGCTGCTCCATCCCGCGTCAGGTTTTTTTGAGACCGTATTGAGAGATTATTGGATTTTACTAGGTTTGGCGGTGACCTACTCTCCCAGGGCTTGAGCCCAAGTACCATCGGCGCGACAGTGCTTAACTTCCGGGTTCGGGAAGGGACCGGGTGTTTCACTTGTGCTGTAGCCACCAAACCAAGAAAAATCCAATTCCGACGGCCTTGCGAAGCAAGGCTGGCGAGCGGCAGGCAGCGTATTTGCTTCAGCAAATGCGCGAGATGCCGCCCGGTTGCTGTGTCACCGCCGGGTGGCGGCAGGCACGTGCAACTTGCGTCGGTTACAATCAACGTTGTCCAGGTCTTGTATTATGGGATGTGTTTGCTTGTTTGGTTTTGAGTAACACTGTCTGTTACTGGATCAAATCAAGCCTATCGGGCGATTAGTACCGGTCAACTGAATGCATTGCTGCACTTACATCTCCGGCCTATCGGCGTGGTGGTCTTCCACGGCCCTCAGGGATACCTTGTTTTGAGGGGGGCTTCCCGCTTAGATGCCTTCAGCGGTTATCCTGTCCGAACATAGCTACCCTGCACTGCTGCTGGCGCAACAACAGGTCCACCAGTGGTTCGTTCACCCCGGTCCTCTCGTACTAGGGGCAACTCCTCTCAAGTATCCTACACCCACGGCAGATAGGGACCGAACTGTCTCACGACGTTCTAAACCCAGCTCACGTACCTCTTTAAACGGCGAACAGCCGTACCCTTGGGACCTGCTCCAGCCCCAGGATGAGATGAGCCGACATCGAGGTGCCAAACACTGCCGTCGATATGGACTCTTGGGCAGTATCAGCCTGTTATCCCCGGCGTACCTTTTATCCGTTGAGCGATGGCCCTTCCACTCGGGACCACCGGATCACTATGGCCGACTTTCGTCTCTGCTCGACTTGTCAGTCTCGCAGTCAGGCTGGCTTCTGCCATTGCACTCAACGAGCGATTTCCGACCGCTCTGAGCCAACCTTCGCGCGCCTCCGTTACTCTTTAGGAGGCGACCGCCCCAGTCAAACTACCCGCCACGCAGGGTCCCGGATCCGGATAACGGACCGCGGTTAGATATCAAGAGTGCGAAGGGTGGTATCTCAAGGGAGGCTCCACCGCGACTTGCGTCACGGTTTCGATGCCTACCACCTATCCTGCACATCACAATCCTGATACCAGTGCGAAGCTGTAGTAAAGGTGCACGGGGTCTTTCCGTCTAACCGCGGGAAGCCTGCATCTTGACAGGCAATTCAATTTCGCTGAGTCGATGTTGGAGACAGCGGGGAAGTCGTTACGCCATTCGTGCAGGTCGGAACTTACCCGACAAGGAATTTCGCTACCTTAGGACCGTTATAGTTACGGCCGCCGTTTACCTGGGCTTCAATTCGGAGCTCTCACCCCTCCTTTTAACCTTCAGGCACCGGGCAGGCGTCAGACCCTATACGTCGTCTTGCGACTTCGCAGAGCCCTGTGTTTTTAATAAACAGTCGCCACCCCCTGGTTTGTGCCCCCGGATTCCACTTGCGTAGGACCCGGGCCTCCTTCTCGCGAACTTACGGAGGTATTTTGCCGAGTTCCTTCAACATCGTTCTCTCAAGCGCCTTGGTATTCTCTACCTGTCCACCTGTGTCGGTTTAGGGTACGGTCTGATGGAGGGCTATTTCCAGGGACTGATCAGCAGCCCATTCAATCCGATAAGGATGAACTACCTTCACAATCCGTCACATCCTCCTGGCCCACGAATATTAACGTGGTTCCCATCGCCTACGCCTTTCGGCCTCGGCTTAGGGGCCGGCTTACCCTGCTCAGATTAGCTTTAAGCAGGAACCCTTGGACTTTCGGCGAGAGTGTCTCTCACACTCTTTGTCGCTACTCATGTCATCATTCTCACTAGTGATCTCTCCACGGGATCGCTCACGCGCCCGCTTCATCGAAAGCTCCTTGCGTCCAATTCTTCCCGCAGGAAGATAAGGACGCATGGAACTATGTCACACTACGCTCTGCTACCATGCACTATGTGCATCCTCGGCTTCGGCTCATGGCTTGAGCCCCGTTACATCTTCGCCGCAAGACATCTTGATTAGACCAGTGAGCTGTTACGCTATCTTTAAAGGATGGCTGCTTCTAAGCCAACCTCCTGGTTGTTTTGGACGTCTCACCTGCTTTCCCACTTAGCCATGAATTGGGGGCCTTAGCCGGAGGTCAGGGTTGTTTCCCTCTCCACGACGGACGTTAGCATCCGCCGTGTGTCTGCCATCTAGTACTCCCGGGTATTCGGAGTTTGGTTAGGATCAGTAAGCCTGTGGGGCCCCATTACCCATCCAGTGCTCTACCCCCCGGGGTATTCGGATGACGCTCTACCTAAATAGATTTCGCAGAGAACCAGCTATCTCCGAGTTTGATTGGCCTTTCACCCCTAGGCACAGCTCATCCCGATCCTTTTCAACGGATGTGGGTTCGGTCCTCCAGTGCGTGTTACCGCACCTTCAACCTGGCCATGCCTAGATCACTCGGTTTCGGGTCTGATCCCACAAACTCATTCGCCCTATTAAGACTCGCTTTCGCTGCGCCTACACCTAACGGTTTAAGCTTGCTTGTGAGACCAAGTCGATGACCCATTATACAAAAGGTACGCTGTCAGCCCTCAAGGGGCCTCCAACTGATTGTAGGCGTTCGGTTT
This sequence comes from Leisingera sp. NJS204, assembly GCF_004123675.1. Classification (NCBI taxonomy): domain Bacteria; kingdom Pseudomonadati; phylum Pseudomonadota; class Alphaproteobacteria; order Rhodobacterales; family Roseobacteraceae; genus Leisingera; species Leisingera sp. NJS204. The sequence goes on along the minus strand of NZ_CP035417.1, from coordinate 268,496 downwards.
CAGGTACTGTTTCACTCCCCTCGCCGGGGTGCTTTTCACCTTTCCCTCACGGTACTGGTTCGCTATCGGTCAGTAAGGAGTACTTAGCCTTCGGAGGTGGTCCTCCGATCTTCAGACAGAATTTCACGTGTTCCGCCCTACTTAATACGTCCCTCAGAGCTTAGAATACGGGGCTGTCACCCGCTATGGCCATGCTTCCCAACATGTTCTTCTCACTCATCAGGCTCGGCTGGTCCGCGTTCGCTCGCCGCTACTAACGGAGTCTCTATTGATGTCCTTTCCTCCGGGTACTTAGATGTTTCAGTTCCCCGGGTTTGCTCTTATAAACCTATGTATTCAGTCTATAAGTACCTGGTTAAGCCCATTATAAGCAGCCATCCGGAATGAACCGGCGGCTATTATAACAAACTTTCAGGTGGGTTCCCCCATTCAGAGATCTTGGGATCAAAGCCTATTCCCGGCTCCCCCAAGCTTATCGCAGGGTATCACGTCTTTCATCGCCTCTTACTGCCAAGGCATCCACCAAACGCCCTTCTCGCGCTTGATTTGATCCAGAAAAAGAGAGTGTTCTAAAACACGCTCAGCTGCGGAAGCTGGTAAGAAACCGCAGCATGTTTTCCTGAACCAAAAAGCAAACTATCCCGCTCCCGGCCACAATTGCGACCAGGAACTTATTGCATGATCGTGCGATCATGCGGGTTCAAATCCTTGCGGATATTGAACCGGGTTAGTGTACTTGACTTGGACAACACTGTCTTTTCAATCAGGCAGACTTCAGGACGTCTGAGGAAACATGACGTATTCTGAAGCTCGCATCCCGTCCCGAAGGACAGTCAGCACCTGACTGAGGTCAATCCCACACTCGGGCGACCAACAGTCTTGTTGATTGTATCTCTCTTTACGATGTCAATTTCCGTCCGATTGGACGGTTAAACACTGCACAGTGCTTAACGGTCAAATCGTATCGCCACTCCCAGGGAAGTGGTGGGTCGAGGA